>JBGQKQ010000001.1:0-64320 GCA_041499655.1 Gammaproteobacteria bacterium
GAGGTCGCCGCGCTTCTCGCCGTGGTACTCGAGGATGTGGGTCTCGACGATCGAGTCCACCGGGCAGGATTCCTCGCACAGCCCGCAAAAGATGCACTTGGTAAGGTCGATGTCGTAGCGCGTGGTGCGGCGCGTGCCGTCGGAGCGCTGCTCGGACTCGATGGTGATCGCGAGCGCCGGGCAAACGGCCTCGCACAGCTTGCAGGCGATGCAGCGCTCCTCGCCGTTCGGGTAGCGGCGCAGGGCGTGCAGCCCGCGGAAACGCGGGCTGACCGGGGTCTTTTCCTCCGGGAACTGGATCGTGATCTTGCGCCTGAACAGGTGGCGACCGGTAAGCGCCATGCCTTTCACCAGCTCCACGAGCAGGAAGGCCTTGAAGAAATCGCGCAGCTTGTCGATCATCGCCAGATATTCCAGGGTGTCTGCATCCACACCGCGATCACCACCAGCCAGATGATGGTCGCCGGGATGAATACCTTCCAGCCCAGGCGCATGATCTGGTCGTAGCGGTAGCGCGGGAACGTCGCCCTGGCCCACAGGAACAGCGATACAACGAAGAAGACCTTGGCGAACAGCCACGCGAACGGCGGGATCGCGCTGGTAAGCGCGCTGTCCCAGGGGGGCGCCCAGCCGCCGAGGAACATGACCGTGGCGAGCGTCGACACCAGGATCATGTTGGCGTACTCGCCCAGGAAGAAGATCGCGAAGGTCATGCCGGAGTACTCGACATGGAAGCCGGCGACGATCTCCGATTCGCCCTCGGCGACGTCGAAGGGCGCGCGGTTGGTCTCGGCGATGCCGGAGATGAAATAGACGAGGAACATGGGAAAGAGCGGCAACCAGTTCCACGAGAGGAAATTGATCCCCTTGTGCGCGAACCAGCCGCGGTTCTGCCCCTCGACGATGTCGACCAGATTGAGGCTCTGCGACACCAGCAGCACGCACACCAGCGCGAACCCCATCGCGATCTCGTAGGCGACGATCTGCGCCGCCGAGCGCATCGCGCCGAGAAAGGCGTACTTGGAGTTCGACGCCCAGCCGGCGATGATCACACCGTAGACGCCCATCGAGGTGATCGCCATCACGTACAGGAGCCCGGCGTTGACGTCCGCGAGCACTACCTCGGGACCGAAGGGGATCACCGCCCAGGCGGCGAGCGCCGGCATGAGCGTCAGCATGGGCGCGACGATGAAGAGAAACTTGTTCGCTCCGGTCGGAACGATCAGCTCCTTGAACATCAGCTTGATCGCGTCGGCGATCGGCTGCAGCAGCCCGATCGGCCCGACGCGGTTCGGCCCGATGCGGATCTGCATCCAGCCGATCAGCTTGCGCTCCCACAGCGTGAGGTAGGCGACCAGCCCGAACAGCGGCAGCACGATGCACAGGATCAGGATGGTGTTCTTCACCAGCATCCAGACGGGGGGTCCCCACTCCGGACCCAGCCAGGCGGTCCACAGGTCCGCCCAGACGTCGAACACGCTCTTCACCATGTCACGCGCGCTCCAGCGAGATCGTGCCGAACATCGGACCCAGGCCCGCGGTGTGCCGGTGCGCGGTGGCGAGCCTCACGCAGCCGGCGGGGAGGCGCTCGTCGATGCCGACCTCGACGATGACCGTGCCTTCGCCCTGGCGCACCCTCACCCGCTCGCCCGCCTTGACGCCGACCTGCTCGGCAAGTGCTGAACCGAGCCAAGCGCGCGGCGGCAGCGCGTCGCGCGTCCTCTGCAGGGAGCCTGCGCGGCGCACGATCGGATCGCCGAAGTAGATGGGCACGTCCGCGATGCGCTCGAGCCCGTTGGCCGGCGGCGCCGAATCGAGCTTCACGGTGATGCCGTCGACACGGTTGGCCAGCCTGCCGGCGACGGTGTCAGCCCGGCACACCTCGTCGCGTATCGCCTCGGTCGACTCGTGGTCGAAACCGGGAAGGCTCATCAGGTTGCCGAGCACGCGGAGTACCTTCCAGGCCGGACGGGCTTCGCCGAGGGGCTTCACCGCCGCGTTGAAACTCTGCATCCTGCCCTCGCAGTTCACATAGGTGCCGGAGGTCTCGGTGAACGGCACGACCGGAAGCAGCACGTCGGCGTAGTCCGCCGCAAAGCTCCGGTACGCGGCGAGAGCCACGACCAGGTCCGCAGCCGCCATCGCCTTGGTCGCCTCGCGCGGGTCGCCGCAGTCGAAATCGGGCTCCGCGTGGAGCAGCAGGTAGGCGCGCCGCGGCTGCGCCAGCATCGCTTTGGCGTTCATGCCGCCTTCCGAGGGCACGCAGCCCGCGAGATAGCCGCCGACGCTGTTCGCCGCCTCGCCCAGGAATCCGAACTTGCCGTCGAGCAGGCCCGCCAGGTCCTGCGCAAGACGTTGCAGCTGCGAGGCCTGGGGGTGCTGCACGGCGAGGTTGCCGAGGAGCACCGCGACGCTCTTTCCCGACGCGAGGCTCGCGGCGATCGCCTTGGCTTCGCCACCGACCCTCACCGAAGCGAGCTCGGCCGGCGCGGCCTTCTGCCTCGCCTCGGCGGCTCCTTTCACGACCTGCGCGAGCGCCGCGACCAGCTCGCCCGGCCGGACGATCGCCTTGTTCGCCACCGGCATCAGCAGCTCGTCGTCGGCGCAGTGCAGGATATTCATCTGCGTCTGACGCTTGGCGAGCTGACGCAGCCGCGAGGCGAGCAGCGGATGGTCCTTGCGCAGGAAGGAGCCGATCACCAGCACGCGGTCGGCCTGCTCGAGCTCGGCGAGCTTCATCCCCAGCCAGGGCACGCCAGCGCGCTTGCCGTCGGCGGAGAAGTCCGACTGGCGCAGCCGGAAATCGACGTTGTCCCCCCCCATCGCGCGCACCAGCTTCGCGAGCAGGGCCATCTCCTCGAGCGTGGAGTGCGGGCCGGCGAGCGCGCCGATCTCCCGCGGGTCGTACTTGAAGCGGGTCTCGGACAGGCCCCGCGCGACGTGCTCGAGGGCGACCTGCCAGTCGACATCGCGCCAATGGCCGTCCTCCTTGATCATCGGCTTGGTCAGCCGCTCCTCGGAGTTGAGGCCCTCGTAGGAGAACCGGTCGCGGTCGGAGAGCCAGCACTGGTTCAGCTCGGCGTTCTCCAGCGGCAGCACCCGCATCACGCGGTTCTGCTTGACCTGCACGGCGAGATTGGAGCCGAGGCTGTCGTGCGGGCTCACGGACTTGCGCCGCGACAGCTCCCAGGTGCGCGCCGAGTAGCGGAAAGGCTTGGAGGTGAGCGCGCCCACCGGGCACAGGTCGATCATGTTGCCGGAGAGCTCGGAGTCCACCGTCTTGCCGACGAAGGCGAGGATCTCGGCGTGCTCGCCGCGGCCGATCATGCCGAGCTCCATGACGCCGGCGAGCTCCTGGCCGTAGCGCACGCAGCGCGTGCAGTGGATGCACCGCGTCATGTCGGTCGAGATGAGCGGACCCAGGTTCTTGTTGAGCACCACGCGCTTTGCTTCGGTGAAGCGCGACGCGCTCTTGCCGTACCCGACCGCGAGGTCCTGGAGCTGGCACTCGCCGCCCTGATCGCAGATCGGACAGTCGAGCGGGTGGTTGATCAGGAGAAACTCCATCACGCCGTCCTGCGCCTGCCTCGCGTAGTCCGAGCGCGTCGATACCTTCATGCCGTCGGTGACCGGCGTCGCGCACGCGGGCAGGGGCTTGGGGGCTTTCTCGACCTGCACCAGGCACATGCGGCAGTTGGCGGCGATCGAGAGCTGCTTGTGGTAGCAGAAATGCGGGATGTAGATCCCCAGGCCGTTCGCGGCCTCCATCACCGTCGCGCCGTTGCGGACCTCGGTCTCGGTGCCGTCGATGATGACTTTGGGCATGTTCAGGCGGCCTGCCGCTCGGGGAGGCCCGGGGAAGTGGAGTAGCCGGGGAGCGTCACCATGCAGCGCTTGTGATCGATGTGGTGCTGGAACTCGCTGCGGAAGTGCTGGATGAAGCTCTTCACCGGCAGCGCCGCCGCGTCGCCGAGCGCGCAGATGGTGCGTCCGGCGATGTTGTCGGCGACATTGACGAGGAGATCGAGGTCCTCGCCTTTCCCTTTTCCGTGCTCGATGCGGTTCACCATGCGGTAGAGCCAGCCGGTGCCCTCGCGGCAGGGCGTGCACTGCCCGCAGGATTCCTCGAAATAGAAATACGACAGGCGCTCCAGCGCCTTGACCATGCAGGTGGTCTCGTCCATGACGATCACGGCGCCCGAGCCGAGCATCGAGCCGGCCTTGGCGATCGAGTCGTAGTCCATGTCGGTGCGCATCATGATCTCCGCGGGCAGCACCGGCATCGACGAGCCGCCGGGAATCACGGCCTTGAGCTTCCTCCCGCCGCGCATGCCTCCGGCCATCTCGAGGAGCTTCGCGAACGGCGTCCCCAGCTTCACCTCGTAGTTCCCGGGGCGCGCCACGTGTCCGGTCAACGAGAAGATCTTGGTGCCGCCGTTGTTCGGCCGCCCGAGCGCGAGGAATGCGTCGGCGCCGTGGTTGACGATCCAGGGCACGGCGGCGAAGGTCTCGGTGTTGTTGATGGTGGTCGGCTTGCCGTACAGCCCGTAGCTCGCCGGGAAGGGCGGCTTGAAGCGCGGCAGGCCCTTCTTGCCCTCGAGTGACTCGAGCAGCGCGGTCTCCTCGCCGCAGATGTAGGCGCCGTAGCCGTGATGGTTGTAAAGCTCGAAGGAGAACCCGCCGCCGAGGATGTTCTTTCCGATGAATCCGGCGGCGCGTGCCTCGGCGAGCGCCTGCTCGCAGCGCTCGTAGATCTCCCAGATCTCGCCGTGGATGTAGTTGTAGCCCGTGCCGATGCCCATCGCGTAGGCGCCGATGGCCATGCCCTCGATCACCGCGTGCGGGTTGTAGCGCAGGATGTCGCGGTCCTTGCAGGTTCCGGGCTCGCCTTCGTCGGAGTTGCACACCAGGTACTTCGCGCCGGGAAACTGGCGCGGCATGAAGCTCCACTTGAGGCCGGTGGGAAAGCCCGCGCCGCCGCGTCCGCGCAGCGCGGACTTCTTCACCTCGGCGATGAGGGTCTCGGGGGAGATCTTCTCGCGGAGCACCTTTGTCAGGGCCGAGTAGCCGCCGCGCCTGACGTAGTCGTCCAGGCGCCAGTTGGCGCCGTCCAGCCCCTTCATCACGATGGCGTCGGGGCCGTAGTCGAGGATCACTTCAGTTCCCTAAGCCAGGTGTCGATGTTCTCGGAGGTCATCGAGGACAGCATCGTCTTGTTGTTGACCAGCATCACCGGCGCTTCGGCGCAGGCGCCGAAGCACTCGCCCTCTTTCAGCGTGAAGCGTCCGTCCGCGGTGGTCTCGTTCCAGTCGATGCCGAGCTTCTTCTTCAGGTGCTCGGCGGCATCCTCGGCGCCCGAGAGCGCGCACGGCAGATTGGTGCAGATGCACAGCTTGTACTTCCCGGACTTCTTCAGGTCGTACATGGTGTAGAACGTCGCCACCTCGTAGACCGCGATCGGCGGCATGCCGAGATGGCCCGCGACGAAGTCCATCACCTCGGTCGACAGATGGCCCTTCTCGTCCTGGGCGACGGTGAGCGCCGCCATCACCGCCGACTTCTTCTGGTCGGGCGGGTACTTGGCGACCGCCTGGTCGATCTTCTTCAGCGAATCGGGGCTTAGCATCAGCGGTCGATCTCCCCGAAGACGATGTCCTGTGTGCCGATGATCGCCACCACGTCGGCGAGCATGTGGCCCTTGGACATCTCGCTCAGTGCGGCGAGGTGCGGAAATCCCGCCGCGCGGATCTTCATCCGGTAGGGCTTGTTGGCTCCGTCGGAGACGATGTAGATGCCGAACTCGCCCTTGGGGTGCTCGACCGCCGCATAGGCTTCGCCCGGAGGCACGTGGATGCCCTCGGTGAAGAGCTTGAAGTGGTGGATCAGCTCTTCCATGTTGCTCTTCATCTCGACGCGCGTCGGCGGAGCGATCTTGTGGTTGTCGGTGATCACCGGCCCGGGATTCTTCCGGAGCCAGCCGATGCACTGGCGCACGATGCGGTTCGACTGCCGCATCTCCTCGACGCGCACGAGATACCGGTCATAGCAGTCGCCGTTCACGCCCACCGGGATGTCGAAATCCATCTTGTCGTAGACCGCGTAGGGCTGCTTCTTCCTCAGATCCCATTCGACGCCCGAGCCGCGCAGCATCGGCCCGGTGAACCCGAGCGCAAGCGCGCGCTCCGGGGGCACGACCCCGATGCCCACCGTGCGCTGCTTCCAGATGCGGTTGTCGGTCAGCAGCGTCTCGTACTCGTCGACGTATTTCGGGAAGCGGCGGGTGAAATCCTCGATGAAATCGAGCAGCGATCCCCGGCGGTTCTCGTTCAGCCTTTTCAGGTCCGCGGCGTTCTTGTACATCGAGGCGCGGTATTGCGGCATCGTTTCGGGCAGGTCGCGGTAGACGCCGCCGGGGCGGTAGTAGGCGGCGTGCAGGCGCGCGCCGGACACCGCCTCGTAGCAGTCCATCAGGTCTTCGCGCTCGCGGAAGCAGTAGAGGAATACCGTCATCGCGCCGATGTCCAGTCCGTGCGCGCCCAGCCACAGTAGGTGATTCAGGATGCGCGTGATCTCGTCGAACATCACGCGGATGTACTGCGCGCGCACCGGCACTTCGACCCCCAGCAGGCGCTCGACCGCCAGACAGTAGGCATGCTCGTTGCACAGCATCGAGACGTAGTCGAGGCGGTCCATGTAGGGCAGCGCCTGGATGTAAGTCTTGTGCTCGGCGAGCTTCTCGGTCGCGCGGTGCAGCAGGCCGATGTGCGGGTCGGCGCGCATGATCACCTCGCCGTCCAGCTCGAGCACCAGGCGCAGCACCCCGTGAGCCGCGGGATGCTGCGGTCCGAAGTTGAGCGTGTAGTTGCGGATCTCGGCCATGGTCAGGGCTTCGCGCCCAGGTCGCCGTACTCGTCCTCGCGGATGATCCGCGGCGTGATCTCGCGCGGCTCGATCGTCACCGGCTGGTAGATGACGCGCTTCTGCTCCGGGTCGTAGCGCATCTCGACATTGCCCGAGAGCGGGAAATCCTTGCGGAAAGGATGGCCGATGAAGCCGTAGTCGGTGAGGATGCGGCGCAGGTCCTCGTGCCCATTAAACATGATGCCGAACAGGTCGAAGGCCTCGCGCTCGTACCAGTTGGCGTTGGGCCAGATCCCGGTGAGCGAATCGACGACGGGAAAACCGTCCTCGGGCGCGAACACGCGCAGCCGCAGCCGCCGGTTGTGCCCGATCGAGAGCAGCTGCGAGACCGCCGCGAAGCGCCGCCCTTCGCGAACGCCCTCGCCATAGCCCGAGTAGTCCACTCCGCACAGATCGATGAGCTGCTCGAACCGGGTCGCCGGGTCGTCGCGCAGGCAGCGCGCGGTCGCCGCGTAGTCCCCGGCGTCGACCACCAGCGTAAGCTCTCCGAGCGCTTCCGTGAGGGAAACGATCTTGCCGCCGAGAGCGGCGGTGAGCGCGGTTTTCAGTTGCTCGAGCTTGGCCGACATGATCAACGCGCGATCGTGTTAGTTCTCTTGATCTTGTTCTGCAATTGCACGATTCCGTAGAGCAGCGCCTCGGCCGTCGGGGGACAGCCCGGGACGTAGATATCCACCGGAACGATGCGGTCGCAGCCGCGCACCACCGAATAGGAGTAGTGGTAGTAGCCGCCGCCGTTCGCGCACGAGCCCATCGAGATCACCCAGCGCGGCTCGGCCATCTGGTCGTAGACCTTGCGCAGCGCGGGCGCCATCTTGTTGCACAGCGTGCCCGCGACGATCATCACGTCGGACTGCCTGGGGCTCGGCCGGAAGACCACGCCGAAGCGGTCGAGGTCGTAGCGCGCCGCGCCGGCGTGCATCATCTCCACGGCGCAGCAGGCGAGCCCGAAAGTCATGGGCCAGAGTGAACCGGTGCGAGTCCAGTTGATGAGGTTGTCGAGGGTGGTGGTCGCGAACCCTTGCTCGAGGATGCCTTCGATGCTCATGTCGGCCTCCGGGCTATTCCCACTCCAGAGCGCCTTTCATCCACTCGTAGACGAAGCCCACGACGAGGATGAGAAGGAACACCATCATCGACCAGAAGCCGAAGCTCCCGATCTCGTTCAGCGTCACCGCCCAGGGAAACAGAAACGCAATCTCCAGATCGAACAGGATGAAAAGGATCGCGATCAGGTAGTAGCGCACGTCGAACTTCATGCGCGCGTCTTCGAAAGCCTCGAATCCGCACTCGTAGGGGGACAGCTTTTCGCTGTCGGGCCGGTTCGGCCCTAAAACCGTGCCGAGAGCGACCATGATGCCCCCGAACACGAGCGCGATCGCGATGAAGAGCAGGACCGGAAAATAGTTCTCGAGCACGGATCAGCCCGGGGCCGGAGAGCAGCGCGCCGAGCCGGTGGCTCCCGCCTGCACGTACGCTCTCACAGGAAACATAGCTCTCTCAAAATAGAGGACTTGGGCCGGAAGTCCTCCGCTTCCGATCCAAGTCCCCCTTTGTCTGGTGCCGACGGAGAGACTCGAACTCTCACGGCTTTCGCCACCGCCCCCTCAAGACGGCGTGTCTACCAATTTCACCACGTCGGCATGATTGGCTTTGATGCGTCGCCGCGTCGAAATACGAGCCCGCCTCAAGCCGGCAGATTTTACTACTTCGGAACCTCGTTTGCTTTCGATTTCTCGGCTTCCGGCGCCTTGGCTGCGTCGGGCACCGCCGGGGAGGCGGGGACCTGCTGCACCGGCTGTTCCTTGACCGTGTCCATGACGCCCCCGCTGGTGCGCGGCTTGTGCGTCACGAGGTAGGCGAGAACGAAAGTCGTCAGAAAGAAAACGGCGGCCAGGACACCCGTGGTTCGGGAGAGAAAGTTGGCCGAGCCGCTCGCGCCGAACAGGCTCCCGGATGCGCCACTGCCGAAGGCGGCGCCGACGTCCGCGCCCTTGCCGTGCTGGAGCAGGACCAGACCGATGATGATGAGCGCGACGATGACGTCGACGACGAGAATCAGCGTGAACCAGAAATCCATGGTAGTTCCTTTCAGATGAACTTTGCCGGCGATCTTCTAGCGGCGGGCCGCCGCGCAGATCGCAATGAAATCTTCCGCCACCAGCGACGCCCCGCCGATCAATCCTCCGTCGATGTCGGGCATCGCGAACAACTCGGCAGCGTTTGCCGCCTTGACACTGCCGCCGTACACGATCGTCAGCTTCTCGGCGAGAGCCCTGTCGTGCGCCGCGAGGCGCGCGCGCGCGAAGGCGTGCACGTCCTGGGCCTGTTGCGGCGTGGCGTTCCTGCCCGTGCCGATCGCCCACACCGGCTCGTACGCGAGCACCGCCTCGCCGAGCGCGGCGGCGCCCGCCGCGCCGAGCACCGCGTCGAGCTGGCGCCCCACGACCTTCTCCGTGTCGCCCCGCTCGCGCTGCTCCAGGGTCTCCCCCACGCACAGAATCGGCGTCAATCCGGCGCGCCGGGCCGCGAGGAACTTGGCCGCGACCCGGGCGTCGTCCTCGCTGTAGAAGGTGCGCCGCTCCGAATGCCCGACGATCGCGAAGCGGCAGCCGAAGTCCCGGAGCATCGCCCAGGAAACCTCGCCCGTGTAGGCCCCCGAATCGTGCTCGTTCAGATTCTGCGCGCCCCAGGCGATGGCGCTGCCAGCGAGAGCGGCGGAAACCTGTCCCAGATACGGAAACGGGGCGCACACCGCGCAAACCACACCGTCGGAGTTCCTGAGGCCCGCCTTGAGCGCATCGAGCAGGCCCGAGTTGGCGCGCAGGCTGCCGTGCATCTTCCAGTTGCCTGCAACGAGCCGCGCGCGCATCCGTCTGGCTTCAGCCAAAAGGGGGAAATTTTACCGCCTGAGCGCTGCGAGGGTCAACAAAAATACCGGGAATTCAGGATCTTGCCGCTGTTTCTCAGGCTGCTTTCTGTACCGCCTCGGCGATTTGTTTGGCCAGCCGGCGCACGGCCGCGTCGTCCTTCCCTTCGACCATGACGCGCAGCACCGGCTCCGTCCCCGAAGGGCGCAGCAGCACGCGCCCGTCCGCGCCGAGCGCGCGCTCGGCTTCCTGCTTCGCCTTGGCGATCGCGGGCTGCTTCTGCCAGTCGAAACCGCTCGGCACCCGCACGTTGAGGAGCTCCTGCGGATAGAGCGTCAATTCGCTGCACAGTTTTCCGAGCGTGGTCGCGTTGGCCCGGATCGCCGAGAGCACCTGCAGGGCAGACACGATACCGTCGCCGGTGGTGTGCTTGTCGAGGCAGATGATGTGCCCCGAGTTTTCGCCGCCGAGCTGCCAGGACTTCTCCTGGAGCATTTCCAGCACGTAGCGGTCGCCGACCTTGGCGCGCGCGAAGGAAACGCTCATTTTGTCCAGCGCGCGCTCGAGCGCGAGATTGGTCATGAGCGTGCCCACGACGCCCTTCAGGCCGCCCTCCTTCGCGCGCTCGCGCGCGATCACGTAGAGCAACTCGTCGCCGTCATACAGCCTGCCGTCCGCGTCGCACACCAGCACGCGGTCGCCGTCGCCGTCGAGCGCGATCCCGAGATCGGCCTCGTGCTCGGCCACGGCTTTTCTGAGGGCGTCCGGGTGCACGGTTCCCGCTTTGTCGTTGATGTTGAAGCCGTCCGGGTGCACGCCGATGGTCTCGACGTCGGCGCCGAGCTCGTGGAACACGTGGGGCGCCACCTGATAGGTCGCGCCGTGGGCGCAGTCGACCACGAGCCGCATCCCGCGCAGGTCGAGCGCACTGGGAAAGGTGCTCTTGCAGAACTCGATGTAGCGGCCCGCCGCGTCGTCAACGCGCCGCGCCTTCCCGAGGCTCGCCGACTCCTTGCAGCGGATCGGGCTGCCGAGCCGTTCCTCGATATCCGACTCGACGGCGTCGGGCAGCTTGCTGCCGTCGGCCGAGAAGAACTTGATGCCGTTATCCTCGTAGGGATTGTGGGACGCGCTGATGACGACCCCGGCCTGCAACCGCAGGGCGCGAGTGAGGTAGGCAATCGCCGGGGTCGGCAGCGGGCCGGTGAGCATCACATCCACCCCGGCCGCGGCGAAACCCGCTTCCAGCGCGGCCTCGAGCATGTAGCCGGAGATACGCGTGTCCTTGCCGATCAGGACCGCGGGGTGCGCGCCCTTGGGCAGCGCCGAGCGCCGCACCAGCACCTCGCCGGCGGCGAACCCGAGCCGCATCACGAATTCCGGCGTGATCGGCGACTCGCCCACCCTGCCGCGCACACCGTCGGTTCCGAAGTATTTTCTGCCCATGTCGCTAGCTTTTTCCTTCGAGCGCCGCGAGGACCTCGAGCGCGTCCCGCGTCGCGGCGACGTCGTGGACGCGCACGATTCTAGCGCCGCGCTGCGCCGCGAGCAAAGCCGCGGCGAGGCTCGCCGCGAGGCGACCCTCCGCGCCCCGCCCCGTGACCGCGCCCAGCGTCGACTTGCGCGACCAGCCTGCCAGCACTGGAAGGCCCATCGCGGTGAACCGGTCGAGGTTGCGCAGCAGCTCGAAATTGTGCTCGACGCTCTTGCCGAATCCGAAGCCCGGGTCGATGACGATGCGCTCGCGCGAGATTCCGGCGGCCTCGGCCGCGGCGACGCGCTCGGCGAGGAACGCGCCGACCTCGGCGACTACGTCGTGGTAGCGCGGCTCACGCTGCATGGTGCGCGGCTCGCCCTGCATGTGCATCAGGCACACGGCGACATCAGAAGTCGCGACGGCGCCGAGCGCGCCCGGAGCGCGCAACGCGCCGATGTCGTTGATCATCGCGGCGCCCGCCGCGATCGCGGCGCGCATCACCTCGGGCTTGACGGTGTCGACCGAGACGGGAACCGCGCACTCGCGCAGACCCTCGAGCACCGGCATCAGCCGCGACAACTCCTCTTCGGCGGACACCGGTCGCGCCCCGGGCCGGCTCGATTCGGCACCGATGTCCAGCAGGTCGGCGCCCTCTGCGACCAGCGCGCTCGCGTGCTCGAGCGCGCCTTCGGGATCGAGAAAGCGCCCGCCGTCGGAAAAGGAATCAGGCGTGACGTTGACCACGCCCATGACGAGCGGGCGCGAGAGCTCGAGCCTGAAGCGGCCGCAGCGGAGCGTGGACTGGGACGCGAGGATGGGGCTAGGCGACGGGAGCCGGCTCGGGCGCGCCGGGCGCGCCCGTCTGGGGCGGCTGCTGCGGCGCCTGGGCGGGCTTGGGCGAACGCGGCGGCTTGCCGGCCATGATGTCGTTCAGCTGGTCGGCGTCGAGCGTTTCCCATTCGAGCAGCGCGTGCGCCATGGCCTCGACCTTTTCGCGATTCTCCTCGATCAGGCGGCGCGCGAGTCCGTATTGATCGTCGATGATCCTGCGGATCTCCGTGTCGACGAGCCGCATCGTTTCCTCGGATACATTCTTGTGCGTGGTAATCGAGCGTCCGAGGAAAACCTCGCCCTCGTTCTCGCCGTATACCATCGGCCCCAGTTTTTCGGACATGCCGAAGCGCGTGACCATGTCGCGCGCCATGCGCGTGGCGCGCTCGAAATCGTTGGAAGCGCCCGTGGTCATCTGGTTCATGAAGATTTCCTCGGCAATGCGCCCGCCGAACAGGATGGCGATCTCGGACAGTATCTGCACCTTGTCCTTGGTGTACCGGTCCGTCTCGGGAAGCTGCCAGGTGACCCCCAACGCCCGCCCGCGCGGGATGATGGTCACCTTGTGCACCGGATCGGCCTTGGGCACGAGCTTCGCCACCACCGCATGGCCCGACTCGTGAAAGGCGGTGTTGCGCAGTTCTTCCTTGGTCTGGACCATCGACTTGCGTTCGGCCCCCATGTAGATCTTGTCCTTCGCGCGCTCGAAGTCCTCCATGTCGACCAGGCGCTTGTTCTTGCGCGCGGCAAACAAGGCCGCTTCGTTCACCAGGTTGGACAGGTCCGCGCCGGAGAATCCCGGCGTGCCGCGCGCGATGATATCCGCCTTGACGTCGGGCGCGACCGGGACCTTGCGCATGTGCACGAGCAGGATCTGCTCGCGGCCGCGGATGTCGGGAAGCGGCACGACCACCTGCCGGTCGAAACGGCCCGGACGCAGCAGCGCCGGGTCGAGCACATCGGGGCGGTTGGTCGCTGCGATCACGATCACGCCGGTGGTTCCCTCGAAGCCGTCGAGCTCGACCAGCAGCTGGTTGAGCGTTTGCTCGCGTTCGTCGTTTCCGCCGCCCAGGCCCGCGCCGCGCTGGCGGCCCACCGCGTCGATTTCGTCGATGAAGACGATGCAGGGCGCGTGCTTCTTGGCCTGGTCGAACATGTCGCGAACGCGCGCCGCGCCCACGCCGACGAACATCTCGACGAAGTCCGATCCGGAGATCGAGAAGAAGGGCACCTTGGCTTCGCCCGCGATGGCGCGCGCGAGCAGCGTCTTGCCGGTGCCGGGATTGCCGACCATCAGCACGCCTTTCGGGATGCGTCCGCCGAGTTTCTGGAACTTGGCGGGGTCGCGCAGGAAATCAACGAGCTCGGCGACCTCCTCCTTCGCTTCCTCGCAGCCGGCGACGTCCGCGAAGGTGATGCTGTTGTTCGATTCGTCGATCATCCTGGCGCGCGACTTGCCGAAGGAGAACGCGCCACCGCGCCCGCCGCCCTGCATCTGGCGCATGAAGAAGACCCACACGCCGATCAGGAGCAGCATCGGGAACCAGGACACGAAGATGTTCATGAGCAGCGACGGCTCTTCTTCGCGCTTCGCCTTGATCTTGACGCCGTACTTGAGCAGGTCGGAGACGAGCCAGATGTCCCCCGGCGAGTAGCTGTTGACGGGCTTGCCGTCGGTGGTCTTGGCCTTCAGGTCGCGTCCTTCGATCACAACCTCGGCGATGCGGCCGGCCTTGACCTCCTCCATGAACTGCGAGTAGTCCATCACCGCCTGGACCTGCTGGCGTGTGTTGAACTGATTGAACACGGTCATCAGGACGAGCCCGATGACGAGCCAAATCACTAGGTTCTTGAACAGGTTATTCAACTTCTTTCCTTTCCCGCTCTCTGCGTCTGGCACCCATTCTATGCCCAAGCAGGCTCAAGGGACAGTGCCGTTCCTCAAGCCCTTGCCCAACAAATACATCTCCTTCGACTCGCCGCGCGAAGCACCGGGCTTGCGCGAGGTGACCGAGACGAAAACCCGCTTCATCGCCGCCAGAAACTCGGGATAACCCGTGCCCTGAAACACTTTGACCAGGAAGGCACCGCCCGGATTCAACTGGGTTTTGGCGAAATCGAGCGCCAACTCGCACAAATGGATGCTCCGGGCCTGGTCGGTCGCGCGCACGCCGCTAATGTTGGGGGCCATATCGGAGACTACAAGGTCGATTTTTCGCCCTTCCAGCGCGTCCTCCAGCCGCCTTAGCACCGCTTCTTCCCGAAAATCCCCTTGAATTACCGTGACTCCCGCGATCGCGGCGACTTCCAGCGGATCGACCGCGATCACCCTCCCGGATTTCCCCACGCGCCCGGCGAGCACCTGCGACCAGCTCCCGGGCGCGGCGCCGAGATCGACGACACAGTCGCCGCGACGCGCCAACCCCTCCTTCTCGACGATCTCGAGCAGCTTGAAAGCCGAGCGCGCGCGATAGCCCTGCGCGCCCGCCTTGCGCACGTAGGGATCGTTCACGTGGCGCTTCAGCCATGCATTGCTGGATTTGCTCCGGGCCATTGCCTACACTCCCTCAATGCCCGGATTATCGCGTGAACTGATACTCGCCACCCTGCTGCTCGCGGCCTGCGCCTCCGCGCCGCCAGGTCCGCCCCCGCTCGGCGGCACCTCGTGGCAGCTCGTCAAGTTCCAGGGCGGCGACGGCAAGACCCTGGCGCCGGACGACAGGTCTAAATACACCCTCGCGTTCGGCGGCAACGGCGTCTTGAGCGCGCGCATCGACTGCAACCGGGGCCGCGGCGGCTGGACATCACCCGGGCCGGGACAGGTCAGGCTCGGACTGCTTGCCCTTACGCGCGCCATGTGCCCGCCGGGGTCGATGCACGACCAGGTCGTGAGGCAATGGAGCTATGTCCGCTCGTACGCCGTGAAAGACGGCCACCTGTATCTGTCGCTGATGGCGGACGGCGGCATCTACGAGTTCGAGCCGATCGCCGCCCCGCGGTAGGGACGGTTCCGATGGCCGAACTCTCGCCCGCCCGCCGCCGCGAGCTCAAGGCCCGTGCGCACGCCCTCGACCCGGTCGTGCTGGTCGGCGGAGCCGGGTTGTCGGGTCAAATGCTCGCGGAAATCGACCGCAGCCTGAAAAGCCACGAGCTCATCAAAGTGCGCGTGAACGCCGAGCGAGCCGTCCGCGACGCAGTGTTTCAGGAAATCTGCAGGCAGACCGGAGCGCAGCCGGTGCAGCACATCGGGAAGATACTGGTCTTGTTTCGCGAGGAGCCCGCGTCTTCCGATCCCGGGAAGAGTCGCGTCGTGGGATAACTACTCGTACCTCACCTCCAGCACCTCGTACTTCCTCACCCCTCCCGGGGTCTGCACTTCAACCCGGTCGCCCGCGTACTTGCCGATGATCGCGCGCGCGATGGGCGAGCCGACGGAAATTTTTCCCTTCTTGATGTCCGCCTCGTCGTCGCCGACGATCTGGTAAGTGACGGCCTCTCCGTTCTTCTCCTCCAGATCGACGGTCGCGCCGAACACACAGCGCCCTTCCGCGTCGAGCAGCTTCGGGTCGATCACCTGCGCGTTGCCGAGCTTGGCCTCGACCTCCTTGATCCGCCCCTCGATGAAGCTCTGGCGCTCCTTGGCCGCGTCGTACTCGGCGTTCTCCGACAGGTCGCCGTGGGTACGCGCTTCCGCGATCGCCGTGATCGCGTTGGGACGTTCGACGGTCTTCAGCCGCTGCAGCTCCTGCCGCAACAGCTCCGCTCCGTTCGTCGTCAGCGGTATCGTGCTCATATCGAAAATAAGCATCCCGGCGCCCTGGGCGCCAGGCTGCGGCATCGGTTATTCAAGGCAGAAGAAGGTCGTGAAACGCAGTTCAATGGGACCACTTTTCCAGCCATTTTGCAATAGGCCCGCGCGAGCGCAGGCCGGCGTGCAGTCCCTGCAGAGGATACGGAACCAGAGCCTTCATGTGCCGCAAGCCCTCGCAGGCGGCGCGGGCGCCCGCCACGGTGGTGTAGTAGGTGACCCGTCGCTGCACTGCGCTGGTCCGGATGGAGCGCGAGTCCGACACGGCGTTGCGCTTTTCCTCCACCGTGTTCACGATCAGGCTCACCTCGCCGTTCTTGATCATGTCGACGATGTGCGGCCGGCCTTCGGCGACCTTGTTCACCACGGTCACGCCGATTCCATGAGCGGCGAGGACGCCGGCCGTGCCGCGCGTCGCGATCAGCCGGAACCCGAGGTCGACCAGATCCCGAGCGACCGGCACCACGGCCAGCTTGTCGCCGTCGCGAACGCTGATGAACGCGGTGCCGGCTTCCGGCAGCTTGGCGCTGGCGGCGAGCTGCGACTTCACGAAAGCCTCCCCGAAGGTCTTTCCCACGCCCATCACCTCGCCCGTCGACTTCATCTCGGGGCCGAGAATGGTGTCGACGCCGGGAAACTTTACGAACGGGAACACGGCTTCCTTCACCGAGAAATAGCCGGGGACGACCTCGTTGCGCGCCCCCTGCTGCGCCAGGCTCTGTCCCACCATGCAGCGGGCCGCGATCTTGGCGAGAGGCACACCGGTCGCCTTGCCGACGAAAGGCACGGTGCGCGAGGCGCGGGGGTTGACCTCGAGCACGTAGATGACATCGCGTTGAATCGCGAACTGCACGTTCATCAGCCCCACGACCTCCAGGCCATGGGCGAGTTCCACGGTCTGCCGGCGCAGCTCGCGCTCGATCTTCGACGTGAGCGAATACGGCGGCAAAGAGCACGCCGAATCGCCGGAATGCACGCCGGCCTGCTCGATGTGCTCCATGACCCCGCCGATCATCACATGCTCGCCGTCGCAGACGGCGTCCACGTCCACCTCGGTTGCGTCGGAAAGGAAGCGATCGAGCAGCACCGGCGAGTCGTTCGACACCTTGACCGCCTCGCGCATGTAGCGCTCGAGGTCCCTCTGCTCGTGCACGATCTCCATCGCGCGGCCCCCGAGCACGTAGCTCGGCCTCACCACCAGCGGGTAGCCGATCTGCCCCGCGAGGTTCAGCGCGTCGGCCTCGGTGCGCGCCGAGCGGTTCGGCGGCTGCTTCAGCCCCAGCCGGTCGATCAGCTGCTGAAAGCGCTCCCGGTCCTCCGCCATGTCGATCATGTCCGGCGTCGTGCCGATGATGGGCACGCCGTTCGCCTTGAGATCGCGCGCGAGCTTGAGCGGGGTCTGCCCGCCGAACTGGACGATCACTCCGTAGGGTTTCTCCTTGTCGACGATCTCGAGGACATCCTCGAGCGTGAGCGGCTCGAAGTAGAGACGGTCGGAGGTGTCGTAGTCGGTCGAGACCGTCTCGGGATTGCAGTTGACCATGATCGTCTCGAAGCCGTCCTCGCGCAGCGCGAGCGCCGCGTGCACGCAGCAGTAGTCGAACTCGATGCCCTGGCCGATGCGGTTGGGTCCGCCGCCGAGGACGATCACCTTCCTGCGGTCGGTGGGGAGCGCTTCGCACTCTTCCTCGTAGGTCGAGTACATGTAAGCGGTCCGCGTCGCGAATTCGGCGGCGCAGGTATCGACGCGCTTGTACACGGGGCGGATTCCGAAGCGGTGCCTGGCGGCGCGCACGTCCGCCTCGCTCGCGTTGAACAGGTACGCGAGTCGCCTGTCGGAAAAGCCCTTGCGCTTGAGCCCGCGCAGCGTGTCCGCGTCGATCTCCGCGAGGCGTTTGTCGTCGAGCTCCATCTCGATGTCGACAATCTCCTTGATCTGTGCGAGGAACCAGGGATCGATGCGGGTGAGTTGGTGCACCTCTTCCAGCGTGAACCCGTTCTCGAAGGCGTCGCCCACGTACCAGATGCGCTCCGGCCCAGGCTCGCCGAGCTCCTTTTCGAGCTTCTCGCGGTCCGTGGTTTTCTGGTTGAGCCCGTCGACACCGACCTCCAAGCCCCGGAGAGCCTTCTGGAACGATTCCTGGAAGGTGCGGCCTATCGCCATCACCTCGCCCACGGATTTCATCTGCGTCGTCAGCCTGTCGTTCGCCTGGGGGAATTTCTCGAAGGCGAAGCGCGGAACCTTGGTGACGATGTAGTCGATCGAGGGCTCGAAAGACGCGGGCGTCGCGCCCCCGGTGATCTCGTTCTTCAGCTCGTCGAGCGTGTAGCCGACGGCAAGCTTCGCCGCCACCTTGGCGATCGGAAATCCCGTCGCCTTGGACGCGAGCGCCGAGGAGCGCGACACCCGCGGATTCATCTCGATGACGAGCATGCGCCCGTCCTCGGGGTTCACCGCGAACTGCACGTTCGAGCCGCCGGTATCGACGCCGATCTCCCGCAGCACGGCGATCGATGCGTCGCGCATGATCTGGTATTCCTTGTCGGTGAGCGTCTGGGCGGGCGCGACGGTGATCGAGTCGCCCGTGTGCACGCCCATCGGGTCCAGATTCTCGATCGAGCACACGATGATGCAATTGTCCTTGCGGTCGCGCACCACCTCCATCTCGAATTCCTTCCAGCCGATCACCGATTCCTCGATGAGCAGCTCGTGCGTCGGCGAAGCGTCCAGCCCCCGCTCGCAGATCGCGACGAACTCCTCGCGGTTGTAGGCGATGCCGCCTCCGGAACCCCCGAGCGTGAACGAGGGCCGGATCACCGCAGGAAAGCCGATGTCCTGCTGGATCCTCAGCGCCTCCTCCATGGAGTGTGCGAGCGTCGATCTCGGGCAAGCGAGCCCTATCCTCGCCATCGCCTGCTTGAATTTCTCGCGGTCCTCGGCCTTGTCGATCGCCTCGCTCGAGGCGCCGATCATCTCGACGCGGTACTTCTCAAGCACGCCGTTCCTCGCGAGGTCGAGCGCGCAGTTGAGGCCGGTCTGCCCGCCCATGGTCGGAAGCAGCGCGTCGGGACGCTCGCGGGCGATGATGGTCTCGAGCATCTGCCAGTTCAGCGGCTCGATGTAGGTGACGTCGGCCATCTCCGGGTCGGTCATGATGGTCGCCGGGTTGGAATTGACGAGGATCACCTTGTAGCCCTCCTCGCGCAGCGCCTTGCAGGCCTGCGCTCCGGAGTAGTCGAACTCGCAGGCCTGGCCGATGACGATCGGCCCCGCTCCGATGATGAGAACGCTCCTGATGTCGGTGCGCTTAGCCACGTCCGCGCTCCTCCATCATCTTCGCGAAGCGGTCGAAGAGGTAGCCGATGTCGTGCGGTCCGGGGCTCGCCTCGGGATGTCCCTGGAAGCAGAACGCCGGCCGGTCGGTGCGCGCAAGACCCTGGAGGCTGCCGTCGAAGAGCGAGACGTGGGTCGGTCTCAGGTTCGCAGGCAGCGTCGCCGGATCGACCGCGAAACCGTGATTCTGGCTGGTAATGACCACCGAGCCCGTATCCAGGTCCTTCACCGGGTGGTTGGCGCCGTGGTGACCGAACTTCATCTTCACGGTCTTCGCTCCCGAGGCGAGGCCCATGAGCTGATGGCCGAGGCAGATTCCGAACGTCGGAACGCCCGTATCCATGATTTCACGGATCGCGCGGATGGCGTAGTCGCAAGGCTCGGGATCGCCCGGTCCGTTGGACAGGAATACGCCGTCGGGCCTCGACGCGAGCGCTTCGGCCGCCGTCGTCTGCGCGGGAAGCACCGTCACCCGGCAGCCGCGCTCGACCAGCAAGCGCAGGATGTTGCGCTTCACGCCGTAGTCATAGGCGACCACATGGAAACGCGCGGAGCCGGCCTTGCTGAATCCCTCGCCCAAGCGCCAGCGCCCTTCCGACCATTCGTAGGGCCTGGCGGTGCTCACGACCTTGGCGAGATCCATCCCGGCGAGCCCGGGAAAGGCGCGCGCCGCCGCCAGCGCCCGTTCCGCGTCGTCGGAACCCGCGAGCAGCGCGCCGTTCTGGGCCCCCTTCTCGCGCAGGATCCGGGTGAGCCGGCGCGTGTCGATGCCGACGATCGCGGGCACGCCGTTCCCGGCCAGAAAATCCGGGAGACTGCGTTCGGCCCGCCAGCTGGAAGCTCTGGCGGGGATATCCCGAACCACCAGTCCCGCGGCGTAGACCTTGGCCGATTCCATGTCTTCGCCGTTGGTGCCGGTGTTGCCGATGTGGGGGTGCGTCAGGGTGACGATCTGGCGGCAATAGGAGGGATCGCTGAGAATCTCCTGGTATCCGGTGATCGCCGTGTTGAAAACCACCTCCCCGGCGGCGAGGCCCGTCGCGCCGGCGGATGTGCCGCGAAACACCGTTCCGTCGGCTAATGCGAGCAGGGCGGGCGGGGTGACGGGCACGGCGGAGGGCTCATTGGGGGCCAGATGTGCAGAGCGGGACCGGCTCACGCCGGTCCCGCTCTGCAACCCGAAGAGTATATCGTTATTTCCCCGGCCCCATCAAACTTCGCACGCCGAACACGGATCGCTCGCGCACGGCACGGCATCGCTTGCCAAACCGTGCCAGAATTGGTGGTTCGCTATTCGCACGCCCGACGGAAAACGTGGCCCAGTCGCGCACTTCCATCACCGCCCTGTCATCGGCCGAATTCCTGCCTCAGCGCGTCTCGCTGCTGTACCGGCTGGCGGGAAGCGACGTACCCGCCATTTTCATCGTTTCTGCCATCGCCGGCTTCGCCCTGTGGGGTTATATCAGCGATGCGCTCCTCGCGGCCTGGTTCATATGGCTGGTCGTGGCGAGTCTGGTACGCATCGCCCTCAACCGCGCCTACCGCTTGCGGCAGCCCGGCCCGGAAGGCGCGCAGCGCTGGGAAGGGTTTTTCTGCCTCGCCAGCGCTGGCGTGGGCGCGACCTGGGGCCTGACCGTTATGCTGCTCTATCCGGCGCACGGCCAGCTTCACGAGGTACTGATTCCGTTCCTCATCGGCAGCGTCGCGATGGGCCTGCCCCCCGCGCTCGCCCCCAGCCCCAGGGCCTTTGCCTGCCTGATCGTGCCGATCTTCGCACCCATGATCGGCCTGCTGTTTTCGCAAGGCGGGGATTTCAATACCTCTGCCGGGATCCTGATCCTGGTATTCGCCGCGGTGCTTCTCGCGCTCTACCTGTCCTCGAGTCGCGCGCTGACCGAGACCCTTCGCTTCGGCCAGGAAAACGAACGCCTGCTCGAACAGGTCAAGGAAGCCAAAGAGCGCCTCGATCTGGCGCTGCAGGCGGCCAACATCCTCACCTGGGACTGGGACGTACGCCGGCGCGACGTCTTCCTGGGCGGCAGCTGGGCGATCATCCTGAGAGTGGGCAGGGAAACCACCGCCCTCACGCTGGAAGAACTGGCGCGTATGCTGCATCCCGACGATCTTCCGAAAGTGAAGCAGGCACTGGCGCGATGCCTGAACGGAGGGGAGACCGAGTACATGGCAGAGCACCGCATCAAGACCCTCGCCGGGGGCTGGGTATGGAGTCTCTCCCGCGGAAGGGTCGTCGAGCGCGATGCGGACGGCAAGGCGGTGCGCATGACCGGCGTCAACGTGGATATCGATGACCGCAAGCGCGCGGAGGCCGAGCTGCTCGCCGCCGTGCAGCGCGAGAAAGAGCTGTCGGAGATGAAATCGAAATTCGTTTCCACGGCCTCGCACGAGTTCCGCACGCCCCTCGCCACGATGCTGTCCTCGGCGGAGCTGCTCGAGCACTACTCCGAGAGCCTGGGCCAGGACGAAAAGCGCAACCTCCTGCAGACCATTCAGAGCAGCGCCAAGCGCATGAGCGAGATGATCGACGACGTACTCACGCTGGGACGCGCCGAGTCGGGCGTGCTCAAGCTGAACCTCGGCCCGACTAACCTGCGCGAGCTTTGCAGCCGGGTGGTTTCCGAGTTTCGCATCGCGCAAGGCAAGCAGCACGTCATCACCCTGGACGATCGCTTCGATCGCCTCGAAGCTTTGATGGACGAACGCCTGCTGCGCCACATCCTGAACAACCTGCTGTCGAACGCGGTGAAGTATTCGCCGCCGGGTAGCGAGGTCACTTTTTCGCTCGAGCGGCGCGACGAGAAGGCCGCGATCGAGATCCAGGACCGGGGAATCGGCATTCCGCCCGAGGACCAGCCGCGGATGTTCGAGAGCTTCCACCGCGCGTCCAACGTCGAGAATCGCCCGGGCACGGGCCTGGGCCTCGCCATCGTCAAGAAAGCGGTGGAGCTCCATGGCGGCGAGATCAGCCTGAAGAGCGCGGTCGGCGCCGGAACGCGGTTTACGATCGTGCTTCCGTTGCAGCCGGCGGACCAGCCCGCGAGGTTGAGCTGATGGACGCCCCGGCTCCGAAGAAAGTCCTCATCATCGAGGACGAGCCCAGCATCCGCAACAACATCATGCTGATGCTCAAGGTAGAGCGCTACGCCGCCGTCGGAGCCGAGAACGGCCGCGTCGGGCTCGAACTCGCCCGCAGCGACCCGCCGGACCTGATCCTCTGCGACGTGATGATGCCGGAAATGGACGGGTTCGCCGTGCTCGAGGCCCTGCGCGCCGAGCCGCGCTTCGCCGAGATCCCGTTCATCTTCCTCACCGCGCTCGACGACCGATCCAGCATGCGCCGCGGCATGAATCTCGGCGCCGACGACTACCTTCCGAAGCCCTTCACGCGCAACGAGCTCCTGGAAGCGGTTAACAGCCGCCTGAAGAAATTCGAGACCCTGACCCAGGCCCTCGCCGCCAGGCTCGTCCCGGAGCAGGACCGGCTGACGCAGAAATTCCGCGAGAAGATCCTGGGAGGCGACGGGTCCGCTGCTCTCGAGGACACCGACTCCGCGAGCCTCACCGGAAAGATCACCAACGCCACCGTCCTTTTCTCGGACATCCGCAACTTCACCACCTATTCGGAGCGGCTCACCAGCGACGAGATCGCGGAGCTGCTCAATGCCTATCTCGCGACCGCGTGCGCGCCCGTCATCCGCTACCGCGGCGTGGTGATGAAGTTCATCGGCGACGGAATCATGGCCTTGTTCGAGGGGTACCCGAACGAGAAAAGCGGCGATCACGCGCAGCGCGCAGTGCGCGCCGGCCTCGCCATGCAGCTCGCAGCGCTCGAGTTCCGCAAGTGGGTCGCCAAGCGCCATGCCTCCGGAAGCCTCCCCGAATTCTCCATAGGTGTCGGCATCCACACGGGCGAAGTCCTGCTGTGCCACGTCGGCGCCCCCGGTCGCGGCGAGCTCACCGTGGTCGGCGATACCGTCAACATCGCCTCCCGGCTGGAAGGCCAGACCAAACAGCTGGGCTGGGCGCTGGTCGCGAGTGACGTCACGTACAATCTGGCGCGCTCGGTGATCTCGGTCGGCTCGCAGCGGGAGGTGCAGCTGCGCGGACGCAGCGCGCTGGTCCAGGCCTACGAAGTGATCGGCATCGCGGCCAGTAACACCGACGACGTTTCAGTGCACATCCCCGAGGAGATGCGGCAGGCGCTCGCGGCGAACGCGAGAATCGCCGCCGAGGCGGCCAAGGCGGCCCTGGGGATCACCTTGAGCATCATGACCGGCGACCTCGGCGAGAAGCTCCTGTCGGTACAGGGCTACCGCGTGGTCTCGAAGATCGGTCGCGGCGGCTCCTCGGTGGTCTACCTCGCCGAGCGGGAAAGCGACCAGCAGCAGGTCGTCCTCAAGATCCTCGACGGCAGGGCCGGACTGGACGAGATCCTGCTGCAGCGCTTCGTGCAGGAATTCGACATCATCTCCTCGATCGACCACCCGAACGTGGTCAAGATCTACGACCGCGGCTTCAGCGACCGGCACGCGTATATCGCGATGGAGTACTTCCCCAACGGCAGCCTGGTCGAAGTCATCCGACAGGGCCTGAGCGGGCGGCAGGCCCTGTCGCTTCTGGCGCAGGCGGCAAGCGCCCTGCGCGAGGTCCACAATCGCGGAGTGATCCATCGCGACATCAAGCCCGGGAACCTCATGGCGCGCGGCGACGGCAGCATCGTGCTCGCCGATTTCGGCATCGCGAAGCGCCTCGACGACAACCTGGGCCACACGCGGCATGGCGAGTTGTACGGGACGCCCTATTACGTTTCGCCGGAGCAGATCGAGGGCAATCCGGCAACGGCGCAGTCGGACATCTATTCCCTGGGAATCATTTTCCACGAGATGCTGACGGGGCAGCGCCCGTTCGAGGCGGAATCGGTGTCGGGCCTCATCGCGCTGCACGTCAGCGCGCCGCGGCCGAAGCTTCCGGAAGCGCTCGCCGAGTACCAGACGCTCCTCGACCGGATGATCGCCGTCGATCCCCGCAAACGCTACAAGAACGCAGAGGAACTCCTCGAGGGCATCGACAAGGCGTGGACGGACCAGGCGGTGCGCGCGTTGAAGCAGACTAGCTAGCGGGTTCCCTCAGCCCCAGCACGTCCTGCATGTCGTACAGGCCGTTCCGCTTGCCAGCCAGGAAGCGCGCCGCTCTGAGCGCTCCCGTGGCGTAGGTAGCGCGACTGCTCGATCGCACGGTGATCTCGAGACGCTCGCCCTCGCCGGCGAACAGGACCGTGTGCTCGCCGACGATATCCCCTCCGCGAATGGCGTGAAACCCGATCGCCCTGGAATCGCGCTCGCCGACCTCCCCTTTTCGCCCATGAACCGCGTCGCGCTCGAGATCCCTGCCCAGGGCACGGGCGATCACCGCACCGAACCTGAGCGCGGTCCCCGAGGGTGCATCGATCTTGTGCTTGTGGTGCGCCTCGATGATCTCGACGTCGTAGCTCTCGCCCAGCGTGCGCGCGGCCGTCTCCGCGAGCGTGAATGCCAGGTTGACCCCCGCAGACATGTTCGGCGCCTGCACGATCGCGATCCGCTTTGCCGCTGACACGATGTGCTCGCTCTGCCGTTCGGAGAAGCCGGTCGTCCCTATGACCATGCGCATTCCCTTGACCAGGCACTGATCGAGATGCTCGAGCGCGCCCTCGGGACGGGTGAAGTCGATCAGGCAGTCGCCGTTCACGAACTCGCGGGAGATCTTCACGCCGCAAGGCAGCCCGACGAGCTCCCCTGCGTCCTTGCCGATCAGGGGACTGCCGAGAACCTCGACCGCCGCGGCGAGCTCGAGATCACCGGATCGCAACACGGATTCGATCAGGGCGCGTCCCATGCGCCCGCCCGCACCCGCGATGACGACCTTCATCCCCCGGTCTTTCCCGGAGCGGCAGCCACAGTATCTCCGTCCACGCGCTTCAGCTTGCCGTCCTCGAAAAATACCGCGATGCGACGACGCTCGACCTCCCGGCTGTTGGCGCGCTGGCGCGAGAAAACGTAGTCCCAGCGCTCTTCATGGAAAATGTCGCTCACCAAGGGGGTGCCCATGACGAACCGCACCTGATCGCGGGTCAGGCCGGGCTTGAGCTGGGCGACCATCTCCTGGGTCACGTAGTTTCCCTGCTGGATTTCGATCCGGTAGGGTGTGAGCCAGCCGCAGGCCGCAGTAAGGAGCGACAAAGTGACGACCAAGGTTCGCGGCACGATCTTTCCACGGGGGCAAAACGCTATATGATAGCGGAAACGTCCTACCTCTCCGAAGCATCCCGTGACGAACGTTCATGACCTGAAGACCAGCGGACTGAAGGCAACCGGTCCGCGCCTGCGTATCCTCAAGCTGTTCGAGGACAGCAAGGTCCGGCACCTGTCTGCCGAGGACGTCTATCGGATACTCATCGGCGAAGGGTTGGACATCGGGCTGGCCACGGTATACCGCGTGCTCACCCAGTTCGAACAGGCCGGCATCCTCAAGCGCCATCATTTCGAGTCGGGCAAGGCGGTTTTCGAGCTGAACGAGGGCAGCCACCACGACCACCTCGTGTGCGTCACCTGCGGACGCGTCGAGGAGTTCTACGATGCCGAAATCGAGAAGCGCCAGACCCGGGTAGCGAAGGAGCGCGGTTTTGCGATTCGCGACCATTCGCTGCAGCTCTACGCCGACTGCGTCAAGCCCAGTTGCCCCTACAAGGGCGGCCCGCGGACCTAGGCAGGGCAGGTCCGCGGCTCCCGCGGACTTTTTTTACCCCGGGCGGAATATTGTGGGCCGGCGCCCAGTCTAATCCGCACCCTTGCGCGTAACACCCTTGAGGTTCAGAGCGCCTCGCTATCTGTCTATAATGGGGTCCTGCCCTCGCGCCGAACCCTGAGGGAATTAGGGAGAAATCATGGGCTTGAGACTGAAGTTCAATCTGGTACTTCTCTTCGTGTTCATCCTGGGGCTGGGCGTTTCCGGATACGTGTCCTACGACCTGCTCCACAAGACCGCGCGCGACGAGGTGTTGCGCAACGCAGGGGTGATGATGGAAGCGGCGCTCTCGATGCGCCAATACACCGTCAGCCAGGTACGCGACAAGCTTGCGCAGAAGGAAGGCGAGTTCCTACCGCAAAGCGTTCCCGCGTTCGCGGCGACCGAGATCATGAACCAGCTGCGCAAGAAATATCCCGACTACGCGTACAAGGAGGCCGCGCTCAACCCCACCAACCCGCGCGACCGCGCGGTCGAGTGGGAAGCCGACATCGTCAATGCATTCCGCAACGACACCTCCCGCGGCGAGATCTCCGGCACCCGTCTCACGCCCACGGGCATGTCGCTGTTTCTGGCGCGTCCGTTCCAGATCAAGGACCCGGCGTGTCTCGCCTGCCACACGACCGCCGAGATCGCTCCCGCGTCGATGGTGAAACTCTACGGGACCAACAACGGCTTCGGCTGGAAGCTCAATGAGGTCATCGGCGCGCAGGTCGTCTCGGTGCCGATGTCCCTGCCCATCCAGAACGCGAACCGCGCCTTCTACACGTTCATGGCCTCGCTGACCGGCGTGTTCGTGGTGCTGTTCATCATCCTGAACTTCATGCTGTCGGTGATGATCGTGCGCCCGATTACCGTGATGTCGGATGCCGCGGACCGCATGAGCACCGGCGACCTGGAGATTCCCGAATTCGAAGAGTCCGGCCGGGACGAGGTGTCGCTGCTGGCGAAGTCGTTCAATCGCATGCGCCGCAGTCTCGAAAAGGCAATCAGCCTGATCGACCAGAAATAGCGTAGCGATGACCGCCGAGATTGCTCTCCCCAGAGGCTATGCGCTGCTCGAATACCAAATCGAGCAGACCCTGGGGATCGGCGGTTTCGGCCTGACCTATCTGGCGACCGACTCGAACCTCAACCTCAAGGTCGCGATCAAGGAATACCTGCCCGGCGATCTGGCGCAACGGGGCGACGACCAGTCGGTCAGGCCGAAAGCGGAAACGACTCTCGAGTCGTTCAAGTGGGGTCTGTCGCGGTTCCTGGACGAGTCGCGTACCCTAGCCTCGTTCCGCCATCCGAACATCGTTCGGGTCTTGCGCTTCTTCGAGGCAAACCGCACCGCCTACATGGTGATGGAGTTCGTCTCGGGACAGCCCCTGGGAGAGTGGATTCGCAGCCGCAGGCCGCTCGGACAAGGCGCCGTGCTCGGAATCGCCGGACCGCTGCTCGATGGGCTCGAACTCGTGCACCGCACCGGCTACCTGCACCGCGACATCAAGCCCAGCAACATCTTCATGCGTGAAGACGGCTCGCCGGTGCTGCTGGACTTCGGCTCGGCGCGCTCGACTTCGTCCGGCGGAGAACTCACCGCGATCGTCACTCCCGGATACGCACCGATCGAGCAATATCACTCGCAGGGACAGCAGGGGCCCTGGAGCGATCTCTACGCGCTCGGGGGCGTGATGTACTGGATGATCACCGGCAAGAGGCCGGTCGAAGCCGTGGCGCGGGTGCGCCAGGACATGCTGCCTCCGGCGGCACAGGCCGCGGATCGCAACCGCTACAGTGCGGATCTGCTGGCCGCGATCGATTGGGCACTGACACCGCACGAGGAGCGCCGGCCGCAATCGGTGCCGGACCTGAGGGCCGCGCTGCCGGGGCTCGCAACCGCCGACCAGAAGACCGTGAAGATCGAGCCCTCATCCCCGGTCTCCGCTCCCCTGACCACGCTGCCGACCGGAGTGACGTTCGACAGGGAAACCCTGAAGAAGGTCGAAGCCGAGCTTGCCAAGCACATCGGCCCCATCGCGCCGGTCGTGATCCGGGCCGCCGCGAAGAGAACCTACACCGTCGCAGGCCTCGCGGAAATCGTCTCGGCGGATATCGCCGACGACAAAGAGCGCGCCGCGTTCGTCAAGAAATTCTCGGGCGACAAATCGGTACCCATGGGCGACCCTACCCTGGCGCGCGCCACGCAGTCCGTGCCGTCGAATATCGACCCGCAGACGCTCGCCAGGGCCGAAGCGGCGCTCGCCAAGTACATCGGCGCGGTCGCCAGAATCGTCGTGAAGCGCGCCGCCGCCAAGGCGCGCGACCCCGGAGAGCTCTACCTGCTGATCGCCGAGGAAATCGAGGACAAGAACGAGCGGAAGGCTTTTATTCGCAAGGCCATCTCCGCTTCCGGCAAGGAATAGCCGGCACCGCGGATACTACTTCGCGTACTTGAACGACAGCAGCACGCGCGTCCGGTAAGCCGCGACCTTGCCGTTTTCGATTTTCATGTCCTGCTTCACCACTTCGGCAACACGAAGGTCGCGCAATGTCTTGGACGCGGTTTCTACGGCCCGCTTCGCCGCGTCCTCCCACGATGTCGTGCTCGTGCCGATTACCTCGGTGATCCGGTAGACTCCGTCAGCTTTGGCCATCGATCGTCTCCTTCGGTAGGTGTCGCCCTGTTCACGGGGGCGTTCCCGGATAATACTCCAATGGATTTGATTCTCTGGCGACACGCGGAAGCCGAGGACGGCAGCCCCGACTCCGCGCGAAAGCTGACCAGGCACGGCCGGGACCAGGCGCGACGCGTCGCGGCCTGGCTGAAGCCGTGTCTCCCGAAGCGCTGCGAAGTTCTGGTGAGCCCCGCGACCCGCGCCCAGGAGACGGCCTCCGCGCTTGGTCTCCGGTTCGAGACCACCGCCGCGGTCGGCACGAACGCGATTGCCGCGGAGGTCATTGCGGCGGTCGGCTGGCCGACGCGCCCGAAGGCGGTATTGATCGTCGGGCACCAGCCCACGCTCGGCCGCGTCGCCGCGTCACTGGTTTCGGGCGTGGAGGCCGACTGGCATCTCGCCAAGGGCGCAGTGTGGTGGTTGCGGCACGTCGACGGCGAAACCCGGCTCTTCGCCGTCATGCATCCGAAGCTGGCCTGATCGACTAGAAGCCGTAGTGAAACCGCGCCGAGACGACGCTGACCGGACCGCGGTCGGCGTTGTAGGCGGGATTGAAGATCCTCTGGAAGTCCGCGGACAGCCAGACCTCCTTTACGATGCCCGCGCTGTAGAAGGTCTCGAAGATGTTCTCCGTGTCGTAGCGCAGCTGGCCGTCACCAATGAAGAACCCGAGCCCGCCTGCGGCCAGGTAGTCGCGATGCGGGCCCGAAATGCCGTTCCTCACGAGCGCGACGCCGAACGAATCCGACGCGCGGTTCCAGGGCGCGCCCTTGATCAGCACTCCCACCGAAAACGAGCGGTCGATCTCGGTGAACGCGAATTCCTCGGCTTCGCCGTTGTTCCAGCTCGCCCTGGCGAATACGCCTGCCGCGGATGAGACGCTCTGCTCTAGGTTGACGCCGAACCCGTACTTCGCGCGCTTCTTGCGTGAGGTCGCGAGGTCGGGCGTACCGCCGCTCGCGCTCGCGTCGGCGATGGAATCGCGGTATCCGCCCATGTCGGCCTGATTCCGGTAGGCGAGAACTCGCAGCTTGCCCGGCTGGCCGGCAAGGGTATGCGAACGCTCCAGCTCGATCTGGTCGCCGAAGCTCGCGAAAATACGCGGGTTGAGTGCCAGGCCGTTCGTCTGCTTGGGCATCATGAACCGCCCGGCGCGCAGCGCCCAGGCGTCGTCGAAATACTCGAGGGCGAAGCCCCAGGAATAGCCGCGCGCGTCGGCCGCATAGTCGTACGCGCCGTAGGTCATCAACGACCAGTTCAGGAATTGCGTGCGCGGGTCGTGGCTGTAGGCGTTGTCGTCGAACAGGTCCTGGACGGAGAGCTTGCCCACAGTGAGGACAAGCCGGCGCCGCTCGACGCTTCCCGCGAGCTGATTGGCGTCCGATTCGGCCGCTTCCCGCCCGCCGCCCAGACCCCAGGTCTGGCGCACGAACAGGCGGGCCGCATAAAAGGTGGGGGTGGGACCCTCGGTGCGCTGGATTTCTCCGTTGGTAAACCCGCCCAGACCCGTCAGGCGGGACAGGGGCACGCCCTGCGCGACTTCGGGATCGAAATAGACCTCGCCTCCTCGCCAGGTCCGCGCGCCCAGCGCGGCGGTCGCGGTAAACGAATAGCTCTTCTCGATGTCCGGGGAAAGGCTGTTGGTACCCGTGTACGCGGCGCCGAAGGGATACTTGCGCTGCCAGACATAGGTCGTCTGGAATTTCGCACCGTACGCTTCTTCCTGGGTTTCCTGCGCCCGGCCGGTATCGGAGAGCGCGAGCGTGATCGCCGCGAGAACACCAAGCGAGATTGCTTCCGTTCGCACGGCGGCATGCTATCAGTTACCATCAAATGAGAGGAGGCCGTCATGAACCTGAACGGCAGAACCGCAATCGTGACCGGCGCGGGACGAGGTATCGGCAAGGCGATGGCGGCGCGTCTGGCGGCAGACGGGGCGAGCGTGGCAATCGCCGATATCGCGAGCTACGACGTCGCTGCGGCCGAGCTCGCGAAAGCGGGGGGGCGCACGCTCGGGCTCAAGGTCGACGTCTCCTCGGAATCCGACACGGCCTCGATGGCCGAGGAAACCTTGAGGGCATTCGGCCGCATCGACATCCTCGTGAATTGCGCGGCGATGTTCGCCACGGTCAAGCTGGGGCCGTTCGAGGAGATCCCGGTGAGCGAATGGAAGCGCCTGCTCGAAATCAACGTCCTGGGCGTCGCCCTGTGCTGCAAGGCCGTTACGCCGCAGATGCGAAGGCAAAAAAGCGGGCGCATCATCAACCTGGCCTCCGGCGCACCGCTGAAGGGTGTGCCCTACTTCCTGCACTACGTCGCGAGCAAGGGCGCGGTGATCGCGATGACCCGCGGCCTGGCGCGCGAGCTGGGCCGGGACGGTATTACCGTCAACGCCATCGCTCCGGGTCTGACCGTGTCCGAAGCGACTGCCGGGAGACCCGAGCACCTTCGCAATCACGCGGAGAGCATCCGGGCCCGTGCCATTCAGCGCGAGCAGCATCCCGAGGATCTGGTGGGAACGGTGGCTTTCCTGGCGGGCGACGACGCCGCCTTCATGACCGGCCAGACTCTGGCGGTCGATGGGGGCTCGGCGATGCTCTAGCTGGCGACGAGAATGAGGCTATGCGGCCCGGACCAGGTCGCCGACCGCCCAGATCAGGCCGACGCCGAGCGCGATCAGGACGACCTGCTGCGCGGTAGCGCCCAGCTCAGGGCGCCGGTGCAATCCCGGGATGAGATCCGCGACAGCCACGTAGATCATGCTGGCGGCAGCGAGCGCGAGCACCGTGGCGATCCAATCCTGCGCCGCCTGCAGCGTGAAGTAGGCCAGCAGCGCGCCGATCAGCATCGCGAGACTCGACAGCAGATTGAGCGCGAGCGCCGCCGTCTTGCTGTAGCCGGAGTGCAGGAGAATCACGAAGTCGCCGATTTCCTGCGGAATCTCGTGGGCGATGATCGCCGCGGCGGTCACGACGCCCAGCTCGGTGCTCTGCAGGAACGCCGCCGCGATCAGTATGCCGTCGACGAAATTGTGAAACGCGTCACCAATGATGATCATCAGGCCGCTGCGCCCATGATCGTTCGGATTGGCGTGATGGTCGTGGGCCTCGCAGTCCTCGACGTGGCAATGCCGCCACAGCACGAGTTTTTCCAGTACGAAGAACCCGAGAATGCCGCCGAGCACGGTGGCAAAGGTCGCCTGCAGGCTCCCCGCGCTGCCGATGGCGTGAGGCAGAATCTCCAGGAACACCGCGCCGAGCAGCGCTCCGATGGCGAAGCTCACCAGCGCGGGAACCCAGCTCGCCGGCGCCGAAAGCGCAAACAGCGCGGCGATGGCAATGCTGATAAGGCCGCCGGCCACGGCAGCCCCGGAGATCCACGCGAGAACCGGCATACGCTAAACATCCTCCAGCCAGATGAGGCTCGCCATTCTGCCCGTTGTGCGATCTCGCCGAAAGGAAAAGAAGCGTTCGTCGCTCGCTGTACAGAACCCTCCGCCATGGACTTCGCTGACCCCCGCCGTGGCGAGCCGTGCTCTGGCCAGCGCGGTGAGATCCGCGAAATACTTTCCGTCACGGCCCGGCGCAAACGAGGCCGCGGCGCTCGGGTCCTGATCCACAAAGGCCTTGCGCACGTCCTCGCCGACCTCGTAGCGAGGGGCCGAGATACCCGGTCCGATGTAGGCGATCAGATTTTCGGGGGACGTGTCCATCGCTCGCACGGTGCTCTCGATGACACCTCCCGCAAGTCCCCGCCATCCGGCGTGTGCAATCCCCGCCGATCGCCCCGTGCGCTCACTCAGGAGCACCGGCAGGCAATCCGCGGTCGTAACAGCGCACACCCGACCCGAAAGCCGGGTCACCACTCCATCTGCTTCCGTTTCCGATGTCGCCATCGCCACGTCGATCACCGCCGTCCCGTGCACCTGCCTGACCCACGCCGGTTCCGCGGGCAGACAGGCGCGAAGGATGGCGCGGTTGCGCGCAACGCTCCCCGGATCATCGCCGACACGCGCGCTCAGGTTCAGGCTCGTGAATGCCCCCGAGCTCACCCCTCCGGCCCGAGTGGTGACGAGCGATCGAACCCGCTCTGCTGCGGGCCAATCGGGAACGATCCAGTCGGGATGCGGGGCGCCCCTCACTGGAGCGAGTTCAGCAGCGCCCGGAAATCCTCGGGCAAGGGTGCCGCGAAGCGCCTGCGCGCGCCGGAAACAGGGTGGGAAAACTCGAGCCGCGCGGCATGGAGTGCCTGGCGCTTGAGTTGCGCGTGCCCTGCTCCGTGCCCGCGCCCGCCGCGGTAAACGGGATCGCCCACCAGAGGATGACCGAGCGACTGCATGTGCACGCGAATCTGGTGTGTCCTTCCGGTATCCAGGCTGCACTCGAGCAGCGAGGCGTGAGCGAAGCGTTTCGCCACCTTGTAACGGGTCAGCGCGGAGCGCCCCGCCGGCACCACCGCCATGCGCGTGCGGTTGCGCGGATCGCGGCCGAGCGGCGCGCTGACCTCTCCGCCCGCGCGGACTGCCCCGTGCACCAGGGCCAGGTATTCGCGCTTCACCGTTCTCGCCTGGATCTGTCGAACGAGCTCGGTCTGCGCTCTCAGAGTCTTCGCCACGACGAGGAGCCCGCTCGTGTCCTTGTCGAGCCGGTGTACGATGCCGGCCCGGGGAATCGCAGCGAGCTGCGGCGAGTGGTGCAAGAGCGCATTCAGCAGCGTTCCTTTCCAGTTGCCGCTTCCGGGATGAACGACCAGGCCCGCCGGCTTGTTGATCACCAGGACCTCGTCGTCCTCGTAGATGATGTCGAGCGCGATGCGCTCGGGACGGTGCGCCGTTTCCCCAGGGCCCGGCTGCGGGAGGATCTCGACTCGCTCTCCGCCCCAGATTTTCTGCTTGGGCTCGGCCGAGTGCGAATCGAGGCTGACGTGCCCATCCCTCAGCCACTTCTGCAGGCGGTTTCGCGAATGCTCGGGAAACATCTGCGCGAGGGCCTTGTCCAAGCGAAGTCCGGCAAGGGTATCGGGAACGCATCGCGTTATCCTCGCCACGGTATAATTTCCCGTTTCTTCCGACCGAACCATCGTGAAACGTAGTGTAGCTTTATTCGTCCTCGTCCTGACGGCGGCCTTGGCGGCGTGCTCGTTTATCGACAAGCAGGATCCCACCAAGGGGATGTCCGTCGAAAAACTCTACGCCGAGGCGAAGGAGGCTCTCGACGGCGGCCAATACGACCTCGCGATCAAGCGCTACGAAACCCTGGAGGCGCGCTTTCCTTACGGGCGCTACTCACAACAGGGCCAGCTGGAGATCGCATACGCCTATTACAAGCAGAACGAACAGGCTTCCGCGGTCGCGGCTGCCGAGCGGTTCATGAAACTCCATCCCAATCATCCCAACGTCGACTACGCGTACTACCTCAAGGGTCTGGCTTACTTCAATGAGGACCTGGGCATGCTGAGCAAGCTGTCCCAGCAGGATCGCACCGAGCGCGATCCCAAGTCGGCGCGGGAGTCGTTCGATGCGTTCAAGGACCTGGCTCAGCGTTTTCCCGAAAGCAAGTACACACCCGATGCGCTCGCGCGCATGAAATACCTTGTCAACGCGCTTGCTTCTCACGAGGTGCACGTCGCCCGCTGGTACATCAAGCGGGAGGCCTACGTCGCGGCGGCCAACCGCGCGCAATACGCGCTGAAGAACTACCCCGACGCGCCAGCCCAGGAAGAGGCCCTCCTCATCATGATCCAGGCCTACAACGCGCTCGGAATGGCGGACCTGCGAGACGACGCCGAACGCATCCTGAGAAAGAATTTTCCCGACAGCGAGCAGCTGAAGAGCATGCTCAGTCAGCTCGGTCGCTGACGGCGGACCGGCCCGGAGCCTCGAAATTGGGCTTGAGGAAGAGCACGGCCTCGTCGAGCTCGCGCACGAGCCTCATCGGCGGCAGGCTGGCGAGGATTCGCCTGCCGTAGGGCTTTCCGAGCAGTCTCGGGTCGCAGATCACCAGCACGCCCCGGTCGTTCTCGTCGCGTATCAGCCTCCCCGCTCCCTGCTTCAACGCAATGGTGGCCTGCGGCAGCTGATAGTCGAGAAAGGGATTGCCCCCGCCGCGTTCCAGCGACTCGAGCCGCGCGGCGAGTACCGGATCGTCGGGCGGCGCAAATGGAAGCTTGTCGATGACCACCAGCGACAAGGCCTCGCCGCGCACGTCCACTCCTTCCCAGAAGCTGGCGCTTCCCACCAAGACGGCGTTCCCCAGCGTGCGAAAGCGCTCGAGCAGGTCGCTGCGGGAGCCCTGTCCTTGGAGCATCAGGGAAAACGGGAGCCCCGCACGGTCGAACTCCTCGCGCAAAAGCCGGTGAGCGAGGCGCATCGCGCGCAGGGTGGTGAACAGGACAAAGGCGCGCCCGCCGCTCGCCCGGATCAGGGGAAGCGAGGCTGCAATGACCGCGCGCGTGTGCTCCTCGCTGTTGGGGTCGGGAAGGTTCTTCGGAACATAGAGCAGGGCCTGGGACGCATAGTCGAACGGGCTGTCCCAGCAGGCCGTGCGAGCGTCGTGCAGACCCATTTCCTTGCTGTAGTGCCCAAAGTCGCCCGCGACGGCGAGCGTCGCGGAAGTAAAAATCCAGGAGCGTGGCCGGCTGTTGAGCTGCTTTTGAAAGATCTCGGCGACCGAAAGCGGCGTGGCGTTCAGCCTGAGCGCATGGCTCAGCACCTCTACCCACCGAACCAGGTCGGCGCGGTCTTCGTCCCGCCAGCGCTCGAGCATCGCCCGCGCCTGTCTCGCGCGCTCGGAGCACCGCGCGAGACCCTCGCTTCTTTCCGCTAGAACTTCGAGGGCGTCGTTCAGCGAAGCCAAGGCAGAGTCGAGCGCCGCGAGCGCGTCCGAGAACCCGTTCTCCCGGAAAGCCGATACGGCGGCGAGACGCGCGCCTTCCCTGGGCAGGACCAGGCGCAGGTCACGCGCCGCCTTCTCGAGGGCAGCGGCGAGCTGCTGCGCCTCCGGCGTGTCCCCGGCTCCCGCAAGCGTCTCGGCACGAACGTCGCGCGAAAGCTCGAGGAGCTGCGCAGTAGACAGGGTCTCGCCAAAAAAGAGGGTTGCCGTGTCCGGAAGCTGGTGCGCTTCGTCGAGAATCACCGTATTGCACGCAGGAAGGAGCTCCGTCATCCCCTCGTCCTTGAGCATCACGTCGGCGAAGAACAGGTGATGGTTCACCACGACGAAGTCGGCGCCAAGCGCCTCGCGCCTCGCGGCCATGACAAAGCAGTCGCGATGTCGCGGGCACGATTGCCCCAGACAGTTCTCCCGGGTCGAGGTCGCGAGATCCCAGGCACGAGCTTCCTCCGGCACCTCGCCAAGCTCGCTCTTGTCTCCAGTGCGGGTCACTCGCGCGAAGCTCGCGATCCGCCGCAGATCGGTTTCGACGTCGCGCCCGTGCAGATGGGCTTCGAGATGGCGCTCCAGGTGATAGTGGCAAACGTAGTTGGCGCGCCCCTTGAGGAGAGCCGTGGTGGCCGGAACACCGAGGGCTGCACGCACTATCGGCAAATCCCGTCGGTAGAGCTGATCCTGTAGAGTCTTGGTGCCCGTTGAAATGATCACTTTGCCTGCGGAAAGAAGCGCCGGAACGAGATAGGCGAAAGTCTTGCCGGTGCCGGTTCCCGCCTCGCACAGCAGAACGGCGTTGTCCCGGATCGCCTCGGCAACCCGGGCGGCCATCTGGAACTGCTGCGACCTGACGCGGTACTCGGGGATTTTCGCGGCGAGCGGCCCGGTCGGGCCGAAAATCACCTCGAGATGCTCACTCATGAGGATTTTCTCCGGGCTTGCCCCTCTAAACCCGATAACGTTGCAGGGCCGAAGTGAGTTCATCGGTGCGCCGTCAGCCGCTTTACAGTCATGGCACGATGGTCTAAGGTACTTTAATTATGCGCTGCAACTATATGTTTTTCAGCGTTTTGGTGATCTGCGGCTGCGCAACCCCGCCGCAGCCGTCACCGCGCAGTCCTGAGCTCGTGTTTCAGGCGCTCGCTACGGCCGGGGTGCCTTATCGGCGCGGCGGAGAGTCGCCCGAGACCGGCTTCGACTGCAGCGGCCTGGTCGCCCACGTATACCGCGAGGCCTTCGGCGTTCAGTTGCCGCACAACGCCCTCGCGCAGAGCCGCATGGGGAAACACGTGACTCGATCGGGACTTGAAGCGGGCGACCTGGTCTTCTACAACACCGAGCGGCGCCCCTACTCTCATGTGGGGATCTATCTCGGAGACCATCGCTTCATCCATGCGCCCAAGCCGGGAACCGCGGTGCGCATCGAGGACATGCGGACGGCTTACTGGAGCCGGCGCTTTGACGGGGCGCGGCGCGTCATGGAGTAGATCGGCCCGACTCGAATCACCCTGTCCTTAGCTCGAAAATCACCGGGACATCGACCGTGAACTCGCGTCCGCGCGGCGCCGGCTGAACCTGCGCCATGGCGCTGAACGCCTTTCTCACCATGTCGAGCGCCTGATCGTCCAGTATCTGATACCGGCTCGAGCTTTTCACGAGCGCGCTCTTGATCGTCCCGTTCGCATCGACCACAACACGAATCTCGACCCGCCCCTCCCAGCCTCTCTCCATCGCCTGCACCGGATAGCGCTTGTAACGCTTGGCCGCATTGATCAGCGCAAGGCGATAGGCGTCGAACAAATTCGAGTCGGGCGCCTCCGCCGAAACCTTGGCGGACACCGCACTCGGAGCCGGCTCCGGGGAACTGGACGCAAGCAATGGTGGTGCCGCGGGCGGCGGGGTCGGCTCCTGGGTCGAAGTCGGCTCCACAGCCGTAGCGACGGGGGCGGGATCGACGGGCCTCTGGATCGGAACCTGGGACTCGGCTTCACGCCACTGGCGGGGCTTTCGTGGGACGGGAACCGGAGCAACGGCGGCGGGCTCGGTTCGGGACGCAAACAATGCGGTTAGCGCTCGCGCATCATCCGGGTGATCCGCGGGCCGCAAGGCCGGAAACGAGAACATTGCCAGTCCATGCAGCGCGACCGAGACGCCCAGGCACACGTACAGCGTGCGCACCTGCCGATCGTGATTCAAGCGTACCGTGTCGGGATTGGGGTACCACATTGACTCTAGTATTGCACTTACGCCGACTTCCGGTAATAGCTCCGGTACCACTCGGCAAATCGCCGTACGCCGACCTCGATCGGCGTCTGTGGCTTGTAGCCGACCGCTTGCTGCAGCTCGCCGACGTCGGCAAACGTCGCGGGTACATCTCCCGCCTGCATGGGCAGAAGCTCGAGTTGAGCCTTCTTGCCGAGGCATTGCTCGAGTACCTCGATGTAGCGCATCAGCTTCACTGGCTGGTTGTTGCCGATGTTGTAGATGCGCCATGGCGCATAGCTCGTCGCCGGATCCGGCCGCTCGCCGCTCCAGCCTGCCGCGGGAGCGGCGGGCTTGTCCATGGTTCGGATAACGCCCTCGACGATGTCGTCGACATAGGTGAAATCGCGCACCATATCGCCGCGGTTGAAGACCGGGATGGGACGTCCGGCGAGGATTCCCTCGGTGAACTTGAACAGCGCCATGTCGGGCCGCCCCCAGGGACCGTACACGGTAAAGAAGCGCAGGCCGGTGCACGACATTCCGTACAAGCTTGCGTAGCTATGCGCCATCAGCTCGTTCGCCTTTTTCGTGGCGGCGTACAGCGATACCGGATGATCAACGTTGTCGTGCTCGGAAAACGGCAGGCGGGTGTTCGCGCCGTAGACCGAGCTGCTCGAGGCGAAAACCAGGTGACCGACGCGCGCGTGGCGGCACCCTTCGAGCACGTGCAGGAACCCGACGAGGTTCGCATCGATGTAGGCGGAGGGATTCTCGATTGAGTAGCGCACTCCGGCCTGAGCTGCCAGATGCACAGCCGCATCGAACTTGGTCGCGGCGAACAGGTCGGCCATCGGGCCACGCTCGACGATGTCGACCTTCTGGAAAAGAAAGCCCGGGCGGGTCTTGAGGCGGTCGAGCCGTGCATGCTTCAGCCGCACGTCGTAATAGTCGTTCAGATTATCGATCCCCACGACTTGGTCGCCGCGGTCCAGCAGGCGATGCGTCAGCGTAGACCCAATGAATCCCGCGGCCCCGGTAACTAGAACTTTCATCTTCGAACGATTCCTCCCCGTGTATGCCCGGCGGCGCGCTCGCCGTCCGCCGATCCTTTGCTTACGCGCGAACCACCGCCTGGGTACCGGTCTCCCGGTACCCGTGGGGGTTCTGGCTTTGCCACCGCCAGGTGTCGCGGCACATGTCGTCGAGCCCGAAATGTGCCTTCCACCCGAGGAGGCTCTCCGCGAGCGACGGGTCGGCGTACGATTCGGCTACGTCGCCCGCGCGTCTCGCGACCTTCTCCGTCGGAATCGATCGGCCGCTCACGCGTTCGAAGGCCCGTACCGCTTCGAGCACCGAGATTCCGTGCCCGGTGCCGAGGTTCACGGTGAACCCACGCTGATCGCGCCGCAGCGCGTCGAGCGCGGCCACGTGGCCGCGCGCGAGGTCCACCACGTGAATATAGTCGCGCACCCCCGTTCCGTCGCGCGTCGGATAGTCGCTGCCGAACAGCCGTACCCTGTCGCGAAGTCCCGCGGCGACCTGGGCAATGTTAGGCATCAGATTGTTCGGAACCCCCTGGGGATCCTCGCCGATCAGGCCGCTCAAATGCGCCCCGACGGGGTTGAAGTACCGCAGCAGGGCGACGCGCCAACGGTCCGGGTCGGAAGCCGAGAGATCCCCGAGGATTCTCTCGACCATCCACTTCGTCTGGCCGTAGGGATTCGTGGGGCCGAGCGGTGCATCTTCTCGGATCGGCATCGACGAAGCGTTCCCATAGACGGTTGCAGAGGAGGAGAAGACCAACGTTCCCAGTCCTGCCTCCGCCATCGCCCGGCACAGCGCTAACGCCCCCTGCACGTTGTTGTCGTAGTATTCGATCGGCTTTTCCACCGATTCGCCCACCGCCTTGAGCCCGGCGAAATGAATCACCGCGTCGAATCGATGCCGGGCGAACACCTCCCGCAAGGCTCTCACATCGCGGACGTCGGCCTTTGCGAATTCGGGGGATGTGCCCACTATTCGCGCGATGCGCTCCAGCACCGCGGCGTGGCTGTTGCAGAGATTGTCCAGCACGACCACCTCGTGCCCCGCCTGCATGAGCTCGACGCAGGCGTGAGAGCCGATATAGCCGGCTCCCCCTGTTACCAGCACCTTCATGACGGTTGCGCTCGCCCTCACATTCGGCGGAGAGGCCGTCCGGACCCGGACGAGCTCCGCAATTGAGCATCAAAGGAGATCGATTCCACGAGGGTTCTCGTGCGAGCGCGGAGTCTAGCCGATTTTTGCGGCGGTCGCCTCGACCGCCGAAGGGTACCCGAAAAGCGTTCTTCCGCTACGGGCTCAGGAAGTGTCGATGCTGGAGGCGAGTCGGCGTTGCCGCAGAAACCGGCACGGAAACGAAGAGCCTTCCGCCAGGGCGTGCCCGGAAATCTTAGTGGACGCGGCGCCCGCCGGTGGCCTCGCGCCGCGCTTTGATTTGGGCTGCCGCGCGCGACGGGACCCGGGCGCGCTTGGCGCGACGCAGGTAACTCAAGACTGGAGGAGAAAGTTGCCCGGCATTTCCGTAGACCTCGCCCCGGTGGGTAAAGCGCCCAAACAGATAGGCAACGGCCATCCCGACCAAAGGCCACGTAACCAGTACTGCCACCCACGTGATCCAACTCATAAGCCCCTTCCACGACAGGAAGTTAGACCCACCCCTTAGACCGGGCCAATCGGTAGCGCAATGACAATAGCATGAAGTTGCGGACGAAGCCAAGGGCTGGCCGGCCCCGGCTCGATACTTCCCAGCGCCGTGATGCGCATTAGTAACGGGATTTGAAGACCGGGGGCCGGTCCTGTCTCCTCCCGGCGACACAGTTCGTCCGGACCGCGCCGGGATGACGGCCCCTACCCCGGCGAGAGACTCGCACCGCCTGCCCGTCCGTCACTGAATGGGAAGGAGGTTCTTCTGCATCAAGACCGAGTGCATGGTATCGAATTCGAAGTCCTCGAGCAGCCGGCCCAAGCGTTCTGCGCATCGGTCCAGGTTGAGATAGTGCCGAAAACGCGACAAGACACTCGCATCGTTCACGCGCGGCTGCCCGGGATCGACCTCCCAAGGGTGGACATAGAAGACGAACTCCTGCTTCTGCTCGTTCAGCCGCCGAAGCGCCCAGCGCGTGAAGCTATACGGGAAAAGCCGGAAGTATCCGCCGCCGGCGACGGGAACCTTGGCGCCGTGATAGCGCAGCACCGATATCGGGAATTCGACCAGACGACCGCCGCCGGGCGTTGTCAGGAGGTGCGGCCTAGGCTCCGCGTCGGGTATCCCATAACGGTCGTGGCGCATCGGGAATATGCTCGAGTCGTAGCGAAATCCCTCCTCGCACAGGATGTCGAGCGCCCAGAGGGAACGGCGCGTTATCGAATAGGTCGCGGCCCTGTAGCCTATTACGGGCTTCTGCGCCAAGTCCTCCAGCAGCGCCTTGGCGTCGCGCGTCTCGCGCTGAAATTCGACCGGGCTCTGGGTGTATATCAACCGATGGCTCATGCCATGCGAGGCGACCTCGTGACCCGACGCAGCAATCTGGCGCACGATCTCCGGGTGCTTGCGGGCAACCCATCCGAGCACGAAGAACGTAGCGCGGACCTCGCGACGCGCAAGCAGCTCAAGAAGGGTCGACGTGCTCGCCCCTACGCGCGTTGGGAAATCTTTCCAGGTGTTCCGGTCAATCGCGTTTGCGAAGCCTTCGACCTGAAAATAGTCCTCCACATCCACCGTGAAGGCGTTTTTCATCGGAACCCCGGAGGAATCAGAGCCTCCATACCGACAGGCCCGCTGCCCGCAAGGCCGAGGAATCAAAGCGCGCCTTCACGTCCAAGAAACAGCCGCTGGGCACAAGCTTCGCGGCCAGCTGCGCCGCAGACAATGCAACGAACTGCTTGTGGGCCACTGCGACGATCATCGCATCGGCGCGCGGCAGCGCCTCCCATGAGACCAGCTCAATGCCGTATTCATGGACCGCTTCCTGCGGGCTGGGCACGGGATCGTGGACTCGCACCTCGATCCCGAACGTCTTGAGTTCGTTGATAACATCGATCACCTTGGAATTCCGCAGATCGGGCACGTCCTCCTTGAATGTCAGCCCGAGCACGTTGACCTTGGCCCCTTTGACAGAGTGCCCGCTGCGAATAAGCTCCTTTACGGTCTGCTCGGCGATGAACTTCCCCATGTCGTCATTGATGCGACGGCCCGCGAGAATGACTTCGGGGTGATAGCCGAGCATCTCGGCCTTGTGCGTGAGGTAGTAGGGATCCACACCGATACAATGGCCACCGACCAGCCCCGGACGAAACGGCAGGAAATTCCACTTCGTCCCAGCCGCCTCCAGCACCTCGAGCGTATCGATCCCGATCTTGCGGAAAATGATGGACAGCTCGTTCATGAGCGCGATATTCAGATCCCGCTGCGTGTTCTCGATGACCTTGGCCGCCTCGGCAACCTTGATGCTCGATGCGCGGTAGACCCCGGCCTTGACCACGGCGGCGTAGACTGCGGCGACTTTTTCCAAAGTCTCCGGCGTGTCGCCTGAGACGACTTTCGTGATTCTGGTGAGGGTGTGCTCCTTGTCGCCCGGGTTGATACGCTCGGGAGAATAGCCGACGTTGAAGTCCTTGAGCCATTTCATTCCCGAATTCTTCTCGAGCACCGGAATGCACACTTCCTCGGTAGCGCCCGGATACACGGTTGACTCGTAGACGACGACAGCGCCGCGCTTCATATGCTTTCCCACAGTGGTGCTCGAGCCTACCAGCGGCCCGAAATCCGGCCGGCGGGCCAGGTCGATCGGGGTCGGCACGGCGACGATGATGACGTCCGCTGCCGCGAGATCCTTGGGGTCTGTGGTGACTGTGAGTTGCGATGCGCCTCGGAGATCCTCGCTCGAGATCTCGCCGGTCGGGTCAATGTGGCGACGATAGCTCGCCACCTTTTCGGCGCTCAGGTCGTAGCCAATCGTCCGAAATTTCCTGCCGAACTCCACCGCAAGCGGCAGACCGACATAGCCAAGCCCTACGACAGCTACTACGCTCATGCCCCTCCCAGATTTCCCGCGTTGGAGATGTGGCAACGACACCGTCGTCAGGCTGCCCCACCGCTTGCCTTTGCGATCTTACCGTTTCCCGGTTGAAACCGTTTTCCGGGCTCCTCGTCTACCCGTTGTGCCTCTTCCCATCCAGGGCGTTCTTGATCGCCCTCAGGCCGCGAACCGGCGTATCGGTCGGGACCGTGCATCCCGGTGTCACCATGAGACTCGTCGTTCCGACTTCCGCGAGCGCTCGCGCGACCTGATCCTCGACTTCCGATGGCGAACGGTAGTCTATCGTTGCTTCGTTGATCCCGCCAAGAAGGGTTTTCCCCGTTCGGGCGCGCGCGTCCCTCAGGGAAGGAGCGGTGGTGAAGTGCGACCAATTCATCGCCCGGACCGGGTAATCGAGGAGTGAATCGAAATGAATCCGCTTTCCGTGAATGTGCAGCACGTTGAAGGGTGCGTCCGCTACCGCGTTGAGAATCTTCAGATCGAACGGCCTGCCCCAGATCTTGTACTCCTCGGTGCTCATCACATCGTCCGTCGCCGCACCCGTCGACAAGAATATTCCGGCGGCCCCCCTGGCAATCGCCTCAACCGCGTAGTTCGCCAGGGAGGTTGCGATCGCTTCCATTGCGCCCAGCAGGATTTCGGGACAGCGCACCCGAAATTCGGCCAGGTCGCCGGTCCGCGTAAGTCGCCGCGCGGTCGTCCAGGGACTGAATACCGTCTCGATGAACAGCGCCTCCTTGCCGATAGCGTCGTTAATGATCGACAGGGCCTCAAGCTGCGGAACCCAGCCCTTGTCCGTGCCCGCCAAGGGCTCGATCCGCTTCCAATCGTTCTCACTTGCCACCACATCGAGGCCGCGCGGCAGTGGATACGGGTAGTCGTTCATGACCTTGATGAAATCCGGGTCGAAGGCGCGATAGAAATCGATCTGCGCCTCCGCGTATTTCCGCCCAGGCATGTGCTGAAGTCCGAAGTGATACCAGAAACTGAACGGCGGACGGTCGATTTCGTCGCCCTTCAGGGCGCGCGTAACGCGTTCGATCTTTTTCAACGCGACCTCTCGGCGCCGCGGGAAAGAAACAGTCTAGAAAGCGGCAGCTAAGCCATCACCACCGTGCTCTATCGGCAAGGAAAGATAATAGGGAAATTCGGCAGGGAAATCAATTTGAAACACACACCATTTATCGGCATGCGGCACAAGTTCACCGCGGCAGAGTGATCAGCCTGGCGAGGACGAAGAGACAGACCGGCACGCCCCACAGGACAATGGTTAGAATGGATTTTGGCCAGAAAAGGATAAGAGCGTGAACGGCGCAACGCCAGGAACCCCGCAGCCCCCGGACTCTCTTCTCGCCTTGCTGCGCTGTCCAGGGTGCCGCAGCAATGTTTGCGCTGGGGGTGCCACACTGCAGTGCGCGGGCTGCGGGACCCTCTACCCGCTGATAAATGGTGTTCCAGTCCTCATCGACGATGCGCGCAGCGTCTTCCGCGCGGCCGATATCGCCGCAGAGATCAGCACTGGTTCAGAAGGTGGAGCGAAGGCCTCGCTATCCGACTTCATCCGCCGGTTCACGCCAACGATCGATCACAATTACCGGAAGCGTCCCGCACTCTCGCGCATGGCGTCCTTATGCGAGGCCCGACATGACCGCCGCATGCGAATACTCGTGCTTTGCGGCCTACATGGGCGCAACGTGATGCGCGATCTGCTTCGATGGGAAAACGCCGAACTGATTCAGGCCGCCGTATTGCCGCAACCTGGTACGGCGGTCAGCTGCGATCCCCAGAGATTGCCATTTGCGGACCAGTCCTTCGACGCGCTGATCGCGTTTGACGTTCTTCACCAGGTACTTGATCCCGATGCCTGCGCCGCGGAGATCCACCGCGTGCTCGTGAGTCGTGGCCTCGTGTACGCGGAGACGCCGTTCATGCAGCCGGTGCACCAAAGCGCTTATGACTTTCAACGCTTCACACCCCTGGGGCATCGCCGCGTATTCCGTCAGTTCGAAGAAGTCGAAAGCGGAGTCGGTTCGGGGCCGGGTGCCGCCCTCGCCTGGGCATGGCGATCTTTCCTGGGCAGCCTGAGCCGATCGCGTCACTCGAGATTTGCGCTCCGGACCTGCGCAAATTTCACCGGCTTCTTCCTGCATTATCTGGACGCGGTACTGCACCGTCGGCCCGCGTCTCAAGACGCCGCAGCCTCCGTGTACTTTTTGGGCCATCGTAACCAGGCGGTGCTATCCGATCAAGAGCTCGTGGCCGGATACCGAGGCGTCGCGCGGACTCCGAAGACCGCGCGCGCGCTGCGACCCGCGACGGAAGTGTTCTCGGCATGGGCCGCCGCAGGGTGGGATCAAGGGATGGCGGAGACACACACTACGGCAGTGCGCGAGATGCTCGAAGCGGCCATGTCGGCGCTGCGTGGCGCGACTAACGTTACGGCAATCGACATTGGATGCGGAAACGGCTGGGTCGTAAGAATGCTGCGGAAGCATTCCGCATGCAGCTCGGTCACTGGCGTGGACGGCTCCGCCGCGATGATCGCGAAGGCCCGTTCGCTCGATCCCGAAGGTGATTACGTCCTTGCGGATCTCTCCCAGTGGACGCCATCGACACGCGTCAAATTGGTTCACGGCATGGAAGTGCTTTACTACCTTGTCGACCCGGTCGCCTTCCTGCGTCAAGTATGCAACGAATGGCTTGAGCCAGGGGGCGTCGTCATTCTGGGGATTGATCACTATGCGGAGAATGAGCCCAGCCTAGCTTGGCCCGGGCGGCTGGGAGTGCAGATGACCACCTGGTCGGAAGATGCTTGGCGCGCCGGGCTCCATGCCGCCGGGTTCTCGGATGTGCGAACCTGGCGCGCTGACTCCCGGGGCAAGGCTGGCACTCTTGCCATGCTCGCGCGCGCCCCGCTCAAGGGCCTTCGACCGGCTCCCACACCGGAACGCGATGGACTTGGCGGCTCACCAGCTCCATGAGGGGCAGAAGGAACCATGCCCAGCGAACCGCCAGCGATCGGATGGACTTCGAGGCGGTGAGCATTAGCCGGCCTTTCGCGGTCAGCAATTCGCGAAGCTGCGGCATCGCACCGGCTGCATGGATTTCCTGCATTAACCGTTCAAGGCAGCGCGCCGTTCTGAGCTGATCGCGAGCCGGGGAACCGACCGGCATGTCAGGCGGGATGTCGCGATTGCCGCCGTAGCGGTAGAACTCCGGCCAGAATTCGCGCAGGCAGGAACGTTGGAGATTGGTCTTGTGCTTGTCCTCGGACGAGAGCGCCAAGGTTGCGCGCAGGTAATCGGTGTCGAGATACGGGTAGAGGGGCACCAGGCCCGGCGGAGCGAGCTGCTGAGTCCATAACGCAATAGCCCGCCGTTGCCGCAGCAGCAGAAAAGCAAGCTCCCCGAGGTTGGCCCGCTCGCGAAGGCTTCGAAGGTAGGTGCGAAGATCTTCCCTGAGATCTTCCGCGGACGGCCACGCGGCAGGAGCGAGTACTCCGTCGAAGTCCGACCGGATGGCGTGTTGAACGATGCTCTCAATTTCGCTCTCGGACGTGCGTTCCCCGATCGTAAGCCCGGTCAGCTTCAGCCAGCCAACCGGATCCCCGAGAATGTCGCCGGCAATGCCATCGAGGAAGATATCGCAACCTTCGGAGAGCGCCGAATGGACGCGCATGGACCAAGTGTGCTCCCGGGTCTCTCCATCCACGAGCGCGCGGCGGGATATGTCGTCACTTACGTACTGAGCGTCACCCGCATCCACAACCATGTGAGGAAAGCCGAAGTCGCGCGCCATCTGACTTGCGAAGCGCGCATCGAGGTCCCGATGGCCTTGCTGCAAGGCGCGATAGGTCACTGCCTTGAAGGCGACTTTCCGCTGAAGCAGGGCCGCAAGAACACGCCGGCTGTCGAAACCACTGCTCAACGGAAGCATGACATTGCCGCCTCGCACCTTTAGGCAGCGGTCGACTGCCTGCTGAAACACCTGCTCGACTTCACCCAGCGTTCGGGAGTTGATGTGCCGCCTGCCCCCGGGCAGTGCAGCCCAGGCAGGGGACGACAGCACCGGTTCGCCGCTGCCGATAAAAGTCAGGGTGCGTCCTGCCGGCACCCGCTGAACCCCGGCCGTGAGACTGCGGTCGGACCCGATCCAGGAAGTCTGAACGAGGCAGCGCCAAGCCAGCCAATCGACCTGATCGCCGAGACACGCGAGATAGCGCGGGTTGGTGGCGAAGAGGACCAATTCACTAGGTAGCCGACGCCAATACAGCGTGCCCATGCCGAGCAGGTCGGCGACGAGAGCGAGGGAGGCGCCGTTTCGGCCGATTACCGCGGCGGAAAATACGCCATTCCGCTCGGCTGTGGAATCGAGCCGGGACGCGCGGATCGCCTCACTCGGTGAGTACGAGTGGACATCGGGCAGCACGTAGCCCCGGAACGCCGTAGCCCCGCCATCGGGGTCCGGGTGCACAAGCCCAAGCCCGTGGCAAGGCTCGATTGCGCTGGCGAGCACCCAATTGCGCCCGCCAATCCGCGTGACGGACGGGTGTTCGAAGGCGGTCCAGTCCACGGAAAGCGATCGCGCCGGATGCCACGCGCCAACGAAGAAGTTGTCGAGCCCCGCGCCCGGGCCCGGGGCGGGCCAGCGAACGCGCAGTCGCAGCGGAACCTCCTGCGTCATATCTGAGCCGCGCCTACGCCTCGGGTGAGGTCTCGAGCGGTTGCAGCGTCCCTGCGGGCTCCGCGAAAATCACATGGTCGATTTCTCGGGGAAGGAGATCGGCAAATCGATAAGTGGAACACGTGTAGCGAGCGGCATTCGAGCTCGTCAGCAAGATGGGGTGCAGCGCCCCGCCCGCGTTGCGGGTCAAGACGACCTGCCCGCTCTGGATCCGCGAATCCCCCCCAGGGAAGGGGCGGAAGCACATCGTGGTGCTGGAGGCGCGCTGGGTCATGTGGATGCCGTCGATGATGCGATTGAGCAGGCGCTCCGACGCGCTGACGATGGAGTGGTACCGCACTTCGCGCTCCAGCGCCTCCTTCTCCGTGCACGGGCGCCCCAAAAACCGTTCCACGTTCCGGTGCCGCTTTTCGGTCATGGGCGCAACGTCTGCAGGTGGTTCGGCCAGAGCAGCGTTCGCCAGGTCGGTATCGGAGAAATGTTCGGACTCCACCAGAACGGATACGATATTTGTGAGTTGCAACTCCTCGATCAGGCGCCGCAGACGCGTACAGTACGCGAGCGTCTTGGCGAGCGGGATGTCGTTGACGAGAAGCGCGCAAAGGTTGTCAATGACGAGGCTGAAGCGCACATTGGGAGCGTAGAACCTCGCGGCAGCGTGGCGAAGGCGCGCTATCTGAGTCAACACGAAGAGCTCGCCCAGGCCGACATTGAAGCTGAAATCCTGCTTTCCGGGAAAAATTGTTGCGTGATAGCCGCCGCCGATGTCGAAGTAAAAGGGAATCGGGGCCCCGCGTTCCACAGCGCGGACAACGGTGTCGCGAATTCCATTTTCATAGACCCGCGCCCGCGAGCGTCCTAGGTAGGAAAACGGCCGGCTGAAGAGCAGGTCGACTACCCCCGTCGCGACAGCAGCGGCGTCGGCATGCATATCACTCGGTGGGGTGGGCGCCCGAAGATCCGACATGACGTCCTGTAGGTAGGGAAGCAGATCCTGGGGCACGGGATCCCCCGCGCCCTCGCGCTCCTCAACCGACACGCCTACGTCGAACCGCGACGAACCGGGATATTCGGGACTCACGACCGCCTCCCCTTAGACAGGATGACAAAATAACACGAGCAGCGATCTTCTCAGCAAGGAATGCGCCATGTTAGGCGTGCGAACAATTTGGCGTTTCTGTAAGGTTTCAGACAGCTTTGATTGGAATCCGTGCTAGCATCGTTTGCCAGAGAAACTACGCACTGCTTTGCTGGATTTGAGGGGGTAAGTGCGGCGCGTCAATCGAATCGAGCGCGTTGCCGAAATGTTAGGCAACGGCGACCGGCCTGGCTACTGACCCGCCGACTCGGCGCAGGGGGAGGCGCGACAGGCGAATGAAGTTCCACACATGCGAAGTTGCTGGTGCTTGGGTCATCGATCCCAGCCCTATAGAAGACGCGCGAGGGCGATTCATGCGCGCTTGGTGCCAGCGAGAATTTGCCGATCACGGAGTCGACTTCACCCCGGCGCAGGCTAACATGGGATTCAGTCCTCAGAAGGGGACGATTCGGGGCCTGCACTACCAGGTTGCTCCCGCGCTCGAGGCCAAGCTGGTTCGCTGCACTCGCGGCGAGATATTCGACGTCGTCGTCGATCTCCGGCCAATGTCGTCGACCTATCGGCGCTGGTACGGATCCTGCTTGAATTTCGGCAATGGCCGCATGCTTTACATACCGGAGGGGTGTGCTCATGGCTGTCAAACCACGCAAGACGACACCGAAATCCACTACATGACCTCAGCCTTTTATTCCCCCGAACACGTCAGGGGTATTCGATATGACGATCCGGCATTCGCAATCCGTTGGCCCCTAGTGGCATCATCGGTCTCAGATCAGGACCGGAGCTGGCCCCTTTGGAAAGAAATCTGAAACAGGAGGACGCCATGGATCGCAACCGCATTGAGGGCTCTCTCAGCAACACGTCCGTCTACAGCGTGCTCCAGACGCGGGAGTCGGAGCGACGCCCCATCCGCGTTGGCGTCGTCGGCGCGGGCGCAACAGGCCGTGCCATCGCACTGCAATTGGGAACACCGGTTGCGGGAATTCGCCTTGCTGGTATCGCAAACCGGACCCCGAAGCACGCCGAACGCGCATTTCGGGAGGCAGGCATCGGGGAATGGAAGGCCGCAGAGACCCCAAACGAGGCGCAGGCCAGTATCGACAAGGGAGTCCCGGTGATTGCAGACGACCCCAGCGTCCTCACTCGTTGCGATGCCATCGACCTGATCGTCGAGGTAACGGGCACCGTCGATTTCGGCGCAAGCGTGGCGCTCGACGCATTTAGCCATTCCAAGCCCGTCGTCCTCGTCAACGCCGAGCTCGACTCGTTGATCGGTCCGGTCTTGAAGGCCAAGGCAGATCAAGCTGGAGTGGTGGTGACCCACACCGATGGGGACGAGCCCGGGGTGGCGATGACGCTCTTTCGCTACGTGCAGACCGTCGGCCTGCGTCCGGTGGCGGCGGGAAACATCAAGGGCATGGTCGATTACTATCGGACGCCCGATACGCAGCGAGAGTTTGCGGCCAAGCACGATCAGGATGTGAGAAAGGTCACTTCCTTCGCCGATGCCACCAAGCTCTCGATGGAAACGACCGTGCTTGCGAACGCGACGGGATTTGGCGTTGCCCGCCGGGGCATGTGCGGCCCGGCGTGCGGCTATGTTCGCGAACTTGCGAAGTTGCTTCCCGCCGAAGCGATGCTCAGCGGGGGGATCGTCGACTACTCCGTGGGCGCAGCACCTCACACCGGCGGCTTCGTCGTGGTCTACGAAGAGAACCCGTACAAGAAGACCCAGCTCGCCTACTACAAGCTCGGAGACGGTCCGTTTTATGTTTTCTACACCCCCTTCCACCTGCCGCATATCCAGCTCCCGTCGACGATTGCGCGTGCAGTCATTCATCGGGACCCGACCGTCGCTCCGCTTGCCGGACCGTCGTGCGAGGTCGTGACCGTCGCCAAGCGGCCGCTGAAGGCGGGCGAGCGCCTCGATGGCGTCGGCGGGTTCTGCGCCTACGGATTGATCGAGAATCGTGCTGCGGCACGTGCCGGTGACGCCCTTCCGATCGCGATGTCGGACGACTGTGTCCTGGTCCGGGATGTCGCCAAGGACGAAGTCGTCAAGTTCTCCGATGTCAGGATGCCTCCGTCCCGGCTACGGGACGAACTCTGGTCGGAGCAGCAGAAGCGCTGGCCCGTCGGCAGCGGGGCCAGCGGCCGCCGGGGCCAAAAATCACCGGACCTCGTTACTACAGAGTGAGTTGCCGGGGCGGGAAGATTGCAGGCAGGCGGCCGTTGCTTCGCGCCTGAATAAACAAGAGTGGCAAGACCGTGACCGGGACAGCCATTTGCCTAAGGGAAGGCTCGCATAGTGAAGAATATCGTTGTTTGTGGAACGGGAATGGCGGGGTTTGGGGCAGCGAGTCGCCTTCGGGACGAGGGCATCCGGCCCATCGTGTTCGACAAGAACCCTTACTACGGGGGCCACACCGCTTCGTTTCGGGATAAGAACGGCTTCCTGTTCGACCTCGGCCCACACATCTCTTTCTCCAAGGATCCCCGGATCCAGGAGTTGTTCGCCCGGTACGTCGACCAGAAATACGAGGCCGTTCAGGTCAAGCTCGACAACTACTGGCGCGGCTTGAGGCTCACGCACCCGGTTCAGCTACACCTGAACGGGCTGCCCAAAGACCTCATCGTTGAAATCGTCGCGGACTTCGTGAAGGAGCACTCGGTCGAGCGCAAGATCGCGAATTATGAGGACTGGCTGATCGCCAGCTACGGAAGGAAATTTGCCGAGCTCTTTCCGATGCAATATACGCGCAAGTATCACCTTACATCGGCGAACAACATGACGACGGATTGGCTCGGTCCGCGCATGTACCGTCCCAGCCTCGAGGAGATGCTTCGGGGCGCGCTTGCCCCCTGGAAGCCGGACGTGCACTACATCACCAATTTCCGCTACCCGACCAACGGGGGGTTCGTTTCTTACCTGAAGGATCTCCCCGGCATCGCGGACATCCGGCTCGGGCACGAACTCGTGGCTGTCGACCCCGCGCAAAGAGAGCTTCGCTTCTCAAACGGCTTCGTCACCGGCTACGACGCTCTCGTTTCCTCCATTGCCCTGCCGGACCTCGTTCCGATGATCGCGGGGACGCCCGCCGACGTCGTCGAAGCCTCGGGTCGGCTTGCCTGTTCGACCTGCGTCCTCGTCAACGTCGGGGTCAACCGGTCGGACCTGTCGGAAGGCCAGATCACCTATTTTTACGACGAGGACATCTGCTTCACCCGCTTGAGCTTCCCTCACATGCTGTCCAAGACCAATGTCCCGGCAGGCTGCGGCAGCATTCAGGCGGAGGTCTATTTCTCGGACAAGTATCGCCCGCTGACCCAGTCTCCGGAGAGCGTGGTCGACCAGGTGATTGCTGACCTTCTCAGGAGCGGAGCGTTGCGAGATGGCGATCAGATCCTCTCTCGCCACGCGAACGTGGTTCGTTACGCAAATGTCATCTTTGACCTCGATCGCACGGCCGCTCTGAAAACCGTCCACGGATACCTCGACGACATTGGGATCCACTACTGCGGGAGGTACGGCGACTGGGGCTACATGTGGACCGACGAGAGTTACATCAGCGGAGAGCGTGCGGCCCAGTCCGCCCTTTCGCGGGCCTTTGCCTGAAAGGCGGGCGGGCGCAACATGCACCGCGCAAGCTACTGGAAGACCACGGCGATCGCACTCGCCGGCGCAGCGCTGAGTTCTTCGGCCCTCCTCTGGTTACTCTGGCGATCTTCCGCGACGATGCCCCCGGCAGCCGTCGCGACGGGATATTTCCTGACCGCCTGTGCGCTCGCGGCAGCATTGCTCGTTGCCGGCGGCGGCCTGGTTTGCCTCCTGCGTGATGCGCGGGAGACCTCGGGAAAGCGAGACTTGGTCGTTGCGTCTGCGAACCGGGTTCCCGGTCCGAGATCGAGACTCACTCTCAGATTTCTGCTGGGTCCGAAATTGCGGCCTGGGGATGTCGTTCAAGTCAAGACAATGGAAGAGGTAGCGGCGACCCTCGACGCCTCGGGGACGCTCGACGGTTTGCCGTTCATGGCTGAGATGGAAGCGTATTGCGGCAAGCTATTTCGGGTGCACCGACGCATCGACAAGATCAATGACATGCGCCACAAGACCGGGCTGAGGCGCATGCACAATGCCGTAACGCTGACCGAGGTGCGGTGCTCCGGCTCCCACCACGACGGCTGCGACGCCGAATGTCAGATCATATGGAAGGACTCCTGGCTCAGGAGGCTGCCGGCCGGCCGGGCGACCGTTCCGAATCGAAGCCCCGCCGCACCCGAAGACCGGGCAGCAGGCAGCCCGCAAGGCAAGGCCCAGGAATATGTTTGCCAGATGACCCAGCTCTGGGAAGCGTCGCACCCGATGTCGCCGATCGACTTCCGGCAGGATGTACGGCCCCTGTTGCTGGGAAACATCGGCATCCGAGGCTGGGTCGTCGCCAACCTTACGCGAATCTTCAACAGCGTACAGCGGCTGCGCGGCGTAGCCCCCTACCCGTTCCTACCCGAGTCCCGGGTCAGAGGCCGCACCCCCACGACCGATTTGGACCTCCAGGCAAATGAGGCCGTCGTCGTCCGCACCAAGGAGGAAATCGCTCAAACCCTCCTGAACGGCAAGAACAGGGGGCTGTGGTTTGACAGGGAGATGGTGCGGTACTGCGGCGAGCCCGCCGTGGTGCGAAAGCGGGTGAACCGCGTTATCCACGAAGCTTCAAAAAAGATGATCGAAATGAAGACCCCCTGCGTCATGCTCGAGAAAGTCACGGCGACAGGTGAATTTCTCCGCCTTTGCCCACAGCACGATTACATCTTCTGGCGCGAGATCTGGCTCAAGCGTCCGGAAGGAATCCGGCAGGAAAGCTTCAACTGACTCATCGGAAACCGCAATGGCAGAACCATCCCCGCTCGTAACCATCGGATTGCCCTGCTATAACTCTGAGCGGTACATAAGGCAATCCATCGACTCGCTGCTTGCGCAGACCTACTCGAACTTCGTGCTGGTGATCAGCGACAATGCGTCGGTAGACAGCACCGGAGAAATCTGCAGGCAATACGCCGCGTCCGATTCGCGGATCAAGTATTTTCGCAACGACGTCAACATAGGGAATCCGCGCAACTTCAACCGGGTGTTCGAGCTGACTTCGACAGAATATCTCAAGTGGTCAACCGCCGACGACTTCTGGGAGCCGACCTTCCTGGAGCGTTCTCTGGAAATCATGGAACGCGATCCGAGCATCGCGCTGTGCTACCCTCAAGCAGTTCTCGTCGACGCCAACGGCGGCAACCCGCAGAACTACGACGACGTGCTCCATCTCGTTCAAGAAGATCCTGCCGATCGCTTCTTGACGCTAATCACTCGCATCAAGCTCGCGCACCAGCACCTTGGGATGATAAGAACGTCGCACCTGCGGCAAACACACTTGCTCGGCACCTACGTCGGCTCGGACAATAACCTGCTCGCAGAGCTGACCTTGTACGGAAAGTTTTTCGAGTTGCCGCACCGGCTGTTCTTCCGGCGATTCCACAAGGATTCCGGAAGCTGGAAACGCGGAGACGCGGCACACGACGCAAGGGTGTACCACGCCGCCGGCGCGAAACGCGCCACCCTCACGAAATGGCGCATCCATCTGCATTTTTTTTCGGCTGTGAGCACCTCGCCCCTGCCGCTGCAGTCCAAGATGCGGATCTATCGCCACCTCACGCAGCGCATGATCTGGGATCGTCGTGAATTGGCCCTGGAATTGGCTCACTACGCGGGTATTTCCCCAAAATGAAAGTCGTTCTGTTTTGCGGCGGTCTCGGAACGAGATTGCGCGAGCACTCGGACACCATCCCCAAGCCCTTGGTCAGCATCGGCTACAGGCCGATCATCTGGCATCTCATGCGGTATTACGCCCATTTCGGACACAAAGACTTCGTCCTGTGCCTCGGCTACCGGGGCGATATGATCAAGGAATACTTTGTGAACTACGCGGAATGGATGTCCAACGACTTCACCCTTTCCGACGGCGGGAGAACCATCAAGCCGGTCAAGAGCGACATACAGGACTGGCGGATCACGTTCGTCGATACGGGCCTGCACTCGAACATCGGAGAGCGCCTGCTCGCGGTGCGCGACCATCTGGACGGCGAGGAGCATTTTCTCGCTAACTACAGCGATGCACTGTCGGACCTGTCCCTGACGGAGTACTCGAGAGCATGCGAGACGAAGAATGCGGTTGCCAGTTTCATCGCGGTCCGAACCTGGCAATCCTTCCACGCCGTTACCGCCAGCGAGGACGGAATCGTGAGTCACTTCGGTCCCATGCGAAATTCAGGATTCTGGCTGAACGGCGGATTCTTCCGCTTCAGGCACGATATATTCGATTACATAAAGGCGGGCGAGGAACTGGTTGAGGAGCCGTTTCGCCGTCTTATTGAAAAACAACAACTGTATTCATACCAGCACCACGGATTCTGGGCCGCGATGGATACCTTCAAGGACAAGATCACGTTCGACCGTATGAACGGGAGGGGCGAAACGCCATGGAAGGTCTGGGAGAAACCGGCTGGGAGCGGCACGGGCAGATAGGCGTCGCCTGAAACCGGGAACAATAACGATGAATCCAAGCTTCTGGAAAGGCCGGAATGTGTTCATCACAGGCCATACCGGTTTCAAGGGGGGCTGGCTTTCCTTGTGGCTGCAGCGGTTGTCGGCGAACGTCGTCGGTTACTCGCTGCAAGCGCCGACGGTTCCGAGCCTGTACGAGACCGCCGGCGTAAAGTCCGGAATGGTGACCATAGCAGGCGACGTGAGGGATTACGCTCGTCTGCGGGAAAGCCTCGAGAAGCACCGGCCGGAAATCATCTTCCACATGGCGGCGCAGTCGGTGGTCAGGCTTTCCTACGAAGATCCCATCGACACGTATTCAACCAACGTGATGGGCACGGTCAATTTGCTCGAGGCCGTGCGAAGGCTCCCTGGGAAGGCGGCGATCGTCAACGTTACGAGCGACAAGACCTACGAAAACAACGAGTGGGTCTGGGGCTACCGGGAAACGGATCGCCTCGGCGGGCACGATCCGTACTCCAATAGCAAGGCTTGCTCGGAATTGGTGACCCAGTCCTTTCGAGATTCCTTCTTTGCCGGCGTTGCCGGCGAAGGGCCCGAGAAGTCGATTGCTACCGCTCGAGCAGGAAACGTCATCGGAGGCGGAGACTGGACCCGCGACCAGCTCATTCCCGACGTGATGAACGCTTTCCACGAGGGGCGTCCTGTAGTCTTGCGCAACCCTCAGGCGACGCGTCCATGGCAGTTCGTCCTGGATTGCCTGGATGGTTATGTGACGTTGGCGGAGAAAATCACCGCCGACGGCGCAAAGTACTGCGGGCCGTGGAACTTCGGACCCCACCAGGAGGACACCCTCTCGGTGCAGAACGTGGTCGAACGGCTGATCGACAAATGGCCAGGCAAGGCGAGCTGGGTCCTGGATGCAAACGCGCACCCACACGAGGCCGGCAGCCTGCGGCTGGACACGAGTAAGACCCTTCTGCAGTTGGGATGGAAGCCACGCCTAAGGGCCGCCGAGGCCTTGGATTGGATCGTCGATTGGTACGGAAGATACTTCCAGGGCGCAGAATCCAAGACCCTGTGCCTCGAGCAGATCGAGCGCTTCGAAAAGAAGACACCGACCCGGTAACGTCCGAGGAGAGTCGCGTGCTGAGCCTGTTCCCGAAACATCTGAAGACGATCCTCTGCCTCGGCGCCCACTGCGACGACATAGAGATTGGTTGCGGCGGGACTCTGCTGCATCTGGCCAGAGAACGCCCCGATGTCAGCGTGTATTGGCTCGTCTTTAGCTCCGATTCCGTCCGCGCCAGCGAGGCCCGAGACTGCGCTGCGAAATTTCTCCGCGGTATTCAACACAAGACAGTCGTCATCAAGGAATTCAGAAACGGATTTTTCCCTTACCATGGCGCGGAGATCAAGGAGTGCTTCGAACAACTCAAGAGCGAAGTGACGCCCGACATCATCTTCACGCATTTTCGCGAGGACCTGCACCAGGATCACAAGATTGTCTCGGAACTGACATGGAACACCTTTCGAGACCACCTTATCCTGGAATACGAGATTCCGAAGTATGATGGCGACCTTGGTCACCCGAATCTATTTGTGCCGCTGACGGAAAGCGAATGGCGAGGGAAGATCGATCTCATCCTCGCCAGCTTCGAGAGTCAGAAGGACAAGCGCTGGTTTAGCCGCGATACCTTCCAGTCGATAATGCGCCTGAGGGGGGTCGAATCGAATTCGTCGAGCGGCTACGCTGAGGGGTTTTCTTGCAGAAAGATCACCTTTGACTGTGTTGCAAGCCCATGAGCACTCGGCCATTCGTGTACCTGCTGCCACCCTCCGCTCCTATTCTGACTTCCCATTCGATGTTCCCAGGCTCCTGAGCGCCTGGGTGGACTCCGGCGCTCAAAACTTGGTCACCGCCGGTTTGCACTCCCGCGACCGCACCGACCGCGCGGTCGCTCGCGCTCACTAAGCGCGGAGATCCATGTCCCTTTTTTGCGGGATCTTCGCTCTCGACGGAACCACGGAAATACCCCCGGAGTGGAGAGAGTTCCTCCGGCAAAACCTGAGCCGCTCGGGCTTGGGCCGCGTCACGGAGCATACGGACCGGCGTTTCTATCTGGCCAAGCTCGACTTGGGCGCTTTCGACGATCCGGGATGGCAGTCGGACGCGGCAGGCGTGACCGCTCTGTGCGGAGACGCTTTCCTCGAGGCGCGCAAGCCGCCCTCGACCCGGGCCGTCGACGTGGGGCGACTGCACGCGCTGAGGGATGGTTCGGCCGATCTCGGCACCGCCCTGCGCAGTGCCAGAGGCACCTTCTGCGCGGCCGTGTACCGAGCGCACAACGGTCAATTGGTGCTGGCCACCGATAAGGTTGGAGTACGGCCCATGTATTGGATGAGCGACGGCCGTTGTCTTGTGTTTGCCGGCGCCCTGCGACTCCTGGAGAACCTGCCGGATTTTCCGCTAGCGGTGGATCTGCGGGGCGCGCTGGAGATCGCGTGCTTTGGCTTTCCGCTGGCGGAACGCACGCAATACATTCAGATCCACTCCCTGCGTGGAGGGGACCTGCTGGTCTGCGACTCAACCGGCGGCGGGCGGGTCCGAGTGGCCCCCTACTGGCGCTGGGATCGGGATGCCTGCTCAGTCATCGAGGATGACGTCGAGCCGGCGATGCGCCGCCTCTACGAGACGTTCGCCAGGGCTGTGCAGCTGCGTTCGGGTGACCACAAGGCCGCGTTCGCAGCGCTCAGCGGTGGCCTGGACTCGCGAGGCGTGGTGACGCTGTTGAGGTCCGCAAATGTCGACGTTCACAGCATCAACGTTTCCTGGCGCGGATCGGCTGATCAAGTGCTGGGCGCAATGTATGCGAAGGCCATCGGGGCGATTCACCACGAAACATTCCTGCCCGAGAGCGAAACCGGACAGCAAGTCGTCGCGGCTCAGGCCTGGCGGACGATGTCGGATCTCGGCGAGCAACTGGCGAGCAAGGGCGGCAATCCACGCCAGCTCTGGGCGGGAGACGGGGGCAGCGTCGCTTTGGGACACGTCTACATCAAGCCCGCTGCAGTCCGAGCATTGCGTGAACAGGGGTCGCGCTCCGGAGCGCAACAATATCTCGAGGACAATTTTTTCGCGCTGACGAAGCGCCCGTTCCGCGCGCAGTATGCGTCGTTCGCGCGCCGCTTGCCATTGGAGAGCGTAGCGGCCGAGCTCGAGCGGCTCGACTGCGCCGACCCCGCGCGGGCGCTATATGTTTTCCTGCTCGAGAACGACCAGCGTCGCCACCTCTCGAACCACTTCGAGAACCTCGATCGTCTGCCGATCGAATTTATCGAACCTTTCTTCGATGCCGAGGTTCTGGCCGCGGTATGCAGGCTGCCTTTGGACTATTGTCTGCGGCATCGAATGTACAACCAGTGGCTCCGCTGCTTTCCGCCGCAGATCATGCAGGTCCCCTGGCAGTATTATCCGGGTCATGAAAAATGTCCGATACCCATGCCTGCCGATTTGTCCACCCAATGGGACCAAGTCAATCGAGCGCTCGACCGGCGCCGGCGCCGGGATGCGCTGGACGGCCTGAGAGTCGCGCTGAAGAACCGTTCGCCCTTGAAACAGATAATGCGCGTGGATGTCCTGGCCGCAGCCTACGTGGCGATGAAACTGCACGCGACTGACGCCTTCTGGTTCAGCCAGCAGGTCGGCGCGCTGGCCAGGCCGCTCATCCACTGTAACGGCCGCTTTGAGGCGTCGATCTGATGAGCGTCGAAAAGCAGACTCTTACAGCGCTGAAGTGGACGAGCCTCGCCAAGCTGGCCGGGCAGATCGTCAGCTGGGGCGTGACCCTAGTCGTATTGCGGCTCCTGCTACCTGCCGACTACGGCCTCATGGCGATCGTCTCGATGATCATCACGGTGCTCGTCAGCATCGCCGAGCTTGGACTGGGCGTATCGCTGGTACAGGCGCCCAAGCTGGAGCGGGACGATCTCAGCATCGTGACCGGCGCCGTGATCTTGCTGAACGTGTGCATCGGTGTCGTGGTCGCGCTATTGGCACCGCTGGCCGCGTGGTTCTACTCCGAGCCGCGCCTTACTCTGCTGATTCAGTCGGCGTCCCTGCACTTCCTTTTCGGCGCGCTCGGTACCGTGCCGCAGGCCCTCGCCTACCGCGACATGAATTTCAAGTGGCTCGCCTGGGTGGAGTTGGCGGCCGTGGTGACGGGTGGCCTGGCGACCCTGGGCCTTGCCTGGCATGGGTACGGCGTGTGGGCGTTGTTGCTCGGCAGCCTGTTCCAGAATTTCGTTCGCACTGCCTTGCTCCTGCGCAAAGGGACGCCCCTTCCGGTCTTCCGGCTCCAGGGCCTGCGCAGACATCTGACTTTCGGGGGCACGTTTACGATCGCCCGCCTGATCACGCAGATGGTCTACCAGGCCGACATCTTCATCGGGGGACGCATTCTCACGCAGCAGGCGCTGGGACTGTATTCCGTGTCGCTGCACCTGGCGACGCTACCAATGCAGAAGATCATGGGCGTGATAAACCAGGTCGCCCTGCCCGCGGTCGCCAGGCTCCAGGACGACCGCGCGCGCCTGCGGCTTCGCCTGCTGGAGGCCATTCGACTGCTGATGGTGTTCAGTCTTCCGATGCTGTGGGGACTGTCGGCGGTGGCCCCTGAGTTCGTAGCAACGATCATGGGCCCCAAGTGGGAAGAAGCCGTGCTTCCCCTGCAGGCAGTTTGCTTGGTCATCCCGATGCGGATGTTGAACGCGACCTTCAACACGGTGTCGGTGGGCGTCGGCGACATGCAGGTCAACCTAATCAACACGGCGGCGAGCTAGGTCGTGCTACCCGTGTCGTTCTACGTCGGTGCGCACTGGGGCGTCAACGGATTGGCGTTCGCCTGGGTGTTTGCCATTCCCTTCATGTTCTTTTTCATATTGCCGAGAACCCTGCGGATCGTCGACCTGCGGGTCGCCGATCTGGTGACGTGCTTGCGCGTCCCGGTCGCTGCCGGCGCGGTCATGTATTTGGCTGTCAGCCTGACTCGCTGGGGCTGCGAAGGCCTGGCACCGGCGGCAAGATTGCCGCTGCTGGTCGTGCTGGGCGCCGCCGCCTATATAGGGTCGGCGCTGCTGCTTGACCGGAAGATCATCCCGGACGTCCTGCGGGTAGTGCGCGGGATGCGCACATAGCGAACGCCTGGGCCTCAGAGCCCGGAGGCGGTGAAGCTGGAAAAACCGAAGTCGGTGTTGGCCGCGGGGGCGCGGATGAAAAACCCCATGCCGGGATTGCCCGTCGCGTAGGTCGAATCGGTGGCCTGCGCGATCTGCGTGCCGTTGTAGAAAACGGTGATCACGTTGCCCACGACCGTCGCCTTCATTACGTCCCCGGTCTTGGGTTTGGGCAGATTCGTGACGCCGCCGATGATGGCAAAGTCGCCGACAAGGCCGTTCCATCTGACGATCTGCGCGTACGCGCCCAAGTAGTGCAGGTTGATTTCATAGCCGGTCGCGCTGTGCGCCGAATCCGACCAGCGCAGCAGCAGTTCGACTTCCCGGCTCTCCGCATCCGTGGCGCTGGTATTGAGAACGATGGTGGCCGAGGCGCTCTGGTCGGCAGGGAAACCCGACAGATAGGCGTAGGAGTCGTCGTAGTTCCCGTCACCGGCCTGGGTCCCGTGCGCGAAGCCGCCCGCCTTGGCCACGAGCGTCCAGTCCAGCCCGTTGTGCTGCCACGCGCCATTCTCGGAGATCGGCGTCTCGGTGCCGCTGAAATTGGCAGTGTAGGTGATCGTGCCCGCGCTATTCGCAGAGCAGGCCACGCCGACGCCGGTGACGTTCGCCCCGCTCACCGTGCCCGTGCCGTTCGACACCGTGCAGGTCTGGCCCGCCGGCTGGCTCGCCACCGTGACGTTGTAGGCGCTGCCGTTGGCGAGCGCGGTGGTGAAGGTGAAGCCGCTGCTGCCAGTTATCGTGAGATCATTCGCGCCGTTGTCCCTGAGCACCAGAGTTCCCGAAAGCCCGGAGACCGTGCCCTCGACCGTGAAGGTGTTCACGGCGCAACTCACGCTCACGCTCGTAACGTTCGCTCCGCTCACGCTGCCTGCACCGCTGGCCACCGTGCAGGTCTGGCCCGCAGGCTGGGTTGCCACCGCGACGTTGTAGGGGCTGCCCGTCTGAAGCGCGGCGGTGAAGGTGAAGTTGCCGTCGCCCGCGATCGAGAGATTGTTCGCACCGTTATTCCGCAGCACCAGCGTTCCCGCAAGCCCCGAGACCGTCCCTCCCACCGTGAACGTGTTCACCACGCAGGTCACGCTCACGTTCGTGACTTTCGCCCCGCTTACCGTGCCCAGGGCGTTGGTCACCGAGCAGGTCTGACCCACCGGTTGAGTCTGCACCGTCACGCTGTAGGAGCTCCCGGTCTGGAGCGCCGTGGAGAAGGTGAAGGCGGCATTGGCCACGATCGCGAGGTTGTCCGTGCCGTTGTCCTGCAGCACCAGCGTTCCGGCAAGCCCGGAAACCGTGCCGCCCACCGTGAACCTATTCGCAACGCAACTCACGCTCACGTTCGTGATACTCGCCCCGGAGATCGTCCCCGTGCCGTTGGCGACGCTGCAGCCCTGGCCCGCGGGCTGCGTCAGCACCGTGACGCTGTAGCCGCTGAGGTCGGCAAGCGGAACGCTGAACGTGAACGGCCCGCTTGCGGGAATGCTGAGATTGCTGCCTCCATTGAGTTGCAGGACCACCGCGCCCGCGAGGCCCGAGACCGTGCCCCCCACGCTAAAAGTCCTGGTCGCGCAGGTCAGGGCGACACTCGTCACGTTCGCCCCGCCAACCGTGCCCGCGCCGTTGGTCACGGTGCAAAGCTGGCCCGCCGGCTGGCTCGCCACCGTGATGCTGTAGGAGTTACCGCTCTGAAGAGCGGCAGAGAAGGCGAAAGCGCCGATGCCCGTGATCGTGAGGTCGTTCGCGCCATTGTTTCTGAGCACCAGAGTCCCCGAAAGCCCGGAGACCGCGCCCCCTACCGTGAACGTATTCGCTGCGCAGCTCACGCCGACGCTCATGACGTTCGTCCCCGCGAGCGTTCCCGTCCCGCCGGTGATGCTGCAGCCCTGCCCCGCGGGCGGCGAGAGAATCGTCACGCTGTACACGCTGCGGTCCGCGAGCGGGACGCTGAAAGCAAACGGCCCGTTCGCAGATACGCTGAAGTTGTTGCCCCCGTTGAGCTGCAGCACCAGCGTCCCCGAAAGCCCGGAGACCGAACCCCCGACGCTGAACGTGTTCGTCGCGCAAGTTACGCTCACGTTCGTAACGTTCGCCCCGCTCACCGTGCCTGCGCCATTGGCTACCGTGCAGGTCTGGCCCGACGGTTGCGTCAGCATCGCTACGGTATAGCGGGCGTTGTTGGAAACCGCGTCCGGAAACAGGAACGTACCGTTCGCCGAGAGCGGCAAGGTACTGCCGCCATTGAGTTGAAGTACAACGCTCCCGGCAAGACCTGAAATGGTCCCGCCGACGGTAAAGGTATTTGCAACGCAGCTCACACCGACGTTGGTGACGTTCGCCCCTCCGATCGTTCCCGAGCCGTTGGCGACGCTGCAGCTCTGCCCCGTCGGTTGGGCCAACACCGTGATGCTGTAGCTGCCGAAGTCGGTCAGCGACGTGTTGAACGTAAACGGGCCGCTTGCAGGTACGCCGAGGTCGTTGCCCCCATTGATCTGCAGCACCACCGTTCCCGTGAGACCCGAGACCGCGCCGCCCACGCTGAACGTATTCGATGTGCAAGTCACGGCGACGCTCGTGACATTCGCTCCGCCCACCGTGCCTGTGCCGCTGGCCACCGTGCAGGTCTGCCCCGCCGGTTGGGTCGCCACCGTGACGTTGTAGGCACTGCCGGGCTGAAGCGCGGTGGGGAAGACGAAGTTGCCGTCGCCCGCGATCGAGAGATTGTTCGCGCCGTTGTTCCTGAGGACCAGGTTTCCGGAGAGCCCGGCGACCGTCCCGCCCACCGTGAACGTATTCACCACGCAACTCACGCTCACGTTCGCGACGTTCGCCCCACTCACCATCCCCGTGCCGTTGGCCACCGTGCAGGTCTGGCCCGCCGGCTGCGTCAGCACCGTGACGCTGAAAGGGCTGCCGGTCTGAAGTGCCGTGGAGAAGCCGAAGGCGCCGCTGCCTGCGATAGAGAGATCGTCCGTGCCGCTGTCTTGCAGCACCAGAGTCCCGGATAAGCCGGAGACCGTGCCCCCCACCGCGAACCTATTCGCCGCGCAGCTCACGCCCACGTTCGTGACGTCCGCCCCCGCGAGCGTCCCTGTGCCATTAGCGACACTGCAGCTCTGCCCGGTCGGTTGCGTCAGCACCGTGACGCCGTAGCTGCTGAGGTCGGCGAGCTTGACTCCGAAAGCAAACCCTCCGCTTGCGGATACCGCGAGATCGTTGCCTCCGTTGAGCCGCAGGACCACAGTGCCCGCCAGGCCCGAGACCGCGCCCCCAACGCTGAACGTATTCACCGCGCAGGTCACATTCACGCTGTTCACGACCGCTCCGCTTACGGTGCCTGCGCCGTTGGCCACCGTGCAGGTCTGACCCACAGGCTGGCTCGCCACCGTGACGCTGTAGGAACTGCCCGTCTGAAGCGCGGCGGCAAAGGTGAAGTTGCCGTCGCCCGCGATCGAGAGATTGTTCGCGCCGTTGTTCTGCAGCACCAACGTCCCGGCAAGCCCGGAGACGGCGCCGCCTATGCTGAACGTCCTAGCCGTACAGGTCACGGAGACATTTGTGATCTTCGCCCCGCTCACCGTGCCTGCGCCGTTGGCCACTGTGCATACCTGACCTGTCGGCTGCGTCAGTACCGTGACGCTGTAGGAGCTCCCGATCTGGAGCGTCGCAGAGAAGGTGAAGGCGGCATTGGCCGCGATCGAAAGGTTGTCCGTGCCGTTGTCTTGCAGCACCAGCGTGCCGGCAAGCCCGGAAATCCCGCCCCCTACCGTGAACCTGTTCGCGGCGCAACTGATGCTCACGTTCGTGACGCCCGACCCCGCGAGCGTCCCCGTCCCGCCCGTGATGCTGCAGCTCTGCCCAGTCGGTTGCGTCAGCACCGTGAC
>JBGQKQ010000002.1:0-62213 GCA_041499655.1 Gammaproteobacteria bacterium
CATTGTTCAAGCCCCTTGATGAATAGCTCCTGCGGCAGATTCTTTCCGATGAAAACCATCGTGCTGGAACGCTTCTCTCCCTTGCCCCAGGGACGGCCGAGATCGCCGCCCATGAGCATGTGCACACCCTGAAACACGACGCGATGGGTGTTGCCCTTCATGTACAGCACTCCCTTGTAGCGCAACAGGTCCGGGCCGTAGATCTGCACGACCCCGGACAGGAATTCCTCGAGTTTCGTGTTGTCGAACGGCTTGTCCGAGCGGAACACGAACGAGGCGACGTGCTCGTCGTGCTCGTGCTCGGCGTCCTCCAGAAATTCCGGATCGAGCTCGAGGACCGCGTTGAGATTGAAGCCGCGGATGTCGAGGATCTCCGCGATCGGCGTGTTTCCAAAATGCACCTTCTTGATCGGCGCCCGCGGGTTCATCTTGACCAGGCGCTTCCTGAGCGTCTCCTGATCGTCCTCCGACACCAGGTCGGTCTTCGACATGAGGATGCGGTCCGCAAAACCTATCTGTTCCTGCGCCTCGCGGAACTCGTCGAGTTGTTTCGACGCGTGCTTCGCGTCGACCATGGTGATCACGCTGTCCAATAGATAATAGTTGCCGATCTTCTCGTCGATGAAGAAGCTCTGCGCAACCGGTCCCGGATCGGCCATCCCCGTCGTCTCGATGATGACGCGCTCGAAGTCGAGCTTGCCGGAGTCCCGCTGCTCCCTGAGCTCCCCGAGAATGCGGATCAGGTCGCCGCGCACCGTGCAGCAAACGCAACCATTGTTCATCTCGACGATCTGCTCGCCGGTCTCGTTAAGGAGGATTTCGTTGTCCACGCCCGCCTCGCCGAACTCGTTCTCGATCACGGCGATGCGATGGCCGTGCTGTTCCTTGAGAATGCGGTTGACCAGCGTGGTCTTTCCGCTTCCCAGGAACCCGGTGAGTATGGTCACCGGAACCATGTTTTCCTGTGCTGCCAATTCGATCTCCTGGCGCGTCCCGCGCCGAGCGAGCAAGGTTATTTGAGCGTGTCGCGCCGAAAAAGTTTGCGGCGGGGTGTCCCCCGCGAGGCGCGGGCCGCCCAAAAAAGGGCGCATTACAGCACGCTCCGGATTACAAAGCAACCGGGCGCCCGGTGTGGGTTTCAGGGTTCAGCTCTTCTCGAGCAACAGGCCCTTCAAGTACTCGCCTTCCGGGAACTCGACCCGTACCGGATGGTCGGGCGCGGAGCGGTATCGCTCCCGAAGCAACAGCGATGCCCCAGCGTCGGCGGCAGCGCCGGCGACGATCTTCTGGAACAAATCCAGCGACACGCCCCCGGAACAGGAAAAGGTCGCGAGCAACCCGCCCGGACGCAAGAGCTTGAGCGCGTTCAGATTGATGTCCTTGTATCCTCGCGCCGCACGCGCGGCGTCCTTGGACGTCGGCGCGAACTTCGGCGGATCGAGCACGACGAAGTCGAACTGTCGGCCTTCGCGCCGCAGCTCGCGCAGGGCCTGGAACGCGTCGGCTTCGAGCCACTCGGCGTGTCCGCCCGCAACCCGGTTCAGGGCGAGGTTGCGTTTCGCCTGGGCGAGCGCCGGCGCGGAGGCGTCGACCGAGAGGACCGAACGCGCCCCGCCAACGAGGGCGGAGAGGGAGAAGCCGCCTGTGTAGCAAAAGCAATCGAGCACCTCCCGGCCACCAGCGAGATGCCTCACGCGCAGGCGGTTGTCACGCTGATCGAGGTAGAACCCGGTCTTCTGCCCTGACGCAAGATCGACGTCGTACTCGATGCCGTGCTCGAATATCCTGAGCGGTCCGTCAGCAGCCGCGCCGGAAATCCACCCGGACCTTGCGGCAAGGCCCTCGAGTTCGCGCGCATCCGTGTCGGAACGCTCGTAGACCCGGGCGCAGCCGCTTTGAGCGCGAAGAATTCCGAGGAGCGTGTCCCGCCAATGCTCGCAGCCCGCGGACAGCAGCTGCACGACCAGGGCATCGCCGTAGCGGTCGGCGATCAGCGCCGGAAGCCCGTCGGATTCGCCGTGCACGAGACGCACCGCGTTGGTCGTATCGGCGGCGATTTCAGCGCGTCTCCGCGCAAACGCGATCTCGATCCTCTTTTCGAAGAGCTCCGGACCCGGGACCTCAGCCTCGTCGAAACTCCACACGCGGGCCCGGATCTGGGACGCCGGGCTGTACGCCGCCCAGGCGAGAAACCCGCCGTCCGCGGCGCGCACCCGCACGGTGCCGCCGCTCGGCGGAGAGCCGGCGACCTCTTCGACCGCGCCCGAAAAAACCCAGGGATGGCGCCGGAGCAGCGAGCGCTCGCGGCCTGGCTTGAGCTTCAGCTGCGGCGCAGCGCCCACGAATTCCTTCTCACACCCAGCCCGTGAGACCGAGCAGCCCCCCGGCGGCGAGGAGCCAAAGGGGGTGGATTCTCGTGGACAGGACGATGGCCGCGGTCGCCGCGGTGATGACGAAAGCCAGCACCGAGTGGTCGGCCGCTAGGGTGATGAGATATCCGCCCGCGAGCATCAGGCCCACGGTCACGGGTACCAGGCCGTCCTCCACGACCTTGCGCCAGCGCGCGCCGCGAAAGCGCTGCCAGACCCGCGAGACCGCGTAGGTCAGAAGGCTCGAGGGCGCGCAAACCGCGCCGGTCGCCACCACGGCCCCGGCGAGACCCGCCACTTTCCAGCCGATCAGGCTGACGACGAGAATGTTCGGGCCCGGCGACGCCTGAGCGAGGGCGAACAGCTGCGCGAACTCCGCGCCGCTCATCCAGCCGTGGACCTCGACGACGTTGCGGTGCATTTCGGGGAGCACGGTGATCACGCCGCCGAAGGCGAACAGCGACAGGAGCGAGAAATCGATCGCGAGCTGCGCCAGAGCCTCGCTCATCGCGCTCTCCACATCGCTGCAGCCACGCTCGCGGGCGCCGCGGCCAGCAAGAAGACGCCGAGCGGCAACCGTACCAGAGCGATACCCACGAACGCCGCGAGCGCGAACACCGCCATCGGCGAGCGCAGGCGCGGGCTCGCCGCCATCTTGAGCCCCATGGCCACGATCAGGCCCGCGGCGGCGGCGGAAATCCCGCGGAACGCCGCCGATATCGCCGGGAGCTCGCCGTACTGGGTGAACAACGCGCCCAGCGCGAGAATGATGGCGAAGGGCGCGCACAGCAGGCCCGAGAAGGCGGCTATCGCTCCACGGGCCCCGCGAAAGCGCGTCCCCACGCATACCGCCATGTTCACGATGTTCGGACCGGGGAGGACCTGGCACAGGCTCAGCGCCTCGCTGAATTCCTCGTCGCTCAGCCAGCGGCGCTCCTCGACGAGCATCCTGCGTGCCCAGGGCATCACGCCGCCGAAACCCGAAGCGCCGACCTGTGTGAAGCGCAGAAACAGCTCCGCCGCGCTCGGGGTGCCCGGCGCCTCGGTCACGGCTTCTTCTCCGTGACCGCCGCCTTCTTCTTCGCTCGCGGGTGAGCCGCGTCGTACGCCCTGGCGAGATGCTGAAAGTCCAGGTGCGTGTAGACCTGCGTCGTGGAAATGCTCGAGTGCCCGAGCATTTCCTGCACCGCGCGCAGGTCCCCGGAGGATTGCAGCACGTGTGTCGCGAAGGAATGCCGCAACATGTGCGGATGCACGTGCTGCGGGAGGCCCAGGCGCAGCGCCCATTGCGAGAGCGCGTAGCGTACCGAGCTCGCGCTGATGCGGCGGCCGCGCGCGCCCACGAAAAGAGCGGGTTCGCCGGCACCGGCGAGCGCAGCGCGCAACGCGAGCCAGGCTTCGACCGCCGCGCGCGCCTTGCTCCCGACCGGAACGATGCGCGTCTTCGCCCCCTTGCCCGTGACGGTCACCTCGGCCTGGCGCAGGATGCCTTCGGCGTCCGCGACATCGAGACTGACGAGCTCGGCCAGCCGCAAACCCGACGAATAGAACACCTCGAGCATCGCCTTGTCGCGCGCTTCCGCGGGCGTGCGCGCCGGGCCCTCGAGAAGGCGGGCCATGAGGTCGGGCGACAGCGCCTTGGGCAGGGCCTTCGGGCTCTTGGGCGCGCGCAAGCCGATGCAGGGATTACGCGAGAAGCCGCGGTGCTTGACGAGCCAGGCGAAGAAGCTGCGCCAGCCGGAGATCATGGTGGCGATGGTGCGTCCGGACATGCCGCGCGCATGCAGTTGCGACACGGTGCGCCGCAGGTGCTGGGCATCGAATTTGTCCAGGGCCAACCCGGGGTTGAGCGCGAAGAGCTCCTCGACGGCGCGCCGGTAGTTGCGCGCGGTTCCCGCGCTCAGCCGCCGCTGATGCGCGAGCTGGTCGAGAAACCCTTCGAGCAGACTCTGCCGGGCGTCGCGCGCCATTTCCGCCGGCTGCCGCTAGAGAAATCTCAGCAGTGCCGCGCTCGCGAGATCGCCCATGCGCTTCAGGTACAGCGTGCCCATCTCGGGGTAGAAGCGCAGCACGTCCTCGCTTCCCAGCGCGAGCATGCCGAAGCACTCTCTGTCGCGAAGCGCCATGTGCGCCACCGATCGCACATGCGATGCGCTCTCGCCGAACCAGGCCGCGGCCTCCGCGCTGCCGCTCGGACCGCAGAAGGGCTGCGACAGCGACGCGGCGTAGCGTTTCAGCTGATCGCCCACGCTGCGGAACTCCGGCGAATCGCCCGCTCCTTCCGGCGTACCGCGCGCCACGTCCCAGATCCGCAGCGCCGCATGGGGCACGGCGAAGTCCTCGCGCAAGTGCAGGTAGAGAACCGTCAGCAGGCTTTGCCAGTCGGGCGCAGCGAGGAGCGCGAGGGAAAGGCGATGCATCTTCTCGCCGATCGCGTCGTTCTCCTCGCCGATCTGAAGGAGCTCCGAGAGGCGCGACTCGAGCGCCCTGCTCTTTTCCCGCAGCGTCAACAGCTGCCGGTCGGAAAGAGGGATCGCGCGGCCGCCGTGGGGATGGGGAATGCTGATCTCGGCGAGCATGTCGGCGTGGGTCTCGAAGAACGTCGGGTTCTCGCGCAGATAGCGCGCGACATCGTCAGCTTTCAATCTCGATCTCCCCTTCGAATACGGTTACGGCGGGCCCCGTCATCCACACGGAGCGGCCGGGTTCATTGTCCCCGCCAGCCCAGCGTATCGTCAATTGGCCGCCGCGGGTTGCAACGCGCACGGTGTGGTCGAGCAGCCCCTCCCTTATCCCCGTCACCACCGCCGCGCAGGCTCCCGTGCCGCAGGCGAGCGTCTCGCCGGCGCCGCGCTCCCACACGCGCAAGCGCACGCTCGAGCGATCCACGACCTGCATGTAGCCCGCGCTCGTCCGTTTCGGAAACCGGGGGTGCCACTCGATCAGCGGCCCTTCGGTCGTGACGGGCGCTGAATCCACGTCGGCAACGGTCTGCACCGCGTGCGGATTTCCCATGGAGAGCACCGCGACCGGCACCACGCGTCCGGCGACCTCGAGCGGCCAGCGCATTCCGGCCTGCACCGGCATGAGGCCGCTCGCGTCGAACGGCACGTGACGCGGGTCGAACCGCGGCGCGCCCATGTCGACGCTCACCAGGCCGTCGGCCTCGAGGCGCGGGGCGATCACCCCCGAGAGCGTCTCGACGCGGATCTCGGTCTTTTTCGTGAGCTCCTTGTCGTGCACGAACCGGACGAAGCAGCGTGCGCCGTTGCCGCACTGCTCGACCTCACCGCCGTCGGCGTTCCAGATGCGGTAGCGGAAATCCGCGTTCTTGCTCCGGGGTTTCTCAACCAGCAGCACCTGGTCGCAGCCGACACCGAAGTGGCGGTCGGCGATCTGCTTCGCGAACCGGGGCGACATTTCGATGGAACGGCTCACCCCGTCCAGAACAACGAAGTCATTGCCCGCGCCCTGCATCTTGCTGAACTTCAGCTTCAATACCACTTGCCTTCCCCGGGAGGCCGCGTCTTGAAGCGCTTGTGCGTCCAGAAATACTGCTCGGGCATTTCGCGCACCCGCTCCTCGATGAATTCGTTCATGCGGCGCGCGTCCGCGGCGTCGTCGCCGCTCGGAAAATTCTCCCACGCGGGATAGCACTGCACTTCGTATCCCGCGCCACCCGGAAGCATGCGCGTGACGCAGGGTAGCACGCGCGCTCCAGTGAGCCTGGTCATGCGGGAGAGCCCGGTAATGGTCGCGGCCGGCACGCCGAAGAAGGGCACGAAGATGGTGTCGCGGGCTCCGTAGTCCTGATCAGGCAGGTAGTAGAAGGGGATGCCCTCCTTCACCGCGGCGATCGCCGGCCGCACGCCTTCCTGGCGCGGAATGGCGCGCTGATGCCCGAAGCGCGTGCGTCCGGACAGAAGCAGGGCATCGATGAGGGGATGCTTCTGCCTGGAGTAGATGCCCGCCATATCGATCTCGCAGGTCAGACGCGTGCATCCTGCGTCGAGCCCTACGAAGTGCGGCACCAGCAGGATGAGCGGCTGCCCCCTGAGCGCGAGAATCCGCTCCAGGCCGACCACGCGCACCAGCCGCAGCAACTGCTCGCGCGGCGCCCACCAGAGAATCGAACGCTCGAGGACGGCGCGCCCGAAAGCGCGGAAGTGCGCCCTGGCGATGGCGATTCGCTCGCGTTTTGGCATCTGCGGAAAACAGCGCGCGAGATTGGTGAGGCAGACATTGCGGCGCTCGCGCGCGACGAAATAGAGGAGTCCCCCCAGCCCCGATCCGATCCTGGCGAAGATCGGCAGCGGAAGGAAATGCAGCAGCCAGACGATGCCGACGGCGAGGCGTGTCAGCACGAAGGGTTTCTTGGGGTCTCGCTACCCGCCGGGGGCCGGACTCCGCCCGGAACCTTGTAGCGGTTGTAGCTCCACAGGTACTGCTCCGGGCAGCGAAGGATGAACTGCTCGAGGGAACGATTGAGCGTGCGCACCGGAGATTCCGGGGGGCGCGGCGCGAGCAGGGGCTCGATCTCGAAGCGGTATCCGCGGCCCCGCGCGAGACGCCTCGAGTAGCACAGCAGCACGGGGGCGCCCGTCTGCTCGGCGAAGCGCCCCACGAGCGTCATGGTGTAGGCGGGCCGGCCGAAAAACTCCGCCCATTCCCCCTCGCCGACTCCGGGAACCTGGTCCGGAAGGATGCCGATCGCTTCACCGCGCCTGAGCGCCTTGAGCATCGCGCGTACCCCGCGCATGTCGGCCGGGACGCTGTTCATCGCGGTGCCGCGCTTGCGGCCCGCCTGCATCAGTGGCTCAAGCGACTTCATGTTCGGCGGACTGTACATCACGGTGATCGGCATGCGGCTGCTGATGTACTGGCCCGACACCTCCCAGCATCCCAGATGCGGGGTCAGCAAGATGAGTCCCTTGCGCGCCTTTGCGGCCGCCTCGACGTGCTCCCACCCGTGCGCCTCGACTACCAGATCTGCCACGCCCTGGTGCGGTCGCATCCAGATCGCGGGGATCTCCAGCGCTCCCTTGCCCGTTTCGCAAACGACCGCCGCGCGCATGCGCGCCGTGCCGCGCCCCGCGGCCCGCAGATTGGCCCGGATCATTCTCCGGTATCGGGGAGAAAGCAGATAGACCGCCCAGCCGAGAACGGCGCCGATGAGGTGTAGCAGCGGCAGGGGAAGACGCGCCACCAGCCGCAGCAGGAATTGCATGGTTGTGGGACGAAAGTGGGAGCGGCGTGGGTTGGGGGCGCGAAAGCGCTGTGCTAAACTGGCGGACCTTTTTTCGCAGGGAAAACCACCAGCATGAGCAGCTATCTATTCACGTCCGAATCGGTGTCGGAAGGGCACCCGGACAAAGTCGCCGACCAGATTTCCGATGCCGTTCTCGACGCCATTCTAGCGCAGGACAAACGCTCCCGAGTCGCGGCGGAAACCCTGGTGAAGGACAACCTGGTGGTGCTCGCCGGGGAAATCACTACCGATGCGAAAAACGTCGACTTCCGGGACATCGCGCGCAAGACCATCAAACGCATCGGCTACAACGACCCCGCGATCGGCTTCGACGCCGCGACCTGCACCGTCATCGTGGCCTACGGCGAGCAGTCGCAGAACATTGCGCAGGGCGTGAACGAAGGCCAAGGTCTTGACCTCGATCAAGGTGCGGGAGACCAGGGTCTCATGTTCGGCTACGCATGCGACGAGACCCCGCAGCTCATGCCGCTACCCATTTTCCTCGCTCATCGACTGGTCGAACGCCAGTCCGAAGTTCGGCGCGACGGACGGCTGCCATGGCTGCGCCCAGACGCTAAGTCCCAGATCACCATCAAGTATGTGGACAACAACCCCGACTCGATCGAGACGGTCGTGCTCTCGACCCAGCACCAACCCGGCCTCACACACAAACAGATCGAGGAAGCGGTCATCGAGCAGATCATCAAGCCGGTGCTGCCCAAGAACTTGGACAAGGGGCAGATCAAGTACCTAGTCAACCCGACCGGCAGCTTCGAGATCGGCGGTCCCAAGGGCGACTGCGGCCTGACCGGCCGCAAGATCATCGTCGATACCTACGGCGGCTCTGCGCCGCACGGTGGCGGCGCCTTCTCCGGCAAGGATCCGTCCAAGGTCGATCGCTCGGCGGCCTACGCCGCGCGCTACGTGGCGAAAAACATCGTGGCGGCGGGTCTTGCCACCAAATGCCTGGTGCAGGTGTCCTACGCAATCGGCGTGGCCAAGCCGACCAGCGTGATGGTCACCACCTATGGCACTGGAAAGATTTCCGACGAAAAGCTCGCAGCGCTCGTATCGAAACATTTCGACCTGAGGCCCAAAGGCATCATCCAAATGCTGAACCTGCTGCGCCCAATCTACGAGAAGACCGCCGCTTACGGCCACTTCGGCCGCGACGAACCGGAGTTTACGTGGGAGAACGCGGACAAGGCGCCGGCGCTCGCGGCGGAAGCAGGGATCAAGCAGCCGGCGATGGCCTAAGCAGGCCACACTAAAAAAAGCCGGCTTTGCGCCGGCTTTTTTTGCTTCTTCGAGCACCCTCAATCCACTCCCAGCACGCCGCCTTTCACGCGGCGCGCACGACCAAGGGCCACCAAGGTTTCGATCAGCGGGGCGAGACCCTTCTTCCATGGCCCCTTGCCACTGAAGCGTTCAGCGATTTGCTCTTCCGATAGCGGCACATTCGCATCGGTAAGCACCTGCGCAACGAGGCGGATGCGCTCGGGCAGCTCCTTCGGCCAAGGCAGGCGCGATACCGTGCCCGTCGCCGCCGACGTGTCCCCTCCCTCCACAACGTCGAGTGTTCCCTGAATCGATGCTGGACGGGTCGTCCCTTGGATCTGGAACTCCGGCCGCAACCAGCGCACTTGGCCTTTGGCTTCTTCGGCGGCGCGCTCGGCGTTGAGCGCCACGAGCCGCTCCAACAACGCGTCGTCCAGCACGCGCTTCGCCTCATCGCGCGACGCGGGCACTACCCCGCCTCCAGGCGCAATGCCGTTCACAGCGTTCATCAACGACGCAAGATCATTCCAGCCATAGGCATCGAGCACTGCGAGGTCCAGTTCATCGTGGTACTGCTTCAACACCGCCACCAAGCCCTGTTCGTGGATCACTTTGTCCTTGGCGTTCAAGGCTGCGCCGTCCTTGAGTTTCTCCAACACGTTGTACATGCCAGTCAGCGTGAGCGCCGGGTGCTGCGCCTGCTGGCGCTTGCGATGGGCATCGAGCTGTGCAGCAAGGTTACGGATGCGGGTTTGCTGCACTGCATTTGCGGGCGGGAATGGGAAAGTCTCAAAGCACCGGCCTTTGTTGTAAACAGGTCGATCTTCTAGGGTACCGCCAGCTGCAAGCGACCATTGCACGTGAACACAGCTTGATAACACGCCAAGACACCAAGCATCTTCAAAACCAAATACAACCAATCTGTGCTCTGGGCGACTGCCGCCCTCAAGAAATGTGAATACACGATGTTTCGCTGTCTCTGCGGTGACCACGAATCTACTCAACCCAGAAACAGACGCTCGCACCTGTTCATTACTACGGCGGAACAACCACCAGTTACTGCGAACTCGTGGATCTCGGTTCTCTTGCCTTTCTGGGTAAACTCGCTCATGAAGTTGTTGCCATAGCTCGGGCGCTTCACTTCTAAGTTGGCTTTCGCTTAATCCAAAAGCATCAATTACCCATACGTTCCGACACTGGTTCAGTATGTCCTCGCCATTGCGCAAAGGGAAAACTAGTTTCGCAGCAGTAGGGCTGCGCAACGAAAGCGATTTGACATCCTCGGCGCTTACCAAGAATCCACGTCCGCCAAGAATAAATCCGGTGTTCGCAATTCTCGAATTTGAATCAAGAATTGCTGCGCCGGCGACGTTGACGCCAACTGAGAGATCGGCGTGAATCTGCCCCACCTTGGTCGAGAAGGTCACAGACAGTGCGTCGTCCGTGGTCTCTTGTTCGTCTGCAACAGTGAGTAATTGACCCTCACCTTCGCCGGCCCTCCCTACGCTCATGGCAATCCGCACCGCCGCGCCGTCGGTGCTGTCCACCCAGGGATGATCCGGAATGACGAACGCCAGCGACAGCGGCGACTTGGCAGCCATGTGCTTCTCGATCACGCGACGATTGAAAGTCTGGCGCAGACTGTTGGTAGTGATAAAGCCAAAGCGCCTCAACTTCGCCGTGCGCGCAAGTTCAGCTGCTTTGTTCCACCAATACATTACGAAATCCGCAGAATCCGGCACCTCTCGCCATGCTTCACGTAAAGCCTCGACATAGCCGTCGCCGAGCGAATCTCGGATTTTCCCCTTGCCCAAGAACGGTGGGTTGCCCACCACATAATCCGCCTCCGGCCACTTAGCATTGCGCGGATTGACATAGCGCTCCAGCGCGACACGTGCCGATTCGTCCGGCACGTCTTCACCGGTGGCCGGATGCTTTTTCATGGTCTTGCCGTCCCAGCGCGTCACCGGCCGGCCGTCGTCACCAAGTACGTACTCCACGCGGTCGTAGGCCAAGACCGCGTCGCGATGCTCGATGTTTCCGAAATCGCGCAGGATCGGTGGCGGCGGCGGCACTTTACCGCGGGTGCGAAAATGCCATTGCAGATAGCCGATCCACAACACCAGTTCCGCGATAGCGGCGGCGCGCGGATTGATCTCGATGCCAAGCAGTTGATGCGGATCGACAGTGACGCCCGCGGTTTCGAGGCGCGCCTGGGGTTCGCCGAGAACTTCGAGCTGATTCAGCACTTCGCCTTCGAGGCGTTTCAGGTGTTCCAGCGTAACGTATAGAAAGTTGCCTGAGCCGCAGGCCGGGTCGAGGACACGCACGGCGCAAAGTTTGTGATGGAATGCGTGCACGGCTTTGCGTGCATCGTCGAGTTTGCCTTCACCGGCAAGGAGTAGCGCCGCGCCCTGTGCGTTCTTCCAATCCTCGCGCAAGGGCTCGATCACTGTCGGCAACACCAGCCGTTCCACGTAGGCGCGTGGTGTGTAATGCGCGCCGAGTGCGTGGCGCTCCTCGGGCATCAGCGCACGTTCGAGCAGCGTACCGAAAATCGCCGGCTCCACTTCGCGCCAATTGAACTTCGCCGCTTCCAGCAGTAGAGCGATCTGGTCCCGGTCGAGCGGCAGCACCTGCGGGTCCTTGAACAACTTGCCGTTGAACCGCAGCAAGTCCGCGCGTACCGAGACCGAAAAGCTTCCGATGTCCATCGCGCGCCATAGTTCGCCCACCAAAGGAACGAACTGGGCCGGATTGCCCTTGAGGCTTTCGAGCAGATCGACAAAGGCGCGCTTGGGCAGCAGGCCCACGTCCTCGGCGAACATGGAGAACAGGCCGCGTGTCAAAAAACCGGCAACCAGCTCGGGCGCGTGGCCCGCACCCTCTAGCGTCTGGGCGATCTTTGCGAGCTGCACGGCGATCTCGCGCGTTACCTTGGCCGAGCGGCGTGAGGGATCGAGCGATACCGGGTCGGTCCACACCGCGCGCAGCGTGTTGCGCACGCCCTCGTCGCGAAGGTCGGTCATCCGAATGCGATGCGAGCGCGGATCGGGGAAAGGCGTGTAGGTGGCCCCCGAGCGCGAGAATTCTGCGTAGAGCTCGATCACCTGCCCTACATCTACCACCACCACGAACGGCGGGCGGCTTTCGCCGGCGGGCAGTGCACGGGCGTACTGCTCGGCCTGGCCACGAGCGCGCAACAGCGCGTCATCGAAGCCCTGACCCAGGCTCTTTTTGATCTTCTTTGCTTCGAGCACGAAGGCACCGCGGCGATAGAGGTCGATGAAACCGGGTGACTCAGTACCGTCACCGTGGCGAAAGGTAATGCGCCGCTCGAACACGTAGGCATTGTCGCGCGTGTCTTCGCGAGCGGGATCTGGCTGAGGCAATTCGAGCAGCGCGCACAGCTCGGTAAGAAAAAGCTGGTAGTTGGCCCGCTCCGAGCCGCTGGCTTCTTCCCAGCGGGTAATAAAGGCGTCGATGGGCGATTCAGCCGGTTTAGCCTTGGGCATGTGGCAACCTTAGCCGAGGGCTCGCGTTGGTGCAAATCACCCGGAAGCGATGACTGGCGCGGGTGTCCAGCCTATTTCATGCCGTGAACAGCTTGCCCAAAAGCTCGGCCGCACGAGCGAGAGCAGAATGAGCGTATGGAGGTGTGAGGATCGTCTGCGCTTCAGGATGTGAGGCCCAGTTGCGCAAGTCCTTGGCGATATCCCATAGGGCCTTGTCATCGTCCCTAATCAGGCCGCGCTCGGTCAGCGTCTGCATCAGCCGACCGAAGGAGACAGGGCGACCGGTGCCGTCCTTTTGCGCCACGACAACCGGGATACCCAGTTGTGCGCAGCGGGCGCGAATGCCGGCTTCCATGACCCGGTAGCACTGTTCCGCACCCAGCGTCATCAGCGGATAGAAAAACCAGCCGTAGATCATCGCCCCGCGCGCCACCTCGAATAGCGCGGCGATTTCCTGCGGTACGCGGGCGTCGAGTTGCACGCGTGAGAAGCCTCCTACCCAAGCCTCCGGCGTGCCACGCCCAAAGGCACGCGAAATATCGGACTGTTGCAAATTGGCAGCGTTAATACGTTTAAAGCCGTGATGTAAGTCCGCGTTGTCTTCGTCGGTCATACTAAGATTTCTCCGCGAAAAGCATGATCTAGGATGGCTTAGACCAGGGGCATCAAGGTCCGCACTGATTTCGACCTTTAGACGCTTCAATGCGTTTATCCGTAGCTAGCGATGTGCGCGAGGCGCAGCAGCCTCATTGACTCATTTCACGCCAAATCCCTTTAACGTCTTAGCGCACCGCACAGTAGACAGAGAGGGCAAACCTACACCAGCGAACGTCGGCTGATCGCAAATCGTGCATCCGTAATGATTGCCTCAGCCTTGTCGATCGGCTCAATACCGCCAACGTGAAGAATATCGAGGTCACAGCGTCTGCCGGCGTGCACGATGGCGGCGGCGGCGAGCTCAAGTGCAGCTATTGTCCGGTGCTCACGCAGCCACGAGCCAAACAACTGGAAAATCCGTCCAACTTGCCCGCCCTGATTGAAGTAACGGTCGATCCAATGACCAATCCAGTAAATATCGTCCTTGGTGAGCAACGTATCCCAGTGCGAAACGATTCCGGAATCGTCGAGATATTCGACTTCGCGCCACTGCCCTGTCAGGCGCCCATCAAGATGAGTCTGACGGAATTCAAGCCAGCCTCGATCATTGCAGAGTTCCCAGAAGGCGTGGATTGCTGAATCGTCAAGGTAGTCGAGGTAAGGCACAAGTGCCTCGACCTGTTCAATACGGCTAACCCCTGGATGGCCGGACATCTTTATCCCAAAGTGCATATCGCAGTATTTCAACATTTCCTTCGCGTCGGGGCATTTCGACATAGCCTCTTGAGCTAAGGCACACGAAATCGGCGTGGCAAGATAAAGAGCAGCTTGAACAAAATATGACGAATATCGGAGGTGCTGCCAATGCTTTACTAACAACTTTTCACCGGTCGCAGGTTTTAGGCGCATTACGAATTCGGATGTAGACGGGTCGGTTTCGTATTGAATCCCCCATGCAGTATCCACTTTGGTACTTCTACGTTGAAATGCCTCATCGAGTGCATTGGTCAGATCATCGGACCAGATGTATCGACCAAGTTGCCACCAGAAACCACGCTTATCAGTTTTGAGTTTTTCGAGCATTGCTGGAATTGCTGCCCTATCGCCACGTTTCAGTCTTGCAAACAGAATGTCATCCGCGAGAGATGCCGGAACCTCTACAGTACGCAAGAGCGAAATATCGTCTGGCGCTGACGTAGTCGCCCAGAGAAGGAAGGCCTGTCGGCGAAGATATTTGTCATGATCAATATCTTCCCAGAGTTCCTTTAACCGCCGCCGTGAATCCAACGACATTCGTGCACCTTCTTCACGCTGCCGGCGTTCCCAATCGCTTCTCACGCTAATCGGAAAAAACCAGTAATCCTCTTTCCCTTCAAATTCTCGGCTGCGGGCCGCGAATTCGCGCGCGATGAACTCGACTGCATCTGGATGATCGATGCCTCGAAGCATGCAAGTGATCGGCCAATGTAACTCCTTTTGTTTTGCACGCTCAATAAAATAATGCAGAGATGATTCGGGTAATGATTTCTTAAACGCCCAGGAAATATGATCGGCCGCAAGTGCGTTTCGAGGGGAGGACGAGCCCTCTTTGACACCCTTGTCAGGTAATGCCGCCCAGGCATCGCAGACCGGTCCGAGCAGCCGGTCCGATTTGTTGCCACAGCACTCCGCGGCAGCCCACAGATAGCCAGCAAGACGTTCCGTTCTATCTGGATCGGACGCCCAACACGCAGCAATGGCATCTGCGAGAGAAGGCTCGGCGAAATGACCGGCCAAGCGGAGCGCTCCGGTTCGCGCGCGACCCGATAAATCAGATTGATTCAGCAGATCGTCGAGCATGCGTATGAGTGTCTTTCCGAAACGAACCTTCGCATGTGCGATTTGATGATCGTGCCAAGGTGCGGTGACACCGGGTTCAAGTCGAGAACACAGTCGAATACCGGCTTTCAAATCACCATTTCGAAAGCGAGCTTGCAGGGTGGCCCATGTCTCGTCGCTAAATCGATCTGTTATGGCAAGAACGTGCGACGACTCTGTCTCAGACAATGCATGAAGGGCGGCCCACCTCAGCGCGCGGTTCGCACGATCATGCGTACCCGCGGTGTCAAGCCAAGTCTCAATAGCACGTAACACTGCGTGATGGATGTCTGCGCTAGGCTCACGAAATGCCTTAAGGGCATGGAAAAGTGCGAGGGGATTGGATTCCATCACCCGCTTGGCCATGTCTGCCGAAATGTCGGGGGCAGCTAGAGCGGCACCGATCACATCGGCAAAGAAAGGCTCCGTTAGGATGACATCTTCAAGCTCACCAGATTGCATCGAAGCGGCAAGTACGTCAGACAAAAGCCACGCACGGACACGGTCGTGACGAAACGCGAGTCGCTCCACGTTACCTGTTTCTATGAGACGCACCACTTCGCCACGTTTAACAATCTGGCGCAATGCTGCGAGACGATCAGGCTGATTGCTAAACCATCCTCGGATTTCCACCCAATTTGGATCGACTCGACGATAAGTCAGAATTCCTCTGGCAAGCGCCTTTAGCGTAGTTCGATATTCAGTCAACGTGAAATCGCTCGCACTACTTGCGAGGCTGCGGAGCCTGGCGTTAATGAAATTGCCAATGACCTGCGGTGGTTCCGGCTTCTTAACGAAATCGTATAACGCTACGAGGAGCGGATCGTTCCCCAACGCTTCTGCCAGATTGTCAGCCTCAAGTGAGGACACGGGAACATTGACGAGCGCGGCATTGCACTCGATCGCCGTGCGGGCCTCATTAGCCGTGAATGGCGCCGCTGATATAGAGAGGGATTCAATGCGTTTCCTCGCCTCATCCGAGATTGTCACAAGAGTTTTAGGCCAAACGGGACAAAACAATCCCCAGTTCAAACGTTCTGTAGAGACACTTTCTGGCCGTACTCCAGCCCATCCAACTAAACGTTCAAGCAAGAGTGCGGGGTTTTCAGACCAGTTCACATCCTCGACAACAACAAGAAAAGGGTCTTCGGGTGAGCAAATTGCACGTACCCTTGCACCAGCGTCCGCTTCTAGCTTTGGATGAATCTTTCTGAGTTCAGCATCAACGGCTTGGTCAAAAGTCCTGTGCGCGGCCAGGGTTTCGTTCATTAGAACGAGACCGCATCCACCCGCATCAATGTGGGCTTTTAAATGCTTATAACAAGCGATGGTTTTTCCAGAACCAGATTCCCCAACGAGAAACGCGACGGGACGTGGTGATCGTTCCGCCACTACACGATCAAGCTCTCGGCTGACTAAGCTTTCTAATTGTGCCGCTGGACGATTGGCTTCGATGCTTGAACGAGAAAGATCACGCAGCAATTGCTTAGACAAACGCTGCTGAACGAGTCCAAGAAAATTATTTCTGAGCCACTCTCCGTCCGGGTCATTGTCGAGAAAATCAGCAATGCGTGAGCATGACCAGATGTCGATGCTGACTCCATAGCCCTTCGCTGCTGCCTCGATATCTCGCGTCAGTTCTTCTGGGGGCTCTCTGTTGGTGGTTAAGGCCAATGTCACGAGAAGCCCTGGAGTGCGTTTTCGCTCCTCTTCGACTATACCCATTGTTTTGAGTACATCGCCGGGCGGGGCAGTGGGTTTTCGCCCTTTCGAAGGCCTGACTGTCGACGGGTCGTGCAACCATTTCTTTCTTAAATCATCGCTAGCGCCACTGGCATGATGAGCAATGACCATATGAGGCGGAACCGCTCGCGCCACGAATGCAATCCCGTCGACGGGTGATTTGACGGTCTTGCCGTCAGCGTTCATGCCGGGATGAGTAAGATTGCTGTAAAGCGCAGGGGCACCTGTACGTAAAACCGCCGTCGCTAGCCTCTCGAACAAGCCGGCATCAGTAATTTTCGAGAGCGCACGGATTGTTTCACCGTGATCTGTCATGCCGCCACCTTAGCGGATGCAGTTTCAGGGTGCAATTGGCCGGAACGGCAAGCTGGACGTAGCGTTCCGGTTTTTTCCTTTCACAAACCGGCCCTGCGAATGGCATCGAGCTCTGCGTCTGAGGTATAATTCGCCCTCCTCGAGGAGCGTTGCAACGGGCAGCCGGTTCCGGCACCCGCCAGGCTCGGGGGATACACCAGTGCAACCGCGCTCGCAAACTTTTTTCGAAAGAAAGGAGGGCGCGAGATGAGCGCCGTACCGAATTCCAAGGGCTTCACCGATTTCAAGGTCGCAGATCTTGCGCTCGCCGACTGGGGGCGCAAGGAGATCGCCATCGCCGAGACCGAAATGCCGGGCCTCATGGCGATCCGCGAGGAATTTGCCGCGACCCAGCCGCTGCGGGGCGCACGCATCAGCGGCTCGCTGCACATGACCATCCAGACCGCGGTGCTGATCGAGACGCTGCAGGCGCTGGGCGCGCAGGTGCGCTGGGCCTCGTGCAACATCTTCTCCACCCAGGACCACGCCGCGGCGGCGATCGCCGTGAAGGGCACGCCGGTGTTCGCCTACAAGGGCGAGTCGCTGGAGGAATACTGGGACTACACCCACCGCGTCTTCGGGTGGCCCGACAACGGCTACTCCAACATGATCCTCGACGACGGCGGCGACGCGACCCTGCTGCTGCACCTGGGCGCGCGCGCCGAAAAGGACGCTTCGCTCATCGCCAAGCCGGCGAGTGAGGAGGAAAAGTTCCTGTTCGCCGCGATCAAGGCCAGGCTCGCCCGAGATTCGAAGTGGTATTCGACCCGCCTCGCGCAGGTTAGGGGCGTCACCGAGGAGACCACCACCGGCGTGCACCGGCTCTACCAGATGCACAAGGAGGGCAGGCTCGCCTTCCCGGCCATCAACGTCAACGACTCGGTCACCAAGAGCAAGTTCGACAACCTCTACGGCTGCCGCGAGTCGCTGGTGGACGGGATCAAGCGCGCCACCGACGTGATGATCGCGGGCAAGGTCGCCCTGGTGTGCGGCTACGGCGACGTGGGCAAGGGCAGCGCCCAGGCGCTGCGCGCACTCTCGGCCCAGGTCTGGGTGACCGAGATCGACCCGATCAACGCGCTGCAGGCGGCGATGGAAGGCTACCGCGTGGTGACCATGGACTACGCCGCGGACAAGGCCGACATCTTCGTCACCGCCACCGGCAACTTCCACGTGATCACGCACGATCACATGAAGAAGATGAAGGACCAGGCCATCGTCTGCAACATCGGCCACTTCGACAACGAGATCGACATCGCCTCCATCGAGAAGTACCAATGGGAGGAGATCAAGCCCCAGGTCGACCACGTCATCTTCCCCGACGGCAAGAGGATCATCCTTCTCGCCAAGGGGCGGCTGGTGAACCTGGGCTGCGGCACGGGGCATCCCTCGTACGTGATGAGCTCGTCCTTCGCCAACCAGACCATCGCGCAGATCGAGCTGTGGACCGAGTCGCAGAAAGGCTCGGGGAAGTATCCGATCGGCGTGTATGTGCTGCCCAAGCACCTGGACGAGAAGGTGGCGCGGCTTCAACTGAAGAAGCTCAATGCGCAGCTCACCGAACTCACCGATGCCCAAGCGCGCTACATCGGCGTCTCCAGGCAAGGCCCCTACAAGGCGGATCACTACCGCTATTAGCCGGATCGCGATTCCCAGTGGCGTTCGCCGCGCCGACCGCGTTATCCTAATGTCGTCTCGGCCATGAGCACGATTTTGGGAGCGTGGCGACTATGAACTCGATCTGGCACGACAACTACGCCGCAATCGCGCTGCACTTGGTGATCGCCCTCGCCGCGGGGGCGATCATCGGTCTGGAGCGCAGCTATCACGGCCGCCCTGCCGGCTTTCGCACCCATGCCCTCGTGTGTTTGTCTTCCTGCATGCTGATGGTGATGACCGTGTACCAGGACACCTGGTTCGAAGCTTTCTCCCTGGAGCGGGCCAACATCGACCCCACCCGCATGGCGCAAGGGATCATGACCGGCATCGGTTTCCTCGGGGCAGGGGTGATCATGCGGGACGGCCTGACCGTCCGCGGCCTGACCACTGCCGCGTCGATCTGGATCACGGCCGGCATCGGCGTGATGATCGGCGTGGGATTCTATTTTCCGGCGGGAATAGCGACGGCGATGACTCTTATCGTCCTCTCCGTCTTTCGCTGGATTGAGCGCAGGATGCCGATCGAGTTCTACGCGAATCTCACGGTGGCTTTCACGCGCGGCGCCACCTTGCCCGAAGCGGACTTGCGCTCGATCGTAGAACGGCAGGGGTTCGTCGTCGCCAACATGAACTACAGTGTCACGGGAGAGGGACAGATCTTCGAGTACCAGATGGTGATCCACTCGCCCGAGCGGGAAAAGACCCGCGAGCTTGCCGCGGCCCTCAACGCTCTTTCCACGGTCACAGGCTTCCGCATATCACCGACCGGCGACTAGAGCTCGTACGCCTCCGCCTTGCCTGCGAGCGCGGTCTCGATGAGAGTTCGGGTCAGGCGCGGCGAGAACAGCTCGATGAACGTGTAGGCGAACCCGCGCAAGGCGGCGCCGCGCCGCACTGCGACGCGCGTCGTCATGGTACCGAACAGGTGCCCGGCCTCGAGCGAGCGCAGGGTACGGTCACGCTTTTCGTCGAAGGCCATCGCCGCGATGATGCCGATGCCCAGGCCCAGTTCGACGTAGGTCTTGATCACGTCGGAGTCAACCGCCGAGAGCACGATGTCCGGCGCAAGCCCCTGCGCCCGGAACGCCTCGTCAATGTGGCTCCTCCCGGCGAACGCGGGGTCGTAGGTGATGATCGGCTGGCGCGCGAGCTCGTCGAGTGCCAGCCGATCACGCTTCGCGAGCGGATGTTTCGCCGGCACGACGACGCAATGGCTCCATTCGTAGCCGGGCAGCGCCAGCAACTTCGGATAGCTGTCCAGCGCCTCGGTAGCGATCGCGATATCGGCCTCGCGCGCGATCACCATCTCGGCGAGCTGCGGCGGACTGCCCTGCTTGATCGTGAGGTGTACCTTGGGATAGCGCCGTTTGAACGCGCCCACCACTTTGGGCAATGAGTAGCGCGCCTGGGTATGCGTGGCGGCAATCGTCAGAGTGCCCGAGGCCTGGTCCTTGAACTCACGGCCGACCTGCCTCAGGTTTTCCGCCTCCTGCAGCAGGTGATCGATGACCTCGACCACGGCCTTGCCGGGCTCGGTGACGGCGACGATGCGCTTGCCGTGCCGCACGAAGATCTCCACGCCGAGCTCGGTTTCGAGCTCGCGGATCTGCTTCGATACCCCGGGCTGGGACGTGTGCAGTGTTCTCGCCGCCTCCGTGAGATTCAGTCCCTGCCTGACTGTCTCCCTGACGTAACGTAATTGCTGGAAATTCATAGACTTAGTATATATGTTCGATTGTTATTAAATTCTAACATGAAAGTCTTTTGAGGTATAAGCGCAGAAAGCTAGGATGCGTTTCCCCTGTGAAAGTTTCAATGGACTGGCTCACCACATTGTCAGGATTCTGCGTCGGCTTGATCGTCGGCATCACCGGCGTGGGCGGCGGCTCACTGATGACACCGCTACTCGTACTGGTGTTTGGCGTCGCCCCGGTCACGGCGGTCGGCACGGACCTGGTGTTTGCATCGCTGACCAAGGCGGGCGGCGCGTGGGCCCACGCACGGCGCGGTAACGTCGACTGGAACGTCGTCGGTTGGCTCGCAGCGGGAAGCGTCCCGGCCTCGGCCATTACGCTGATGGCACTGCACCTGTTCGTTCCCCACCCCGACGAGCTCTCGGCGCTCGTGAGCGTTGCGCTCGGCATTGCGCTGATCCTTACCGCCGGCGCCCTCGTCTTCAGGGAAAGGCTCCATGCATGGGCGGCGCGGCGCGTTCCGGCGAGGGTCGATCGACGCCTCACTTCGCGGCGCACCTTGATCGTTGGTGCGATCCTCGGTGTGCTGGTCACCCTGTCCTCGGTCGGAGCGGGAGCACTCGGCGTGACGGCGCTCTTCTTCCTCTATCCGGGGCTCGCTGTCGCGCGCATCGTCGGCACCGACATCGCGCACGCGGTGCCGCTCACGCTGGTTGCAGGCCTCGGCCACGCTGTCGCGGGAGCCGTCGACTGGAAGCTGCTCGTTGCGCTCCTCATCGGGTCGCTACCCGGCATCTGGCTCGGCAGCTCGCTCGGCCAGAAAATCCCCGAACGCGTGCTGCGCACTGCTCTCGCCGTGATGCTCGCGCTGATCGGCGGCAAGCTCGCCCTGTAGAAGACGACCATGTATATCTACGACGAAATCGACCAGAAGCTCGTTGACGAGCGCGTCTCGCAGTTCCGGGATCAGACGCGGCGCTATCTCGCCGGGAAGCTGTCGGAAGACGAGTTCCGCGCCCTGCGCCTGCGCAACGGGCTCTATGTGCAGCGCTACGCGCCCATGCTCCGCATTGCGATCCCGTACGGGTTGCTGTCGACGCGGCAGCTGAGAAAGCTCGCCCACATCGCCCGCAGGTACGACCGCGGTTACGGCCATTTCAGCACGCGCCAGAATCTCCAGCTCAATTGGCCCAAGCTGCCGCAGGTGCCCGACATCCTCGCGGAGCTTGCCACCGTGGAGATGCACGCGATCCAGACTTCGGGCAATTCCTTCCGCAATATCACCACCGACCATTTCGCGGGCGTCGCGCGGGACGAGATCGTCGACTCTTTCGTGTGGTGCGAAATCATCCGTCAATGGTCGACGTTCCATCCCGAGTTCTCCTACCTGCCGCGCAAGTTCAAGTTTGCGGTGAACGGCGCCAAATCGGACCGCGCCGCGGTCGCGGTGCACGACATCGGGCTTCACGCCGTGCTCAACGCCGGGGGCGAGGTCGGTTTCAAGGTGCTGGTCGGCGGAGGCCTCGGCCGCACCCCGGTGATCGGCTTCGTCATCCGCGAGTTCCTGCCCTGGCAGCACCTGCTCAGCTATTGCGAAGCGATACTCCGGGTGTACAACCGCTACGGGCGTCGCGACAATATCCACAAGGCGCGTATCAAGATCCTGGTCAAGGAGCGCGGCCCCGACCGATTCCGCGAGGAAGTCGAGGCCGAATGGGCGTATCTCAAGGACGGCCCTTCGACTCTGATCCCCGAAGAAGTCGCGCGTATCGAGGCCCGGTTTACGCGGCCGGACTATCTGCCCCTGCCCGCCACGGACGCGAGGCTCGACGCCGTGCTCGCGTCCGACAAGGCGTTTGCCAACTGGCACAGGAGGAACGTCCACCCGCACAAGCGGCCCGGCTATGCCGCCGTCACGCTCTCGCTCAAGGAGACCGGCGTGCCTCCGGGAGACGTCACCGCGGAGCAGATGGAGAAAATTGCCGATCTCGCCGATCGCTACTCGTTCGGCGAGCTGCGCGTCTCGCACGAGCAGAACCTGATCTTCGCGGACGTGCAGGTCGCGGATCTTTACGGGCTGTGGAAGGAAGTCCGGGCCCTTGGATTCGCCACCCCCAATGTCGGATTGCTCACCAACATCATCTGCTGCCCGGGCGGCGACTTCTGCTCGCTCGCGAACGCCAAGTCGATCCCGGTGGCGGAGGCCATCCAGCAGCGCTTCGACGATCTCGACTACCTGCACGACATCGGCGAGATCGACGTCAACATTTCCGGTTGCATGAACGCCTGCGGCCATCACCACGTCGGGCACATCGGCATTCTCGGCGTCGACAAGAACGGCGAGGAGTGGTACCAGATCGAAGTCGGCGGCAACCAGGGCGAAATCCGGCCCGGTGTCGGCGCTTCGCTCGGCAAGGTTATCGGCCCGTCGTTCGCGCGCGCCGAGATCCCCGACGTCATCGAGAAGCTCATCGAGTGCTATCTCTCGCGCCGCGACAGCGATGCGGAGCGCTTCATCGACGTGGTGCGCCGCGTCGGAGTCGAACCCTTCAAGGAATCCGTCTATGGCAACGCTGATCAAAGAGCAGCGCATCGTCGCGGACAGCTGGCGCCTGCTTAGCCGCGGGCCCTCAGGCGAGACGCCCGAGGTGCCGGCCCAGGGCGACGTCATCGTCCCGCTCCCGCTTTGGCTGGCGCACCGCGAGGCGTTTCTGGCCTATCCCGGCAAGCTCGGCGTGTGGCTCGATGCGAACGAGGGGCCCGACGCGATCGCGGGGGACCTGCAGCGCTTTGCCCTTATCGCGGTGAACTTTCCCAAGTTCGGCGACGGCCGCGGTTATTCGATCGCGCGGCTCCTGCGTGAACGCTATGGCTACAAGGGCGAACTGCGCGCGATCGGCGACGTGCTGCACGACCATCTGCACTTCATGAAGCAGTGCGGATTCGATGCATTCGTTCTGCGTGAAGACCAGGACGCGCGGGAAGCCCTTTCGGCGCTCGACACCTTCAGCGAGGGATACCAGACCTCGGTGCTCCGGCCGGTCCCTCTGTTCAGGCGCCGCCTCGCCACGGGAAAACCATGAACGGATCGCTGGCAAAGAAGACCGCCGACCTCGAACGGCTGCTGCGGCGGGTTGCGCTCGAGCACGCGCCGGTGGCGCTCGCCTCGAGCCTGTCAGCGGAAGACATGGTGATTACCGACGCGATATTGCGGCACAGGCTCGACATCGGGATCTTCACGCTGGACACGGGGAGGCTGCACGCGGACACGCTCAACGTGATCGCCGCGATCCGTGAACGTTACGGCTGCGAAGTGCAGGTCTTCCAGCCCGACCCTGCTTCGGTTGCGGAGTATGTCGCGAGTTTCGGGCGCGACGCATTCTATGAGAGCGTCGATTTGCGCAAGCGCTGCTGCCACATCCGCAAGGTCGAGCCCCTGGAGCGCGCGCTCGCGGGGAAGGCAGCCTGGATCACGGGTCAGCGCCGCGACCAGGCCGCGACGCGAGCCGAAATGAAAATACAGGAACATGACGCTGCCCGCGGCATCGTGAAGTTCAATCCGCTCGCCGACTGGAGCGAGAACGACGTCTGGGAATCCATCCGCGATCGGAACATCCCCTACAACACGCTTCACGACCAGGGTTACCGCTCCATCGGCTGTGCGCCCTGCACGCGCCCGACGGTCGCCGGCGAGGACGTGCGCGCCGGGCGCTGGTGGTGGGAGCTGAACGAGGTCCGCGAATGCGGGCTGCACCTGACGCCGGACGGGCGCCTGGCGCGTGCCAAGGAACCCGCATGAGCGCCGTGCTCGAAAAGACCGGTTCGGAGGCGATCGGCCAGTCCTCCCGCCGTCACCTGGACTGGCTCGAGTCGGAGGCGATCTTCATCCTGCGCGAGGTCGCGGGCGAGTGCGCCAACCCCGTGCTGTTTTTCTCGGGCGGCAAGGACTCGGTCGTGCTGCTCCGTCTCGCGGAGAAAGCCTTCCGCCCGGCGCGGTTCCCGTTTCCCCTGCTCCACATCGACACCGGCCACAATTTCTCCGAGGTGATTGCCTTCCGCGATGCGCGCGCTGCGGAACTGGGAGAGCGTCTTCTCGTGCGCTCGGTCGAAGACTCGATGCACCGCGGCACGGTCAAGCTGCGCCGGCCCGAGGACAGCCGCAATGCCGCGCAGTCGGTGACCCTGCTCGAGGCGCTCGCCGAGTTCTCGTTCGACGCCGCCATTGGAGGGGCACGGCGCGACGAGGAAAAGGCTCGCGCGAAAGAGCGCGTGTTTTCGTTTCGCGACGAGTTCGGCCAGTGGGATCCGAAGAACCAGCGCCCCGAGCTGTGGAGCCTCTACAACACCCGCGTGGCGAAAGGTGAGCACATGCGCGTGTTTCCCATCAGCAACTGGACCGAGCTCGACGTCTGGCAGTACATCGAGCGGGAGCGGCTCGCGGTGCCCTCGATCTACTACGCACACCGCAGGAGCGTGGTGCGCCGGAACGGGCTGCTCGTACCGGTGACCGAGATCACGCCGCCGCGCGAAGGGGAGATGGCAGAGGAGCTTTCGGTGCGTTTCCGTACGGTAGGCGACATCAGCTGCACCTGCCCGGTCGAATCGCTGGCCCGCACGCCGGCCGAAATCGTCTCCGAGACCGCGATGACCACGGTCACCGAGCGCGGCGCGACGCGCATGGACGACCAGACCTCCGAGGCCTCGATGGAACGGCGCAAGAAGGAAGGATATTTCTGAAGTGACCCTCGCCGACGAAGTCGAGGTTACGGCGCAAGCCGCGGAGGATCGGGGCGTGCTGCGGTTCATCACCGCCGGCAGCGTCGACGACGGCAAGAGCACGCTGATCGGGCGGCTCCTGCACGACACGCGCGCCGTCTTCGAGGACCAGCTTGCCGCGCTGACGCGCGCTTCGCAAAAACGCGGCCAGGACGACCTCGATCTGTCGCTCCTCACCGACGGACTGGAAGCCGAGCGCGAGCAGGGCATCACCATCGACGTCGCCTACCGCTACTTCGCCACGCCCCGGCGCAAGTTCATCATCGCCGACACCCCGGGCCACGAGCAATACACACGCAACATGGTCACGGCCGCCTCCACCGCCGCCGCGGCGGTGATCCTGATCGACGCCCGCAAGGGGGTACTCCCGCAGACGCGCCGCCACACCTATATCGCCCACCTGCTGGGCGTACGCCACATCATCGTGGCAGTGAACAAGATGGACCTCGTCGGGTTCGAAGAGGCGGTCTTCGAGCAAATCCGGAACGACTACCTCGCGTTCGTCTCGGCGCTCGAGATCGCCGACCTGTGCTTCATACCGATTTCGGCGCTGCGCGGGGATCTCGTCGTCGAGCGCGGCCCCAACATGAAATGGTATCGGGGGCCCGAGCTGCTGTCGGCGCTCGAAGAGATCGACGCCGTGGACGAGGCCGGTGCGCTGCCCTTGCGTTTTCCGGTGCAGCTTGTCGTGCGCCCCGGCGCGGGATCGGACTTCCGGGGTTATGCCGGCCGGGTCGAGTCGGGAGTCCTCTTCCGCGGGGCGGAGGTGCTGGCGATGCCTTCGGGGCGCCGCACCGCCATAAAGAACATCGTCTCCCTCGGCAGATCGCTGCCCGTCGCGGTCGCGGGTGCCTCGGTCAGCGTGGTCCTCGCCGACGACATCGACATCTCCCGCGGGGACATGCTCGCCGACCCGGACCTTGCGCCGCGAGGGGCGAAGGCGATCGAGGCGCGCATCTGCTGGCTCTCCTCCCAGCCGCTTGACGCGCGCGCGCTCCCCGCCGCGCGATTCGTGCTCAAGCACACCACCCGCAGCGTGCCGGCAAGACTCATTTCCCTCAACTCGCGTGTCGATATCAATACGCTCGAGGAACGTGCCGTGCCCGCGGGCCTCGTGATGAACGATATCGCTCACGTGGCCCTCGCGCTCGCCCAGCCGATCTTCGTCGACTCATACCGGAGCAATCGCGTGACCGGCTCCTTTATACTTGTCGACGAGGTCAGCAACCAGACTCTGGCGGCGGGAATGATCGAATGACGGGACGCGTTTATCTGATCGGAGCCGGTCCTGGCGCTCCGGATCTTCTGACGCTGCGCGCCGCGGACATCCTGCGGCGCGCAGACGTCGTCTTCCATGACTCGCTCGTCCATCCCGAAACGCTCGCCTTGGCCGTCCGCGCGGAGAAGACTGCGGTCGGCAAGCGCTCGGGCCGGCGGTCGACCGCGCAGCAGTTCATCAACAAGCGCCTGGTCGACGCGGCGCGCAGGCACGCGGTGGTGGTGCGCCTCAAGGGCGGCGATCCCATGCTTTTCGGCCGCGCTCAGGAAGAGATCCACGCCCTGCGACGCGCCGGCGTCGAATTCGAGATCGTCCCCGGCGTGACCGCGGCGACTGCCGCGGCCGCCGAGCTCGGTGTCTCGCTCACGCGGAGGGGCGTGAGCCGTCACGTCGTCTTCGTCACGCCCCGGGCCGCGGAAGGCGAGCGCGAAAACGACTGGGCGGCAAGCGTTCTTGCCGCCGACACCGCCGCGATCTACATGGGCGCGGGGCTCGCCGAGGAGATCAGCGCGACATTGGTCAGGCGTGGCAAGCCGCGAACCACGCCGATCGCGCTGGTGGAAAGCGCCACCCTTCCCACGCGGCGCGTGTTCCACGGAACCCTGGCGGAATTGGCGGAGCTTGCGCGAAAAGCCGGCGACGGACCTGCGGTGGTACTTCTCGGAGAAGTGCTGAGGGCGGCGCTTGCCGAGCCGGTCCTCACCGAAAAGATCGAAGCGATCCTCAAGCGCGCTTGAATAAGATCGGCCTCATCGGGAACCCGTCAACACTTGGCGAGTCAGACCGGTTCATGAACCGACGACCCATCCCCGACACCGTATGGCGCTCGCCCTCCGGCGAAGTCGTGGCCTGCGTAGAAAAATTGAAGGTGCTGAAGGAAAATCTCGAAGAGATCCAGCAGCTCTGCCAGGACGCGCTCGAGGATGCGGTGCTGATGGAATGCGATGAGCGCCAGTTCAAGCAGGTGCTCGTGAATCTGGTGCAGCAGCTGGAACACCCCTACGGCGACAAGGCCCGCTGATCAGTCGCGCAGCGCGAGAAAGATGCCCCATACCGCGAACGCGAGGAACGCCGCGAGCGTCCATTCCGGGATGCTGAAGGAGAGCAGCGTCCAGTCGACCTTGCCGCACTCTCCCGATCCGCGCAGGATGCGCCCGAGCGACTTGACCGGCCCGAACGTCGACAGCATGAAATCGAGACTCGGCCCGCAGGCCGGCCGCTGATCCTCGGGAAGATGCTGGATCCAGGTGTGCCGCGCCGAGATGGCGGCGCCCGTTACGGCGCACAGCGCAATCGCGCCCGCGTAGATCCCGGCCCCCGCACCGCGAGCTGGGTGATGGACGGCGGCAAGAAGAAAGGCGATGCCAGTGGCAAGGAGCATGATGCGCTGGAGGATGCACAGCGGGCAGGGCTCGAGACCGACGGCGAACTGAAGGTAGTAGCCGAACGCGAGCATCCCCGCGCAGGCGAAAAACCCGGCGAGGTTGCCTGTCCTTCTTGAGTAGAGTGGCTTGAGCATTGGGCGAGAGCCTGGGGAGCTATCTTAGACCGGAGCGCCTTCGTGAGGTTCGGCCGGTCCCAAGCCCGCCTTCCCTCCCATTAGAATGGTTCAGGAGGACGTGAGTGTGAGACCACGCTTTGCCCGCCGCGAGGATTTGGGACTCAGCAAGGCCGAGTTTGCCGTGCTGGAGCGCCTCAACACGCCCCCAAAAATCCAGGATTTTCTGGACCGGATACCCGCCAATTTCGAGGTCGATGGCCAGACCTGCCTCTCGGTGCGCGAGGTACTGCAACAGCGTCGCGCGCATTGCATCGAAGGCGCGATGCTCGCTGCCTGCGCCCTGTGGGTTCACGGCGAGCCGCCGCTGCTACTCGACCTCCGCGCCGAGCGCGACTACGACCATGTCGTCGCGCTGTTCCGCCGCGGCCGCTGCTGGGGCGCCATTTCGAAAACCAACCCGGCGCTCTTGCGCTGGCGCGACCCCGTGTACCGCAGCCTGCGCGAGCTTGCGATGTCCTATTTGCACGAGTACGCGAACAAGCGCAACCAGAAGACCCTGCGGAGCTACGCCGGCCCGTTCGATCTGCGGCGTTTCGACCCCGCGCTCTGGGTCACCAGCGAGAAGAACTGCTGGGAGATCGGAGCGACGCTCGATGACATGCGGCACCGTCCGCTTCTCACCAGGAGGCAGGCGCGCGGCCTGCGCCTGCGCGACGCCGTGGAGCGCAAGGCCGGGGCCCTGATCGAGCACCGCCCGCCGCGCAGGAGATAGCCTCAGGCGATGTTCCCGGCCTTCCGAGCGCTCTCCATGAGCGAGGTGCGCATGAGGAACTGCTTGTGGAGCTGCGGATCCGCGGCGGCGCGCCGCAGCTCGTCGAAATTCGCCTTTCTCACCTTCGGGTCGCGTTCCTCCAGCCGCTTCTTGTTCGCGACCGTCTGCTGTTGCACGTACTCGATATTGAGCGGACGCCGGCGGCGCTCGTAGCGGTCGAGCAGTTCCGCGCCCGACCGGCCGCTCACGACACGGTGCAGGGTGTCCGCGAGCTCCACCGCGTCGTGGATGCCGCAGTTAAGGCCCAGCCCCCCCACGGGATTGTTGACATGCGCGGCGTCGCCGGCGAGGAACACCCGGCCTCTGCGGAACGCCTTTGCCACGCGCTGGTGCACCCGATAGATGTTGCGGTGTACGAGCATGTCCATCGGATGATCTTTGCACAGCTTGTGCATCCTCCGCCGCACCACGGTCTCGGAGAAAGCTTCCTCATCGGTTTCGCTCTCCTTCGCGGGGAATACGGCGCGCCACCTCCCCTTCAGATCGTCGCCCATGACCTTGAACAGATTGGTCCACTCCTCCGGGTCTGAAATATAACTGCGCTCGCGGCATCCCAATGCCGACTGGAAATCGAACAAACTCGTGAGCACCAGGAAACGCTCCGGCCAGGTATAGCCTTCAAATTCGACGTCGAGGCATTTGCGCACGCTGCTGCGTCCGCCGTCGCAACCGACGACGTAGTCGAATGTGTGGAGTTCCCCACCGCCCGGCGTCGCCGCCGTCACGCGGACTTGGTCTGTGTCTTGCACCACGTCGATGACGTTTGCTCCGAGCTGGACCTCCACGTTCGACATGGCAGAGAGCCGACGCAGACCGATCTCGGAGAGCTTGTGCTGCTCGGTCTGCACCACGTAGGGGTACGGTGTCTCGTCGCGCAACGTCGCGTGGTCGAATTCGGCGACGAGAGTCTTGCCGTCCCAGAATTGAAAATAGCGGGCGACCAGGCCCACCGATTCGAACTCCTCGAGGAGCCCGAGCCCGGCAAGCATCTCGAGCGTAGAGGGATGGGTGGTCGCCGCCCTGGGACTGTGGTCGATTTCGCGCCCGGCCTCGAAGAGCACAACCCGCATGCCCCGCCTCGCGCAGGCGAGCGCCGCGACGACCCCTACCGGACCCGCGCCGACGATGCCGACCCGCGCCTCCACCGGAGCGCGGAAAGGCTAGTGCAGCTGGCCCGCAGGGCCGCCCGACGCGGGCAGCGCCTCGGACGTTGATCGTTTCGAGTGATCCGCGGCGAGGAGCAGGTACATTGCGGGAACGACGAAGAGCGTAAACAGCGTCCCGATGGCGACCCCGGTGGCGATCACCAGTCCCATGTTGAAGCGGCTTACCGCGCCCGCGCCGCTCGCGATGAGAAGCGGAACGACCCCGAGCACCATCGCCCCGGTGGTCATCAGGATCGGGCGGAGCCGGATGCCGGCCGCCTTTTCGACCGCCTCGCGCTTGGACAGACCCTGCTTCTGCAGGTTGTTGGCGAACTCGACGATCAGGATCCCGTGCTTGCTGATGAGTCCGATGAGCGTCACCAGTCCCACCTTGGTGTAGATATTGAGGCTCACCGCGCCGATCCCGAGCGTGCTGAAGAGGTTCACGAAGATGAGCGCCCCGCAGATCGACATCGGCACCGAGATGAGGATGATGACCGGGTCGCGGAAGCTTTCGAACTGCGCCGCAAGCGCGAGGAATATGACGACCAGGGCGAACGCGAATGTGATCAACAGGGCGCTCGATTCCTGGATGTACTGCCGCGACGGCCCGGCGTAGTCGACCGAGTAGCCCTGCGGCAGCGTGCGCGCCGCGAGGTTCTGCATGTACGCGATGGCATCACCCTGGGTCACGCCGATGAAGGGCACGCCCGAGATCGTGGCCGCGTTCTGCTGCTGGAAGCGGTTGAGCGATTGCGGGATCGTCTTCGTCGTGATGTGTACCACGGTCGAAAGGGGGATCGCCTCGCCGCTCGGGGTACGGATATAGGTGCTGTTCAGCTGGTCGGCATTGAGCCGGTCCGTCTGCTGGATCTGCGGGATCACCTTGTAGGCCCGGTCGAAGAAACTGAAGTAGTTGACGTAGCCGCCACCCAGGAGCGAGGACAGCGCCCCGCCCACATCCTTCATCGTGAGACCCAGCTGCGCGCTCAGCTCCCGGTCGATCACCACGGTCGACTGTGGAAGGTCGTAGCGAAGATCGTTGTCGATGAAGAAGAACATGCCGCTTTTTTGCGCTTCCTGCGCAAACGCGGAGGCGATGCCGTTCAGCTTCTCGAAGGGCTCGGTGGTCTGGATGACGAACTGCACCGGCAGGCCGAAGGCGCCTGGAAGCGGCGGCGGCTGGAACACGGCCGCGCGCAAGCCCGCGATCTGTCCCAGCTCCTGCGTGACACCGGGCTGGAGCTGCGCGGCGGTCGCCTTGCGCTCGTTCCAGGGCTTGAGCACCATCCCGGCGAGCGTCTGTCCCGGGATGTCGAGCTGGAACACGTGATCGGTTTCCGGGTGCCTGGCGAAGGTTTGGTAGACCTCGCGCGTGTAGAGCTGGCGCTGCTGCAGCGTCGAATTCGGGGCGGCCTGAGCGGACATGATGAGAACGCCCTGGTCTTCCGGGGGAGCGAGCTCATCCTTCGAGGTGATCCACAGAAAGTAGATGCTGCCCAGGACGATGACCGAGAACACCGCTGTCACCGCCACCCAGTTGAGTGTGCCGTGCAGCAGGTTCTCGTAGCGCCGGTGCAGCGCGTCGAAGCTGCGGTCGAGCAGCACCACGAGCTTGGCGTCCCAGCCGCCCGCGCCGGGATCGTGCGGCTTCAGAAGCTTGGCGCACATCATGGGCGACAGGGTCAGCGCGACCACCGCCGACACGGTGACCGCTCCCACCAGGGTGACGGCGAATTCGGTGAAAAGGGCTCCGGTGAGCCCGGTCAGGAAGATGATCGGAAGGTACACGGCGACCAGCACGATGGTCATCGCGATGATGGGATTGGCGAGTTCGCGCGCCGCGAGGGTCGCCGCCTGCGCGGGCTTCATGCCCTCTTCCAGATGGCGGTTGACGTTCTCGACGACGATGATGGCGTCGTCGACCACCAGGCCGATCGCGAGGACCAGGGCGAGCAGCGTCAGCAGGTTGATCGAGTAGCCGAGCGCAAACATGACCGTGAAGGTGCCGACGAGCGAAAGCGGTATCGCCACCGTGGGAATCAGCACCGAGCGCACCGAGCCGAGAAAGGCGAAGACCACGAGCGTGACGATGATGAGCGCCTCGGCGAGCGTCCAGATAACCTCCTCGATCGCGCTGTTCACGAACTTGGTCGAGTCGTAGACGATCTCGCCCTGCAGCCCCTGGGGCAGCTGTGAGTGGATGTCGGGCCACACCTTGCGCACGCCCGCGATGACGTCGAGCAGGTTCGCCGCGGGCGCGACGTTGATGCCGATGTAGACCGCCTTCTTGCCGTCGAAACCGACTTCGGAATCGTAGTCCTCGGCGCCGAGCGTCACGTTGGCCACGTCGCTCAACCGGATGACTGCGCCCCCCTGCTGCTTGATGACGAGGTTCTTGAATTGCTCGACCGTGCGGACGTCGGTCGATGCGGTGAGGTTAACCTGGACCATCTGGCCCTTGGTCGCCCCCACCGCCGACAGGAAGTTGTTGGCGGCGAGGGCCGCGCTGACGTCGGACGCGGTGAGATTGTAGGCCGCAAGCTTGTCCGGATCGAGCCAGGCGCGCAGCGCGAAAAGCTTGCCGCCCAGGATTTCGGCGGTCTGCACGCCTTCGACCGCCTGCAGCTTCGGCTGGACCACCCGGATCAGGTAGTCGGTGATCTTATTGGGCGTGAGCACATCGCTCGCGAAGCCGATGTACATGGCAGCGAATGTCTGGCCGACCTTCACCGTGAGCACCGGCTGCTGCGAGCCCGGCGGGAGCTGGTTCAGAACGGCGTTGACCTTGGTGCTGATCTCGGTGAGCGCCTTGTCGACGTCGTAGTTGAGGCGCAAAGCGGCGGTGATCGTGCTTACGCTCTGGCGGCTCGCCGAGCTCATGAAGTCGATGCCGTTCGCCTGGGCGATGGAGTTTTCGAGCGGTGTGGTGATGAATCCGGCGACCAGCGACGGGTCGGCCCCGAAATAGGTCGTGGTCACGGTGACGACCGCGTTCTGCGTGCGCGGATACTGCAGCACCGGCAGGAGCCCTATCGAGCGCAATCCGAGCACCAGCAGCGTCAGGCTCACGACCGTCGCGAGAACCGGCCGCTCGATGAAAATGTCCGTGAATTTCCTCATCGGCCCCCCTTATTGGTCCTTGGGTTTAGGCGCAGGTTCGTTCGTCGGCTGGATGGAGTTGTTGACGACCACCGGAATCCCCGAGCGAAGCTTGATCTGCCCGGCGGTGACCACCGTGTCCCCTTCCTTGATGCCCGAGAGGATCGCGATCTGGTCGCCGCGCGCCTCGCCGGTCGTCACGAATTTCTGCTGGGCGACGAGCGCGACCTTGTCGTCCTTGCTCTTGCTCTCTTCCACGACGAACACGGTGTCACCGAAGGGGTTGTAGGAGACCGCGGTCTGCGGCAGCGTGAGGAAACGCTGCGGTCCGCCCGAGGCGAGCACCACGGTGGCGAACATTCCGGGAAGGAGGCTGCGCTTCGGATTGCGCACGGTGGCGCGCACCTGCACGTTGCGCGTCGCGGGGTCCACCTTGGGGTCGATCGAGCTGACGTCCCCGGGAAACTGCTGGCCCTGGAATGCGTCGGTTTTCAGCACGATTTTCTGCCCAAGCGCGATCCTGCCGAGTGATTTTTGCGGCGCGTAGAAATCCACGTACACGGGGTCGAGCGCCTGGAGCGTCACCAGCTTCGTCCCTGCGTTGACGTACTGTCCGACGTCCACTGCGCGGATTCCCAGCCGCCCGGCGAAGGGCGCGCGCACCAGTTTCTTGGCGACGAGCGCCCGCTGCTCGGCTACCTGCGCTTTCGCGCTTTTCAGGGTAGCGGCGTCGGCGTCGACCACCGCCTGGCTCACTGCCTGGATCGCCAGCTGCTTCTGGTCGCGGTCGTAGTTCGCTTCGGCGAGCTCAACAGCCGCCATGAGCGACTGCAGCCTCGCCACGTCCGATTCATTGTTCAGCTGAACCAGCGGCGCGCCTTCCGCGACCTCCTGGCCCGACTGAAAGTGGATTGCGGTAATGAGCCCCGAGACTTCGGACGCCATATCGGCGCCGCGCACCGCGCGCAGCGTACCGACCGCCTGGAACTCGCCCTGCCATTCCGTGAACTGCGCCTTGGCCGTCGAGACGGTCTGAGGTGGAATGCCCTGTGCAGCGATGCTCTTGCGTATCGCGCCCCCCAGGAAGGCCTTGAAACCGAACAGCCCGCCGAAGAGAACTCCGACGATTGCCAGCATGATGATCATGCGTTTGGTCATGAATGTGACTCCTTGAATGCTTCCCGGCTCAGTCGGTGCGCTTCCCCGAGGTTGCGCTTGCCGACTCGACGCGATTCCACCAACCGCCGCCGAGCGCCTGAAACAGCGCCGCCGTGTCCGCGTAGCGCGCGGCCTGCGCCTGCACCAATGCGGCTTTCGCCAGCGAGTACTGGCGCTGGGCGTTGAACAGCGCGAGGTAGCTCGCCGCCCCGAACTTGAGTTGCTGCTGCGTCACCTCGAGGCTTTCGCGCGAGGCGGCTTCGGCCTCGGCCTGGGCTTTGAGCGTCCTGGCGTCGTACTCGAGAGCCAGCAGGACGTCGGCGACATCCTGGAATGCCGTGAGAAGCGCTAGCTGATACTGCGCGAAAGCCTGGTCGTAGGCCGCTTCTGCTCCCCGCTTCTGCGCGGCGAGCTGCCCTGCGTGGAAGATCGGCTGCAGCAGGCCCGCGCCGATGTTCCAGAGCTGGGTGCCCGGATTGAAGAGATTCCCGCTGCTCAGCGCGGCGGTCCCGTAGCTTCCCGTCAAAGTCACTTGAGGGAACATAAGGGCCTCGGCGACCCCGATTCGGGCGTTCGTCTGTCGCAGGATTGCTTCGGCCTGGCGCACGTCAGGCCGCTGCCGCAGCAGGTCGGAGGGAACGCTGAGCGGCAGGTTCTGAGGCAGATGGAAACTGCCGAAGTCGAGTTCGGGCAGCTTTGCGTCGGCGGGAACCTTGCCCAGCAGGACTGCGAGTTGGTTGCGGGTCTGGCCGAGCGCCTTTTCGAGAGGAGGCAGGATCGCCCGCGTCTGCGCCGCCTGGGCACGCTGGCCGAGCAGGTCGGACCCGGAAATTGCACCGAGCTTGAATTGCTTCTCCGCGAGCTCAAGCTGGCTGTCCTGCGCCTGTGAGATTTCGCGCGTCGCACGGATCTGCTCGCGCAGCGAGGCCTCGCGAAACGCCGTGGTCGCGACGTTCGCGGTGAGCGACAGGTAGGCCGCTTCAACCTGAAAGCGCTGGAAATCGACTCCCGCCCTCAGGGCCTCGAGCTCGCGGCGCGCTCCGCCTGCGACGTCGATGGCGTACGTCACGTTCACGGAAGCGTTATAGAGGTTGAACGTGGTGGCGGGGCTCGACGGGTTCCCGAAAGTCGCGCCGGAGATGCGCTGGCGCCTTGCCGAGAGGCTCCCGTCGACGCTGGGATAGAGCACCGCGTACTGCGCGTTCACATTTTCTTCGGCCTGGCGCAGGGCAGCCTTCGCGGCCGCCAGGGTCGGCTGGCCGGCGAGCGCCGTCCGAATGAGCACGTCGAGATCCGGCGAACCGAAAACCGTCCACCAGTCGGCGGCAATTTTCGCGCCCAGTTCCAGGCGCTGGGCATCTCCGCCCTGCACCGGGGCGGACTCGGTTTGCGCGGGCTGGGGTATTTCTGTATAGGTGCCGACAACCGGCGCTTCGGGCGCACGATAGTCGGGCCCGACTGCGCAGGCGGCGAGTACCGCCGCAACCGCGATGACCGCCGCGCCGTTCAGCCGGATCATTTCTTCGCCCCTTTCGCGATGGCCCGCTCTTCTCCGTTCGCGGGCTGGAGTCCGGTCATCAGCGCGCCAACCGCTTCGCGCAGCCGCTGGCGCGGCTTGCCTTTTGCGTCCGAACTGCCGCAGAAGAATTGGTCGCACAAAGCCGTGTTGACGCTCACCGCCATCATCAGCTCGGCAATGGTCTCTGGAACGGCGGAAGCTGCCACGCGACCGAGCTGCTGTTCGGCGCGCAAGTAGGCCGCGATCGCAAAGGCCCCCCGCCCCGGTCCCATCGAACGCTCGTTCATCATGCCGCGCACCTTGACGAGAAGCGCCTGGTCGGCGAAAAGCGAGCACATCAGCGGAGTGATCCGGTAGTGAAACGCAAATGCGCTCTCGAGCACGTGCTCGAGGTTCTTCTGCACTGTGCCCTGCCCCACCTGAAGGGGGAGGCTCTGCAGCACCTCGGGAAAATCGCCGAGCTGGTGCAGCACCACCGACAGGATCAACTCGGCCTTGTCGCCGAAGTGGTGGTAGAGCGCGCCTTCGGCCACGTTCGCCGCGCGGGCAATGTCGCGCGTGCTGACGCAGCCCAGGCCGTGCGAGTTCAGCAGCCGTTCGGTCGCGGCGAGGAGCCGCTCCTTCTGGTCGGGCGAAGGGGAGCGGGAAGCGGAACGGGGAGCGACGGACTTGGCCACGCGGTATTAGAAAACGGACGGGATTGAGCGATCGCTCAGATATTATGAGCAATCGCTCAAAAAATCAAGCCCCCTCCCGAACGGGGTCGATCAGGCCGCGGCGCAGCTTTTTTGCTTTTGCTGCGCGGCCTTGGCGTGCATCGAGGCGTAGGCTCCGTGGGCCGCGGCCTCGGCGTCGCCGACGTGGACGTTCATCCCCATGTCGGAGAGCACCGACCCGAGGGCCGAGAGGCACAGCATCACGTTGTCCGGGCGGCAGGAGTAGCCCATGATGCCGATGCGCCAGATCTTGCCGGCGAGCGGCCCGAGTCCTGCGCCGATCTCGATGCTGAATTCGTTGAGCAGGGTCTTCCTCACCTCGGCCTCGTTCACGCCCTCGGGACAGCGGACCGCGTTCATCTGCGGAAGCTGATACTTCTCGCTCACCAGGAACCGGAGACCCATCGCCTCGAGCCCGGCCTTGAGCGCGTTATGGTGGCGCTGGTGGCGCGCCCAAGCGTTCTCCATGCCTTCCTCGCGCAACAGCAGGAGCGCTTCGTGCAGGCCGAACAGCGAGTTGGTCGGCGCGGTGTGGTGATAGGTGCGGTTCGTCGCGCCCCAGTAGCCGAGCAGCAGGTTCATATCCATGAACCAGGAGTGGATCTTGTCCTTGCGCGCCTTGACGTACTCGACCACGCGTTCGGAGAAGGAAACCGGCGACAGACCCGGCGTGCACGACAGGCACTTCTGGCTCGCCGAATAGATCGCGTCGATTTTCCATTCGTCCACCCGCACCGGCGACCCGCCGAGCGTGGTGACCGCGTCGACGATGGCGAGCGCGTCGTGCTGGTGCGCGACCTGCACCAGCGTCTTCGCGTCCGATTGCACGCCGGTCGAAGTTTCGCCGTGGACGAACGCGATCACGCGCACGCCGCGGTTCTTCTTGAGCGCGTCTTCGAGCTTCTGCGGGTCGACGGGCGAGCCCCACTCGTCCTCGACGACGATCGCCTTGCCGCCCGCGCGCTCGACGTTCTCGATCATGCGGCCGCCGAAAACACCGTTACGGCACACGATCACCTTGTCGCCCGGCGCGACGAGGTTCACGAAGCAATACTCCATGCCGACCGAGCCCGGGCCCGAGATCGGGAAGGTCAGCGGGTGCTTCGTCTGATAGACGTAGCGCAGCAGCCCCTTCAGCTCCTCCATCATCTCGACGAAGACCGGATCGAGATAGCCGATCGCCGGCTGGCTCATGGTGGTGAGCACGCGCGGATGGATCTCGGTCGGCCCCGGGCCCATGAGCGTGCGTTGTGGCGGATGGAACGAACTGATGCGTTTGGCGGGTGCGAAATCGTTCATGGCTTCCTTTCCCGAGAGAGGCGACCCGAACAGATGACCGTCGGGACGCGATTTGACCTTCACCGGCTTCTTGGCGTGAGCTTCGTTGAGCACTTCGACTGCGGCGACCTTGCCGTCGGTGATGTGCTCGACTTCCATCGCCCAGCGCGCCGGCACGTAACCGGACTTGACCCAGTTGTTTACCACCGCGCGGTCCAGGCGAAAGGCGCGGGCGACTTCTGCCTGGGTGCCGAAAATCTCGACGAGACGGGCGGCGCAGTTCATTGCCGCCGAAGACTAGCATGTCAAATTTACATTGACAAGGGACTTTGTACCCAGGAAAAGGTGGCTCTATTCCACCTGCAGGCCGATCCGCTTGATGAGCGCACCGAACCGCGCGTATTCCTCGCGCAGGACTTTCTCGTACTCCTCGGGCGTCGATCCGGCCGGCTCCATGCCGATAGCTCCCATTCGCTCGATCACGTCGGGCGCCTTCACCGCGTCGATCACGGCCCGGTTGAGCCGCGCCACGGTGTCGCGCGGAGTGCGCGCGGCCAGGAACACGCCCAGCGGCGCCGCCATGTCGAACCCGGGATCCACCGTCTCGGCGACCGTCGGCACTTCGGGCGTAAGGCTCGAGCGCCTCGACATGCTGAAGGCGAGCACGCGCAGCTTGCCCGTCTTCATGGCGCTCGCCGCAGCGGGATAGCCGACGAAGCCGAGCAGCACGTCGCCCGCCATCATCGCCGGGACCGACTGGCCTGCGCCCTTGAAGGGCACGTGGGTGAAATCGACTCGCAGGTCCGCCTTGAACCGCTCCATCGTGATCTGGTGGATCGAGCCGTTGCCCGACGACGCGTAGGGCATCGGCTGCTTCTGCGACCTGGCGAGCGTGATCAGCTCCTGGATCGAGTTGGCTTGCACCGACGGATGCACCACCAGCCACATCGGCACGACCACGGCGAGCGACACCGGCTGAAGATCTCTGAACGGATCGTAGGGGAGCGACCTGAACAGGTGCGGCGCCGTGGTGATCACGCTGCTGTCGCTGATGAGAACGGTGGTCCCGTCGGGCGGCGACTTGGCGGCGAGATCGGCGGCCACCGTGCTGCCCGCTCCGGGGCGATTCTCGACGACGAATTGCTGGCCCAGGGCGGCGCTCCACTTCGCAGCGAGTATTCGGGCAAGCGTGTCAGGATTGCCGCCGGGCGCGAGTCCCACGAGGACGCGAACCGGCTTCTGCGGCCATCCCTGAGGCTGCGGACTTGCGACTCCGGACCAAGCCACGGCTGCAAAACCGAAGAAGAGAGCGACGCGGTTCATCCTTCCTCCCTGGTCAAAGCTCGGCGTGAACGCGCAGCAGGTTCGGAATCGTCTCCGGCGGCCGCCGCCCGAAGCCGCACTCGGTGGCGATGCCGAAGTCGCCCGCGTATCTTGCGGCGGCGTCGATGCGCCTTCTCGTCCCCTCGACGCCGTCGGAGTCGTGCACCAGTCCGAGGAAGAGCTTCGACTTCGGATCGAGCTTCAACCCGGCGAGCGGCCTGAAGTAGGCGTCGTCGTCGCGATCCGCGGGCACCGGCACGTGCAGGTAGTCGATCGGGCGCTCGAGCTTCGCGGCGAGCCGGTTGTGGACCTCGACCATGTTGGCGGTGCTCTCGGGCTCCTTCCAGTGCCGTCCGCCGTAGCTGCCGTAGCACAGGTGGACCCCGAGTTCCGCGTCGCGCGGCACGCGCTGGCAATGAAGGGCGAGACGCTCGATCACGCCCGCCTGCACGTCAGGAAAGTGCGCATGGCGCACGCCCTCCCACTGTCCCATCTCGGTCGAGACGTCCCACTGGATCGCGAGATCGCGGTGGGGGATCGCCGAGAGGATTTCGTTCACCTCGGAAAAAAGCCGCTCGCGGTAGATCGGCTCCACGACCGCGTGGTGCTCGTAGACGAGGTGCGCGTTCAGGAACGCTGCGGTGGTCGGCAGCGCGACCTGCAGGCGGAGGTGGCTTAGGACGATGCCTTCCATGCGCAGCCGGCAAAATATCTGATAAGAGTCGATCGCCGCCTCGGGGTAGCCGAGGCGCCCGATGCGGATGTCCTGCGGCCTCACCCCGGCGCGAAGCCGCAGGCGCGGAGGCGGCGGCGCACCGCGGGGAACGATCGCGCTCCCCTTCCAGGTCCGGGTGCCTTCGGTCGGGTGGGTGATGCGCCCTCCCGCGGCGACTTCCCGCGGGTCGTCCTCGAAAGCGGGGTTGTTCTCCAGCACGAAACGCAGGCGAGCGACCCATGAGGTGCGCGGCCCGGTCTCGCCGTCCGGCATGCGCCGCATGCGCGATCCGAGCAAGGGTCCGACCGCGCGGAAGACTTCCTCGCTGTTCTTCAAGCCCACGCTGCCGACGAGCAGCACTTCACGGGAGCGGCTATCGGGCTTCACGCCCGCATTGTAGATGCAGCGCGGACTTGAAGAGGGGTCAGCTCGAGTGCTGGCCGGCCGTCTCTTCGGAACCGACTACCGGCGTGCGCGACGGGCCGACGCGTCCGACGAGCGGGAGCTTCAGCGCGGGATCGAAAGGATTGATCCCGAACGTGAGGCCGAGCAGATTCACCTCGAGCCCCTCGACGCCGCTGACCGTGATCCCGGCCAGGCCGAAGAGCGAGAGCTGAAAGCCCTTGCCGCTCGGGGCCGAGCCGAGGAGCTTCGCCCCGGAGTAGTCCTTGCCGATCGCAGTCGGCGGCAGGTCGGCCTCGAGCTCGGGCACGGCGCGCAGCACCCACGCGGTGAAGGTGTTGGAATTCGGGCCGGGCCACATGGTGTACTCGCCTGCCCAGGGATACGCGCGCGCGGCCTCGTCGATACGCGGGACCAGCGCCGCCGCGCCGGGCCCCCGCTTCTCGGCGATCAGCTCGGGCACACTCCCGAACCAGCGGGCGTCGGGCGCGCGGTGCCTGACCGCGAGCGCCGAGTCCTGCCAGCGCAGCCGCCAGCCGATGATCTCGTAGACGGTGTACTCGCCTGCGGCAGCGGGCTTCACCGCAATCCAGGTGTGCACCCCGAAGACGCCGCGCCAGCCGATGACGCGGGCCGCGTAGACCTGGACGACCGCTTCAGCGTGAGCGGAGGGATCGGGGGCGAGCCCGACCGGCTCCTGGCTTGCGGTACGCCAATCCTGCGCGGTGACCCGCCCCACCATCGCGCCGCCGAGAGCAAGCGAGCCTGCGACAACGAGATAACTGACGATGCCCACGCGACGCCTCATTGATCTTTCGTTGTTCGTTCTACCCCTGGAACGTGACAGCTTCATTTTGTTCAACGGGACCGAAGAGCGCGGGTTGACACGCGCGCCCTTAGTCGAACGCCTTGTCGCCTTCGCCCGACAGCCGGCCTGTCGTACTCACGGCGGCGAAATCGAACACCTTGCGGTCCATCAGGTGCGAAGGCACGAGGTTGGAGAGCGCGCGGAACATCGAGTCCACGCGCCCCGGGTGGCGCTTTTCCCATTCGCGCAGCATCTGCTTGACCTGCTTCCGCTGCAGCGTCGGCTGCGAGCCGCACAGGTCGCAGGGGATGATCGGGAACTGCTTCACTTCGGCATAGGCTTCCAGGTCGGACTCGGCCACGTAGGCGAGCGGACGGATCACGACATGCTGCCCGTCGTCCGACTGGAGCTTGGGCGACATCGCCTTCATCTTGCCGCCGAAGAAAAGGTTGAGGAAGAAAGTTTCGAGGATGTCATCGCGGTGATGGCCCAGCGCGATCTTGGTCGCGCCCAGCTCGCGCGCCACGCGGTAGAGCACGCCGCGACGGAGCCGCGAGCACAGGCTGCACATCGTTTCGCCTTCGGGGACGAGGCGCTTCACGACCGAATACGTATCCTGCACCTCGATCCGGAAGGGAATCCCGAGCGAGGTGAGGTAGTCCGGAAGAACCTGCTCGGGATAGCCCGGGTGGCGCTGATCGAGGTTCACGGCGATGAGCTCGAAGCAGAGCGGCGCGCGTGCTCGAAGCTTCATCAGCACGTCGAGCAATCCGTAGCTGTCCTTGCCTCCCGAGAGGCACACCATGACGCGATCGCCTGCCGCGATCATGCCGTAGTCGCCGATCGCCTCGCCGACCTGGCGGCACAGCCGCTTCTCGAGCTTGCCCGCCTCGAATCGCTCTTTGCGGGTGAAATGGATTTTTTCCGGTGCGTTCATTGACGTATACGAACAAGGGGGCACACCCCCTTGTTGATCCCCCAGTTTAGAGAAGTACTCAATAGGGACATACTCATATGTTGATGCTTCTTCCGCCGTCCACCGAAATGATCTGCCCGGTCACGTACGGCGCCTCGGCGATGAGATAGTAAACGGCTCGGGCGATGTCGTCGGGCTCGCCGGTGCGCCGCAGCAGCGTGTGCGACACGATGCGCTGGCGCGTAAGATCGTCCCACGAGCCGTCCTCGGGCCAGACGATGGCGCCGGGCGCGACGCCGTTCACGCGCACCTCGGGCGCAAGCTCGCGTGCGAGCGAGCGCGTCAACCCGGCGAGCCCCGTCTTGGCGACCGAATAGATCACGTAGCTCTTGAGCGGGCGCTCGGCGTGGATGTCGGTGATGTTCACGATCGCCCCGCCGGTCTTCTTGAGGTGGGGCGCCGCTGCCTGCGAGAGGAAAAGCGGCGCCCTCAGATTCGCGCCGATCAGGCTTTCCCAGTTGGCAGGCGTCATCTCGCCGACGGGCGTGGGAAAGAAGGCCGAAGCGTTGTTGACCAGCGCGTCGAGCCGATCGAAGCGGTTGACGGTGTTCCTCACGATCTCGGGCAGGCCCGGCACATCGAGCAGATCCGCCTGCACCAGTGCCACGGAATTGCCGCGCGCCGCGTTCAATTCCTCGCGCAGCGCCTTCGCCTCGCGCTCCGATCCGCGGTAATGCAGCATCAGGTTCGCGCCTCCGCGATGCAGGCGGCGCGCGATCGCCGCGCCGACGCGCTTCGCGCCCCCGGTGACGAGCACAACTTTCCCTGAAAGCGATTCGCTCATGGCCTAGAATGATACCGGAATAGTCTTTCCATTCCCGACATGGCACTTCCCGAACCTACGCCCGACGCGCGCGCGCACAGCGATCGCGTCGCAGCGCATGTTCGCGGCGAAATCGCCGCGAGCGGCGGCTGGATCAGCTTCGCGCGCTACATGGAGCTCGCACTCTACGCGCCGGGCCTGGGCTACTACAGCGCCGGGGCGAGAAAGCTCGGCAAGGCGGGGGATTTCGTGACCGCGCCCGAGATCTCGCCGCTGTACGGGCAGACGCTCGCGCGGCAGGTGCATCAGATCATGCAGGCGGGATTCGACGAGGTGCTCGAAGTGGGCGCGGGAAGCGGAGCGCTCGCGGCCACGCTGCTCGAAGAGCTCGAGCGCTCGGGAAAAATCCCACGCAACTATCTCATCCTCGAGCTCTCCGCCGATCTGCGCGAGCGCAGCCGCGACACGCTCGCCGCGCGGGTACCGCACCTGCTCGAGCGCGTGGCCTGGCTGAACCGCCTGCCTCCCGCGTTCTCCGGCGTCGTGCTCGGCAACGAGGTCCTCGATGCCATGCCGGTTCACGTCGTCCGCGTCCATGGCGGGAAAATCGAGGAAGGCGGAGTCGGCGCGCGTAACGAGCGCCTCGACTGGTCCTGGCGGCTGGCCTCGGGCGAGTTGCTCGACGCCGCGCGCGCGCTCGAGCTTCCCGAGGGCTTCCGCACCGAGATCCCCCTCGTCGTTCGCGGCTTCCTGCGCTCGCTCGCCGGCGTGCTGGAGAAAGGCGTGGCCCTGTTTATCGACTACGGTTTTCCTCAGAGGGAGTACTACCATCCGCAGCGCAAAGAGGGCACGCTCATGTGCCACTATCGCCACCATGCTCACGCCGATCCCTTCTTTCTTCCGGGACTGCAGGACATCACCAGCCACGTCGATTTCAGTGCGGTTGCAGCAGCCGCTCGAGCGAGCGGGCTCGAGCTCGCCGGCTATACGAGCCAGGCGCAGTTCCTGGTCAACTGCGGCATCACCGAGGTGATGTCGCGCACGCCGGCCGAGGATGGCGCGGCCTTCCTGCCCCTCGCCAGCCAGGCAAACCGCCTGATGAGCCCAGCGGAAATGGGCGAGCTGTTCAAGGCGATCGCGTTCAGCCGGGGATTCCCGGCCCCGCTTCTGGGCTTTCACGAGGGGGACCGGCGGCAGGCTCTGTAAGGTGTAGGCTATGACCCGCGACCAAGGCGGAACGGAAGCAAGAGGACCTTCGATGGAACCGTCGCAGACACCATGGATCAGCATCCACCCGCTGGTCGTGCGCATCACGCACTGGGTCAACGCGCTCGCCATCCTCATCATGGTGACGAGCGGCTGGCGCATCTACAACGCCTCTCCCCTCTTCCCTTTCAGGATCCCGAACGAGCTCACACTGGGGGGTTGGCTCGCGGGCGCGCTGCAATGGCACTTCGCCGCGATGTGGCTGCTCGTCCTGAACGGCATCGTCTACGTGACCTACGGGATCGTGTCCGGACACTTCCGCAGGAAGCTCTTTCCGATCACCCCGCGCGCCGTGCTGCGCGACGTGCGGGAGGCCTTCCGCGGCAAGCTCGCCCACGAGGACCTGTCGATGTACAACGCGGCGCAGCGCGCCGCCTACCTCGCGATCATCTTCTGTCTCGTCGTCCTCGTCTTCACGGGACTCGTCATCTGGAAGCCGGTGCAGTTCCACGAGATCGGCCGGTTCATGGGCGACTACGAAGGTGCGCGCTTCCTGCACTTCGGCGCCATGGCGCTGATGGTGTTCATCGTGCTCGTACACATCGCCATGGTGATCCTCGTGCCGCGCACTTTCCCGACGATGATCACCGGCCGCGCAAGGAGGGCCTCATGAAGAAACGCACCATGGAGACGAGCCTCGCGGCGCAGCCGCCCCGGCTCATCCGCTCGGTCGAGCGGCGCCTCTTCCTCAGGCAGGGACTGTCGCTCGGCGCCCTGGCCATGCTCTCGGGCTGCAACCTGACCGACGACGAAAGCGTGCAGCGGGTGCTCGAGGGCATGTCGCGCTGGAACGACCGCGCCCAGGGCTGGATCTTCAGCCCGACCAAGCTCGCTCCGGAATTCCCGGAGAGCGCGATCACCAAGCCCTTCCCCTTCAACGCGTTCTACACCGAGGACGAGATCACCGCCGTCGACGGCAAGAGCTACCAGCTCGAACTCGCCGGCATGATCCGCGACAAGAAACCCTGGACCCTGCCCGAGCTCTACGCGCTGCCGCAGACTTCGCAAATCACCCGCCACATCTGCATCGAGGGCTGGAGCGCGATCGGCAAGTGGAGCGGCGTACGCTTCTCGGATTTCCTCTCGCGCATCGGCGCCGACACCACCGCGAAATACATCGCCTTCGACTGCGCCGACGACTACTCGACCAGCATCGACATGGCTACGGCGCTGCACCCGCAGACGCTGCTTACCTTCCGCTTCGCCGACGAGATCCTGCCGCCGAAGTACGGCTTCCCCATGAAGCTGCGCATCCCCACCAAGCTCGGCTTCAAGAACCCCAAGCACATCGTGGCCATGGAGGTCACGAACGATTATCCGGGCGGCTACTGGGAAGACCAGGGCTACAACTGGTTCAGCGGGTCCTGAGGTCGCGGCGTCACATTTGAGGTGGCACTAACGGTTGCCCGCGCGCGCCGCTTTTGCGCGCGTCCGCGTAGCCCGCTTTGTCAGACCGCGGCGCGTCCCTTCTGCGCGCATGAGCGAACGAAGCGCCTTGTTCACCGCGCTCGAATTCCTGAACCGTCTGTGCACATCCGGTTCGAGCACAACGACGTTGCTGCTTTCCATGTAGCGTTGGTAGTTCTTTCCGCGTACACCGCCCGAGAAATCGTACTCCGGGCGCATTTCTGGTTCCTTGGCCTTAAGTTTCATAGTCTTTTCGTTCATTAGCTGTGGCTCTACGAGCCGAAATAATGCGAATGGTATCCCCTTGTTCGGTATGGCACACGACCAGAAGAGTTCCCGAGCTGGAGTGCCCTATGGTAACGAACCGCTCCTGGCCAACTGAGTGATCTGGGTCGCACACCGTGACGGCCAGCGAATCTCCAAATACGGTTGTGCCCTCTTGAAATGCAATTCCGTGGACTCGCTTGTTACGGCGTTCCTTGTTCGGATCCCAAGTGAAACGCATCTACGTCTGAGTGAAGAGCCTTGCGCGGTCTAACGTCCCGGTTCGGGTGCGCCGGCAGGCGTCGCCCGCAACCGGCGATTAGCACCCAGTTTCATTCGGCTACCTCGATGACCTGCCCATTGGCGTTGACAAAGAGTGCCGTAATCTGAGTGCGTTGCTTAGCTAGGCGTGGCAAGCGGTCCCAGAGCCTGCGAAATTGCTGAACGTCCGGCAGAGCAATCGAATATTTTGACGCCGGATCATTCATTCTTTGAAGGGTCTCGCCCAGAATGCCAATGAAGTAGTTCACTCGCATCTCCGGCCGAGAGCCGATGCCTTTCACCTCGACGACCCATCTTTTCTCGTCGCGCACAGCTTTAATGTCGATGCCGCGTTCGTGGCCCCAAGCAACTTCAGCTTCCCAACCGGTTGAACGAAACCACTCGCGAAGATGGTGCTTCAACCTGTCCTCAGACAGATCTTCGCCTGATGCGCTGGCGGAGATCTTCGGCCCTTCCTGCATTGGCGCCTCCGCCGCGCCGCTCAAGTAGTTGCCTATCAAACCGTCGTCACGCCGCCGACGAATAAGGCGTCTCTTTTTCGCAAGTCCGCGCGCGGCAATATTCACCGATTGCTGCGGCGCTGAAGCACCCTGCAAATGATTCGCTATCTGACGGTCGCTTAGGCCAGGGGTTTTGCTGACCAGCAAGAGGACGCGCTGAGGCAGAGATGCCATAAGATTTCGAATGCTGATTTTTGTCAGCACTCAGTCACAATCGACGTGCTACGTAAATCAAGATGGCGACCAAGATCAATCCCGTCAAAGCACCATACGCCAAGTACCGCATCTGCTCCTCCTACTGCGTGCTAACTAGCAATGAACGTCACTCATCCCATCGTAAAACCATGTATCAGTATATGCAAACATCTACCGGTACATAGCACCCTATGCCGCTATATATCGGTGTCCGACGGATTCCAGCCGGTATAATTTTCTGATGCGTCTCATCTCAGTCGCTGCTCTGCTTTTCGCGACAGCCGCTTCCGCCCAGGATCCGGCGTTGCTGGTCGCCGAAGCGAAGAAGCGCTGGGCCGAAAGCCCTCACGGCCCGATGCTCGAGCGGATTCTTCCGCCCACTTTCGAGCCGCGACAGCTTCCCGCGCCGAAGTCGCGCGGCGCGCGCCTTGTCGTCCAGTACTGCATGCAGTGCCACAACCTGCCCAACCCGGCGATGCATCACGCGGCAAAGTGGCCGACGATTCTCGAGCGCATGGTTTTGCGCATGCGGGGCAAGGGGAACATGGGCGAGCTGATGCACGAGATGATGGCGGGGGTGCAGGCGCCCACCGACGAGGAGGCGGGTGTTCTTCTCGCGTATCTGCGAAGGAATGCTCAGAAGCCGATCGACCCGAAGAAGTACCCGGAAATTTTCAGCGCCGAGGGCCGCTCGTTCAAGCTCGCGTGCGAGCAGTGCCACGTGCTTCCCGACCCGATGCGCCACACCGCCGCCGAGTGGCCGGCGGTGGTCGCGCGCATGGAAAAAAATATGGAGTGGATGAACCGCGTCGTCGGCAACCAGCATCCTCCCGACGAACCGCAGCTCAGGATCGACGAGATCAACGCCTTCCTGGTCAGGCACGCCCGGAAGGGCTAGGCGCCGACGGAGCGGGCTGGGACGGCACCGCCATGCCGCGTTTCACCGCGGACCTCGCGCCGATCGTGTCGAACCAGCGCTTCACCTCGGGAAAGATGTTCAAGTCGGTCTTGTGCCACTCGTGGCGCGCCACCCAGGGATAGGTCGCGATGTCGGCGATCGAGTACTCGCCAGCGAGGTACTCGGCCTCGCGCAGGCGCTTGTCGAGCACACCGTAGAGCCGGTCTTTCTCCTTGGTGTAGCGCTCGATCGCATACGGCACCGGCTCCTTGGCGTAGCGCACGAAGTGGTGAACCTGGCCGAAGATCGGGCCGACGTGGCCCATCTGGAACATCAGCCATTGCAGCGCGAGGTACTTGCCACGATCGTCCTTGGGCAGGAATTTTCCGGTCTTCGCCGAAAGGTAGACGAGGATCGCGCCCGATTCCATCATCCGGATGGGCTTGCCCCCGGGACCGTCGGGATCGACGATCGATGGGATCTTGGCGTTGGGATTGATCGCCACGTAGTCAGGAGCGAACTGCTCCCGCGCGCCGATGTTGATCTTATGAACGTTGTAGGCGAGGCCGCATTCCTCGAGCATCACGGAGACCTTGCGGCCGTTGGGCGTGCCCCAAGTGTACAACTCGATCATCATTCTCTCCTGTTAAAGTAACCGCATGCTGAAGTGGGTTCTCGTGCTCGTGATCGCGCTCATCGTCCTCACTGCGCTCGCGCCGTGGCTGTCGCGGTTCGGGCTGGGCCGACTGCCCGGAGATCTCACGGTGCGCTACAAAGGGCGGCTCTATTACCTGCCCCTCACCAGCACCATACTGCTGTCGCTCGCCCTCACCCTGATCACGCGCATCCTCTGAGGATCCGGCGCGTATCCGGCTTCCAGGCGCTTTTCGAGCGCGGCGAGCTTCTTTCGCATCGCGCTCCCCATCGCGATCTGCGGATTGGACGGCGGATACCCTTCGGCGCGCTCGCGTTCGCTCACCGTTTTCTTCGCCGCGTCGAACGCCTCGGCGAACGAGAAGGTCTCGCGCAGCGCCTCGTCGTAGAGCGCCTCGCTGAACCAGGTGTAATCGCTGTCGTAGTTGCAGCCGAAGGAAGAATGGAGCGCGTCGGCGGCGGTGATGACTAGAGTGTTGTCGTCCCTGAGGGGCTCGACGAAGCCGCCGGAGAAGCACGCCGAAATGACGATCACCTTCCATTTGATGCCGCTGTCGGCGAGCATGCGGGCAAGCGAGCTCGGGGTGAGCTGGTCGAGCTCGAGCGGCGGGAGGTCGAACGCCAGCCGGTAGTCGCTGCTGCCGTGTGTCGCGATGTGAAGGAAAACGATGTCTTCCTCGGTATCGATGGTGTTGCCGAGGTAGGCGAGCGTGGCTCTCAGGTTGCTCACCGTGGCGATGGGTTGCTCCGTCAGCGATGCGGGGTTGTTGATCAGCACGACCGACCTTCCGGCGGTGTCGAAGCGCTCGTCGAGCAGCTCCTTGATCGAGGCGATTTCCGAGTAGAAGGTATCCTGGCCGCTGTCCGCCGCGACCCCGACGAAATACAGATCCTCGACACCCCGGCGCTCGGGCTCGAGAGCCGCGAGCCGCTCATCGAGCAGTCTCCCCTGCAGATGGAATACCTCCTCCTGGGTCAGGCGCGGCTCGCCTTCGTCGGCTTCGCCCTCTCCCGTGGCGACCCAGAGGTCCCCGCCGGGCGCCCGTTCCATGAGCCCCGCGAAAAGTGCGGCGAACAGGGCCAGCGCAAGCGCCGAGCGGCCTCCTCTCCATCCGGTGAGAACGATCTGGCCGCGCACGACGGCGGCGAAGGCCCAGGCGACGAACACCCAGTCCGCGGCCCTCGCGTAGGACGCGAACGCATCGAGATCGGAGAGGAAATCGAGCACGGTCCCCGCGCTCAGGAAGGTCGGGACGCCGGCGACGAAGACCAGGGCGAACGCGGTGGCGAGCCGGGCTTCGCGGAACACCAGCGCGCCCGCAATGCACGCGCAGAGCAGGAGCGGAATCGCGGCAAGCGCCCCGGTGAGCGCACGCATGTCGATGGTCCCGGGGAAACCCTGGCGCACGACGCCCAGCACGAGCCACAGCGCAAGGCATGTGGCCCCCAGCCCAACCAGCTGTCCGATGGAAACGCGGAAGTCGAGCGCGCGCACCGGAAGGAACAGCGCGAGCCGCAAACCGGCCAGAAGATTCTTCGCCAGCCCGCGCCCGAGCAGGGCCGCGTCGGACTTGGGCTTCATCGCCGGCCGCTTGTCTCGATTGCCGCGATTCGCGCACCGCGGATTTCCGCTGCGACCGCCGCCTTTTCGCTCCGCGAGGCGATCGCCCCGGCATCCACGCCCGCGGCCGCGGCGAGCGAGCGTCGCAGCATCGCGGCCGGTGGATACGGTATGGGCACCCAGCCGCGCCGACCGCGCTCGGCGCAGGCGCACAGGGCAAGCAGCTCCTCGAAGCGCCCGGGGCGGCGGAATGCGTCGCAGCGCTCGAGCAGTCCGAGGAGATCAGGCGCGTGGAGCGAGGGCGCACGCCTCAGGACGTCGGCGTGCCGATGCGCGAGCAGCCCGAGATCGCGGCAGTCGCCCGGCGCCTTGAAACGCTCGCACAACGCGCTCGCGGCATCCGAGGAAGGCGCGCAGAGCACAAGCAGCGCGAAGCGTGGAGCGAGGGCAAGGCGCTCTCCCGCGGCGCATTGGAGCGAGCGCACGAGCACGCGCGAGGCGTCGTTCGCCGGCCTTCCGTCCTCGAACACGAGCCCCAGCTCGGGCAGGAGCTTTCCGAGCAGGCCCGCCTGCGCGAGCACGGCGAACATGAGTGCGGGGTCGCCTTCCATCAGGCCGCGGGAGAATTCCTGCCACACGCGCTCGGGCACCAGCGCCTCGGCTTCGCCGTTGGCCACCATCGAGCGCATCAGCGCCATGGTCTCGGGCGCGACCAAAAAGCCGAAGCGCGCCGCGAAACGCGCAACGCGCAGGATCCGGACCGGGTCTTCGACGAACGCGGGACTCACGTGCCGCAACAGCCCGCGCTCCAGGTCGGCCGCTCCCCCGAAGGGGTCGACCAGCCGCCCGCCTTCGTCGCGCGCCATGGCGTTGATGGTCAGATCGCGCCGCTCGAGGTCCTGCTCGAGGGTCACGTCGGGCGCTGCGTGGATCTGGAATCCCTTGTAGCCGCGCGCGACCTTGCGTTCGGTGCGCGCGAGGGCGTACTCCTCATGGGTTTTCGGATGCAGGAAGACGGGAAAGTCCTTGCCTACGGGTTTGTATCCCAGGCGCTCCATCTCCTCGGGAGTGCCTCCGACCACCACGTAGTCGCGATCGGATACCCGAAGTCCGAGGAGCTCGTCGCGCACCGCGCCGCCGACAGCGTAGATCTTCACGCTGCCCAGGTCCTAGCGGCCGGCCCTGTAGCGGAACCAGCTGTAGCGCGAGCGCGGGAAGGCCCCGCGAAGGTAGACGGGCGCCACCGTCTCGAGGGGCGTGGGCCGGATGGAGAACGGAAAAGGACTGTCGCAGACGCTGTCGACCTTCATCGAATTGAAGTTGTCGCGCGACATGAGCTTCGCCCCGGGCTTGTACTCCATCGCCCAGGCCTGAAGGAAGGACAGACGGTCCGACAGGCCGATCACGGGCCGCGGGTGGCCGCTCGCGCTTCCGGCATAGGCGGCGAGCTCGCGCAGCGTGTAGACGTGCGGCCCGCCCAGGTCATAGCGTTTGCCTATGCTGTCCCGGTCGGCGAGGCTGGCAGCGAAGCAGCGCGCCACGTCCTCCACGTACACCGGCTGGAATCGCGCCCGGGGACTGGGGAGCAGGAGCAGCGGCAGCCAGCGCTGCAGCCGGGCGAAGGTGTTCAGGAACCGGTCCTCGGGCCCGAAGATCACCGAAGGCCGGAATGCCGTCACCGCGAGCTCGTTCTGCGCCGAGAACACCCAGGTCTCGCCGTCTCCCTTGGAGCGCAGGTACTGGCTGGGACCCTCGGGATGGGCGTGCAGGGCGCTCATGTGCAGCAGGCGCGGAACCCGTTTCTTCCTGCACGCCTCGACGACCTTCTTCGGCAATTCGACGTGGACGTGCGCGAATTCCGGGCCGTAGGGATCGCCGCGACGGCCGTGGAGAATGCCGACCAGATTCACCACCGCGTCGCAGCCGGACGCGAGCTTCACCAGCGTTTCCAGGTCGTGCACGTCGGCCTGGACCACGTCCACGGTCGGCAGAAGGATCAGGTGCTTCGCGCGCTCGCGCTGGCGCGTGGGCACCACGACGAAATGCCCGGCGTCGACGAGATGGCGCACGAGATGCCGGCCGACGAAGCCGCTGCCGCCGATGACCAGAATCCGGCTCATGAATGCCGCAAGGAACGTACTTGGCGAAAGTGCCTAGTTTAACCGCGAAGGCGCTCCCAAGCCGAGCGGCAAACTACTGGACGACGGGCTCGCTCCGGATGGCGGCAACGCCTTCGGGGGTCCGGCGCGGAGATACCACGCCCAGGCGCGTCTTCAGCGGGGTCGGCTCGGTTCCGAGGACCGCGGCGTAGTAGACCGTGTTCGCCATGACCTTCTTGACGTAGTCGCGCGTCTCGACGAACGGGATGGTCTCGGCGAAGATCGCGCCCTCCACCGGCGCGGTCCCGCGCCACAGCTTGGCCCGCGAGGGCCCGGCATTGTAGGCAGCCGCCGCGAGCACCGGGCTCCCGTCGAACTGATCGAGCACGTGGCGCAGGTAGTAAGTGCCCAGGGAGGCGTTGATTTCCGGCTCACGCAGTCGCGACCACGAGAAGTTCTTCAGGCGCATCCTCTGCGCCGCCCACCTCGCCGTCGGGCGCATCACCTGCATCAGGCCGCTCGCCCCGGCCGAGGACTTCGCGCCGCTGATGAAGCGGCTTTCCTGGCGAATCACGCCCAGCACCCAGGACTCCTCCAGGTCGCGCGAGCGTGCCTTCTCTGCGAGCACCTCGCGGTACGGCGCGAGGTACCGCACCGAGAAATTGTGGGCGATGAGGGTCCGGTCGGCCGTGCTGATCGCCCGGTCCCAGGCCTCGTTGCGGCGCGCGAGCTCCGCGGCGGCGAGCAGCTTCCTGTCGTCCATGCCGCGTATGGTCCACAGCCACTCGCGCGTCGCTTCGGTACGCATATCGATGCGATAGAGCGCGAGCGCCCGAGCGAGACCCGGGATGGCTGCGACCTCGGCGATCTCGGCCTCGGTAGGTAGCGGCGCCCGCGGCGGGATACGCAGGCTTACCCCCAGTTCGTCGGAGGCGAGCCGGCCGTAGAAGCTGTGCTCCGCGGCGATGCGCTCGAAGTAGCCTTCGGCCTCGATGGGACTGCCGAGCTCGCGCTCAGCCCGCCCGTACCAGTAGGTCCATATCGCGTCGTTCCTGGCAACCGGAGACATGCGGTCGATGGAATTTCTGACCTCGGCCCAGTTCTCCGTCCGCAGCGCGATCCGCGCGCGCCAGGCGAGTTGCTCCTCGTTCAGGTTTCCGGCTTTGCCGAACCAGCCGAGCGCGTCGGGCACGTGGCGCTGCGCGCCGTTCATGGCGAGCATCAGCCACACGTATTTCGCGTCCTCCGCGGAGAATTTGTCGCTGAGGCCGCCGCTCCACAGCTTCGCCACCGCGAGCGGATCCGAGTCGGAAGCCAGCGTCACTGCGGCAATGACCAGCTCACGGTCGGCAACCTTGGTGAAATCTGCCTGCGTATTTTTCAGGAACCGGGCGGGCGCGCGAATGACCCCGCCGAGCCGCCGCGGGTCGATCGCCTCCCCGCGCGGCACGAACTCCAGGGAGCGCTTCGCCGCGCCGAGGAGGCCGGCGTCGACGAGCATGCGAAACCGCGCCCAGGCTTCGCCCGAGCCGATCTGGCCGGACTTGGCGAGCGCGCGCGCGAGCTGCAGGCAGCCGTCGGGAAGATCCCGCGGCGCGTTCCAGAACGACTTGAATTGATCGAGCGCAGGCGCGTCGTCGCGTTTCCAGCGCGAGAGCAGCGCGTAGCAGGTCACGTCCGGATCGTCGGCGGACAGCGCCGGATACTCTTCCTGGAAAAGCTCCCAGCGGCCGCTCTTTCCGAGCACCTTGAGCCAGTCGGTGCGCAATTGCTCGGCGAGCGCGCTGCCGGGATATCGGGAGAAGAATTCGCGAACGTCTTCGGCCCGGGCGGCAGGCAGCCTCAGGAAAAGCTGCCAGTACTCGACATAGGGGGCGAGCACGTGACCCTCGATCTGCGGTGCCACTTGGGCGAGCCGGGCGCGATTGACCGCCTCGAACGCGTCGCGCGCGGCGAGCAAAGCGGCGTCCTGCGAATCGAGCTTCGCCGCATGAGCGAGTCCGGCCGCGGCCAGCAATACCGCCACCGCCGCGACCCGTGGCAATGCTGATTTCAAATCACTTCCTCCCGCTCTAGAATACCATAGGGGGTTGCGGCTCCCGAGTGACGAAATACCGGACAATTCATGAGGTTTTCCGAAATATCCCCGGAACTCTCAGCCTGGCGCAAGAGCGAGCGCGCCAGGCTGCTGCGCGAACGCAGCGGTCTCGCCGAGGATGTGCTCGCCGATTGGCGCTCGCGGATCGACATTCACATTGAACGCGCGTTCCCGGATCTGGTGCACGGAGTCCTCGCGTTCTGCTGGCCCTACAAGAACGAGTACGACGTGCGCCACCTCGCCGCCGCCCTGCGGCGCAGAGGAGCGACGACCGCGATGCCGGTCGTCATGGCGCCGAAAACGCCGCTGATCTTTCGGGAATGGCATCCCGGCGTGAAACTCGCCGACGGGCCACTTGGAATTCCTTACCCGGTCGACTCGCGCGAAGTACAGCCCGACCACGTGCTTCTTCCGATGCTCGGGTGGGATGCGGACGGATACCGACTCGGTTACGGCGGCGGGTTCTTCGATCGCACCCTGGCGGCGCTCGCCAAGCGGCCGCGCGTGATCGGGGTCGCGTACGAGCGGGCGTACCTGAAGACCATCCGGCCGCAGCCGCACGACATTCCCGTCGATTTTGTCGTCACCGAGCGGGGCGTGTACCGCCGAGAGCCGGAAGGCCTCAAATTTCTCGACAACCCGCAGGGCTTCTCATCCCCGCCGTGCTACGCCGGCGAGATGGCGCCGGGATATTTCGGCGAAGATCCGAAGCCCTAGCCGAGAAACAATCGGTACGCAGGATTTCGGCTCTCATCGACGCAGGGGTAACCCAGGGTCGTGAGAAATTGCCGGAATTCGCGCATCTCGTGGCGCGGCACCTGCATGCCGACCAGCACCCGGCCGTAGTCGCTGCCCTGGTTGCGGTAGTGGAACAGGCTGATGTTCCAGTCGGTGCGCATGTTCGAAAGAAATTTCATCAGCGCCCCGGGACGTTCGGGAAACTCGAACCGATACAGCAACTCGTCGGGCGCGCCGCGCGCGCCCTTCCTGATTTCTGCCGGGGCATGCCCTCCGACCAGGTGGCGCACGTGCAGCTTGGCCATTTCGTCGTCCGAAAGATCGAGCGTCTTGAGATCCTCGCGCTGGAGCGTCTTGACGATCCTCGCGGTCTCGTCGCGGTTGTGCACCTCGACGCCGACGAACACGTGCGCCTGCCTGGGATCGGCGATGCGGTAGTTGAACTCGGTGATGTTGCGCGAGCCCAGCGTGGCGCAGAACTTCTTGAAGCTGCCGGGGCGCTCCGGGATCGTGACCGCGAGAATCGCCTCGCGATGCTCGCCGACCTCGGCGCGCTCCGCGACGAAGCGCAACCGGTCGAAATTGGTGTTCGCGCCCGAGGCGATGGCGACGAGCTTCTTGCCGCGCACGCCGGTGCGCTCGACGTAGGACTTCGCCCCGGCGATCGCGAGCGCCCCGGCAGGCTCGAGTATCGTGCGCGTGTCTTCGAACACATCCTTGATCGCGGCGCAGATCTGGTCGGTATTCACGAGGATCATTCCGTCGAGCAGCTCGCTGCATATCCGGAACGTCTCTTTGCCCACGTGCTTCACCGCGACGCCGTCGGCGAACAGTCCTACGTGATCGAGTGCGACGCGCCGTCCGGCCTTCAATGATCGCGCCATGGCGTCGGCGTCGACCGGCTCGACCCCGATCACCTTGACCGAAGGACGCAGGCGTTTGACGTAGCAAGCGATTCCCGAGATCAGGCCGCCGCCTCCGACCGGCACGAACACCGCGTGCGGCGGCTGTGACGATTGCCTCACGATCTCCATGCCTATCGTTCCCTGGCCGGCGATGACGTCCGGGTCGTCGTAGGGGTGCACGAAAGAGAGTCTGCGCGAGCGCCGGAGGCGCGACGCCTCTGTGTAGGCTTCGTCATAGGTATCGCCATGCAGGATCACCTCCGCCCCGCGCGCCTTGACCGCATCGATCTTGATCTTGGGGGTGGTGGAGGGCATCACGATCGTCGCGGCGCAGCTGAGCTTCTGCGCGGCGAGCGCCACGCCCTGGGCGTGGTTACCAGCCGACGAGGCGATCACGCCGCGTGCGAGCGCGGTGGCAGGGAGATTGACCATCTTGTTGTAGGCGCCGCGGCACTTGAAGGAGAACACCGGCTGCATGTCCTCGCGTTTCAGGAGCACCCGGTTGCCCAGCCGCGCAGAGAGATTGGGCGCGACTTCGAGAGGCGTCTCGTGCGCCACGTCGTAGACGCGCGCCCTCAGGATCCGCTCGAGATAGTCGTTTTTCATGCGTTTCCCCTGACCCCCCAAAGGGGGTCCCTCGAATACCCCCTTTTGGGGGAGGCGCTACTCTACACGAGGCGGGGATTCTCTCCAACCGGGCGCGCGGGTAGAATGCGCGCGAGGGGGTGGCGCATGCCGAAGCGCTCCACAAGGAAGGCGAAGCAGGCGTTCTGGGAACGCGGCTATCTGTCCCACGGCTATTGGCTGGGCAAGGAGCGTCTGGGCCTGGTTCAGCTCGGACCGAAGAAGGAATGGGACGGGGTGTACCGCTGGCAGGCTGGCAACCATTCCGGCGAAACGGCGACGCTGGAGGAGGCGAAGCGCGCGGTGGAGCAAGCGACCCTGATCGGAGCGAGTCAGCTCCGCTTGTTCGACAAGAACTAGGCTGCGGTGATCTTGGCGTACTCCAACGCCAACCACTTCATGCCTTGTTTCCCAAAGTTGATCTGCAATCTGGCGTCGTTCCCCGAGCCCTCCGCATTGACGATCACGCCCTGGCCGAACTTGGGGTGCTGCACCGCCTGGCCGATGCGGAATCCATGGCCGGCTGACTTCGCTTTGAAGACCTTTTCGGGAGCCGGCTCCCATGCCTTGTCGTCGAAACGCCCGCGGCCTACAGCGGGCCTCATGACCGGACTGAGTCGCTTCACCACTTCCTGGGGAATCTCGTCGAGAAAGCGCGAGGCGACGTTGTAGCGCGTCTGCCCGTGGAGCATGCGTGTCTGCGCATAGCATAGGTAGAGACGCGTCCGCGCACGCGTGATCGCCACGTACATGAGACGGCGCTCCTCCTCCAGGCCGTCGTCCTCGAGCGCGCTCTGCTCGTGCGGGAAAAGGCCCTCTTCCAGACCGGTGACGAACACCGCAGCGAACTCCAGACCCTTCGCCGAGTGCACCGTCATCAGTTGCAGCGCGTCCGTCCCTTCGGCCGCCTGATTCTCGCCCGACTCGAGCGAGGCGTGCGCGAGGAACGCCGGGAGATCGTGCTCCTCGGCCTCGCTGACGAACGCGGCGGCCGCGTTCACCAGCTCGTTCAGGTTCTCGACGCGGTCGGCGCCGTCTCTTTCGGCTTTGTAATGCGCGACGAGGCCGCTCTTTTCCAGCATGACCTCGACCGTCTCAGGCAGCGGCAGTTCCTGCGTTTCGGCCTTGAGCGAGTCGGCGATGCGCACGAAGGATGCGATCGCCGCCCCGGCCTTGCCGGAGAGCGCGGCGGCAGCCTTGTAGAGACTGACCCCGCCCGCCTTCGCCGCATCCTGCAGCTGCTCCAGGGTCCGCGCTCCGACGCCGCGCGCGGGGAAATTCGCCACGCGCAGAAACGCCCCGTCGTCGTCGGGATTGGCGGCGAGGCGCAGATAGGCCAGCGCGTGCTTGATCTCCATGCGCTCGAAAAAGCGCAGGCCACCGTAGACCCGATAGGGCATGCCCGCCGAGAAAAGCGCATGCTCGATGATCCGCGATTGCGCGTTCGAGCGATACAGCACCCCGATGTCTGCGAGGCGCAGGCCGCCGCGCTTGAGCGACTGGACCTCTTCGGTGAGCCAGCTCGCCTCGTAGACGTCCGATTGCGCCTCGTAGATCCGCAACGGCTCGCCGTGGCCGGCGGAAGTCCACAGGTTCTTGCCGAGGCGCTTCTTGTTGTGCGCGATGAGCGCATTCGCGGCAGAGAGGATATTTCCCTGCGAGCGGTAGTTCTGCTCCAGCCGGATGACGTTCTCGACGCGGAAATCGCGCTCGAACTCGGCCATGTTGCCCACGTTCGCGCCGCGAAACCGGTAGATGCTCTGGTCGTCGTCGCCGACCGCGAACATGACGTTCTTGGGGCCCGCGAGCAGCTTCAGCCAGCGGTACTGCAGCCGGTTGGTGTCCTGGAACTCGTCGACCAGGATGTGCCGGAAGCGGCTGCGGTAGTGCTCGCGCAAGACCTCGTTCCTGGACAGGACCTCGTAGGTGCGCAGCAGCAGCTCCGCGAAATCGACCGCGCCTTCGCGCTGGCACTGCTCATCGTACGCCGCGTAGATCTCCGCGTAACGCCGCATGATCTCGTCGCCGATCTCGAGGTCCCGCGCTCGCTTGCCCTCTTCTTTCGCCGCGCTGATGAAATACTGCGCCTCGCGCGCCGGAAACCGTTCTTCGTCGGCGTTCATGGCCTTGAGCACGCGCTTGATCGCGGCCTGCTGGTCCTGCGAATCGAGGATCTGGAATTGCTGCGGCAGGCCTGCGTCCCGGTGATGGGCGCGCAGGAAGCGGTTGCACAGCCCGTGAAAGGTGCCGACCCACATGCCGCGCGTGCTGATCGGGAGCATCGCGGAGATGCGCGTGAGCATCTCCTTCGCCGCTTTGTTGGTGAAGGTCACGGCGAGAACGCCGCCGGGGCTCACGTTGCCCGTCTGGATCAGCCACGCGATTCGGGTGGTCAGTACGCGGGTTTTCCCGGAACCGGCTCCGGCAAGGATCAGCGCAGACTGATCCGGAAGGGTAACCGCGGCGAGCTGCTCGGGATTGAGATTCTCGAGAAGATTGTGCATTCGGGCATTCGCGAATGCCCGATTTTACCGCAGGCGCCGCGCGGCGCAGTGCTTCGTGCCGCTCTACATCCCGATTTTGTAGTCGAATTTCGCCAGCTCGGCCTGGCCCTTCAGGGCTTCGACGACGGATTTCGCGTCTTTTTGGGATTCGAAGCCCGAAAGGCGCACTCCGTATACGCGCGCGTCGCCCGCTTTTGCCGGAACGATCTCGGCGGCGTAGCCGGCCTTGCGCAGCGCGTTGTAGGCATCGAACGCTTCGCCCGATTTCTTGACCGAAGCGACCGAGACTTTCCACTTCCCGCGCCGGGTCGCCACGCCTTGACCCGGCTCCTGCTCCGTCTCCGCCGCCCATTCCCTGAACGTGTCCGCGAGTACAGTCGCCACCGGCTTCGACACGTTCGCTTCGAGCGCATAAAAGGACAGGGGCTGATCCAGGGTGAAGGGTTGCTCCCCGGGAGGGGTGACCTCGATGCTGCCCTCGATCAGGCAGACGATGTCGCTTTCCTGGGTGGATTTTCCCCACAGATCCGTGCCGCGGATTCCCGCGTTGACGTTGTTGACGGCGATGCTCACTTCGCGCTTTCCGGCGAACTTGTCGAGCGCACCCGTGGTGAACCGGAAAGCGCCTTCCGCAACGAAAAGCGCCGCATCGAAGACGCCGTCCTCGCGCACCTGCGCCCGGTCGAAGAACAGCGATCCTTTCTCGCCGAGCTTGATCGTGCTGCCATCGGCCAGCTTGAGAACCAGTTTGGACCGGGCTCCCGTATTGACCCGATCGCCCGCTTTCAGCTCCATTCCGGGATTGAGCGGAACGACCTGGCGGCCGCGCTCGACCGAGGCGGACAACTGCAGGGATTCGACTGTCGCGGGCGGCGCGGCGCGGGGCTTGGCTCCGGATTGCGCGGCGGCGGCGCCGCTGGCGACCAGGGTGACCGCTACGAGCGCCGAACCGATCGACAAGCGCATCGTCATCTCCATTCCACGCGGACGCACGCGGTTATAATCCACGCTTTCCGCAATCTCATTCAATGCTTCCTCAGTACGACCCCGAAAAGGTAGAGCGCGAAGCGCACCAGCACTGGGAACGCACCGGCGCTTTCCGTGCCGTCGAGGACCCGGCCCGCCCGAAATTCTACTGCCTCTCGATGTTCCCTTACCCCTCGGGCAAGCTGCACATGGGGCACGTGCGCAACTATACCATCGGCGACGTGATGACCCGCTTCCATCGCATGCGGGGGCACAACGTGATGCAGCCCATGGGCTGGGACGCTTTCGGCCTGCCCGCGGAGAACGCCGCCATGGCGAACGGCGTACCGCCGGCCGAGTGGACGTACCGCAACATCGACTACATGCGGAACCAGCTAAAGAAACTCGGTTTCGCGATCGATTGGGAACGCGAGCTCTTTACCTGCAAACCCGACTACTACCGCTGGAACCAGTGGCTGTTCCTGCGGATGCTCGAGAAAGGCCTCGTCTACAAGAAGACCGGCACGGTCAACTGGGACCCGGTCGACCAGACGGTGCTCGCCAACGAGCAGGTGATCGACGGCCGCGGCTGGCGCACGGGCGCCGTGGTCGAGAAGCGCGAGATTCCCATGTACTACATGCGGATCACCGCCTATGCCGAGGAGCTGCTCTCCGCGCTCGATTCGCTCGCGGGGTGGCCCGAGCGCGTGAAGACCATGCAGGCCAACTGGATCGGCAAGAGCCATGGCGTGAACATCGCCTTTCCCTACGAGCTCGCCGGCGAGAAGAAGCTGCTGCGCGTCTTCACCACCCGCGCCGACACGCTCATGGGAGCGACCTTCTGCGCGGTCGCGGCGGAGCATCCGCTTGCCGCGCACGCCGCGAAGTCCGACAGGAAGCTCGCCGCCTTCGTCGACGAGTGCAAGCGCGGCTCGGTGATGGAGGCCGACCTCGCGCAACTCGACAAGAAAGGCATGCCGACCGGGCTCTTCGTCACCCACCCGGTGTCGGGCGAAAAAATCGAGGTCTGGGTCGGCAATTACGTGCTCATGGCCTACGGAGAAGGCGCGGTGATGGGCGTGCCCGGCCACGACGAGCGCGATTTTGCGTTCGCGAAAAAATACGGCCTGCGCATCAAGCCGGTGATCGACGTCGGGGGACGCCCCTATTCCGCCGACGGCTGGCAGCCCTGGTATGCCGACCACGGCCGGTGCGTCAACTCGGGCGCCTACGACGGGCTCGACTATCAGGCCGCGGTGGATGTGATCGCAGCGGACCTGAAGAAAAATAATCTCGGTGACAAACAGGTGACCTGGCGTCTGCGCGACTGGGGCATCTCGCGCCAGCGCTACTGGGGCACGCCGATCCCGATCATCCACTGCGACGGCTGCGGCGACGTCCCGGTGCCCGACGACCAGCTCCCGGTGGTGCTGCCCGAGAACCTCGTCCCGGACGGCACCGGCAACCCGCTCGCGAAAACGCCCTCGTTCCTGAATTGCAAATGCCCGAAATGCGGCAAGCCGGCGAAACGCGAAACGGACACCATGGACACCTTCGTCGATTCGTCCTGGTACTACCTGCGCTTCGCCTGCCCGGACCAGTCGAAAGCGATGGTCGATGAGCGCGCGAAGTACTGGATGGCGGTCGACCAGTACATCGGCGGCATCGAGCACGCGATCCTGCACCTGCTCTATTCGCGCTTCTGGACCAAGGTGATGCGCGATCTCAAGCTCATTTCAGGAGTCGACGAGCCGTTCACGCGCCTCCTCACCCAGGGCATGGTGCTGAACGAGATCTTCTACAGGAAGAGCGGAGAAGGCCGCATCACCTACTACAATCCCGTCGACGTCGAGCTGAGGCACGACGACAAGGGCCAGCGCACCGGCGCGATACTCAAGTCCGACGGCAAGCCGGTCGAGTCCGATGGCATCGGCACCATGTCGAAGTCGAAGAACAACGGTGTCGACCCGCAGGACCTGATCGAGAAATACGGTGCGGACACGGCGCGACTTTTCATGATGTTCGCGAGCCCGCCCGAGCAAACGCTGGAGTGGTCGGATTCGGGTGTAGAAGGCGGAAGCAGGTTTCTTCGGAGGCTTTGGCTGTTCGCCGCGGGTCGCGGAAAAGCCGCCGCGGACCACATCTCGATTTCTCCATTCGTCCCCGTCAAGGACTGGTCTTCACAGGCGCCTGCGATACGCGAATTTCGGAGGGGAATCCATCTTGCACTGAAGCAAGCCTCCTACGACTACGAACGAATGCAGTACAACACAGTGGTGTCCGCGTGCATGAAGATGCTCAACCTCCTGGAAGGATTTTCCGGAGGAGAAGGGGTGGTGAGCGTAAACGCCGTGTCACAGGCTGCTTCGGAAGCGATGGGCGTGCTGCTGCGTGTGCTCTACCCGATCGCGCCCCACATCACCCACGCTCTGTGGCAGGACTTGGGGTTCTCCGCCAAGCATGGCGATCTTCTGACTGCACCCTGGCCCATCGTCGACGAAGCAGCGCTCGAGCAGGACGAAATCGAGCTCGTTCTCCAGGTGAACGGCAAGCTCCGCGGCCACATGCGCGCACCGAAGTCCGCAGGCCGCGAGCAGATCGAGAGCCTCGCGCTCAACCACGAGGCGGTGACGCGCTTCACCGAA
>JBGQKQ010000003.1:0-55236 GCA_041499655.1 Gammaproteobacteria bacterium
GGTGTTGTGCAGCATGTAAAAGGAGAAGCCCAGGCCGATGGTGCAGGCGATGAACACGCCCCAGAGCGGGGTCAGCATGGCGAGGGAGTAGCAGGCAAAGCTGGCCGCGCCCCCGCCCAGAACCAGACCGCGCTGGCCGAGCTCCATCAGCAGCCGCCGGACCATCAGCGTGTAGAGCACGCCGCCGGCGCCAAAGCCGGCGAGGATCACGCCGATCAGGGTGAGGGAGAGGCCGAAGCGCAGGCTCAGATACGCTCCGAGAAACGAGAAAGCGCCGAAGAAAATGAACGTCTCGATGAACCCGACCGCCACCACATGGCGCACGCGCGAGGACTCGAGCAGCCGCAGATGCGTCGCGAACGGATGACCGGGAAACGCCCTGCCCTTTTCCTGTGACCATTGCGCGCGGGTGCGCACCAGCAGGATCGCGCACACCACGGCGTAGACGCCCCCGATGAACGCGAAGGTCCCGCGCCAGTCGAGCAGATCGGTCACCGCGCCGCCCACCGCCGGCCCGAGCGCCTGCCCGCTGATCGTGCCGATGATGAAGCGCGCAATCACCGGCTGCCGCTCGGCCGCCGGAACGCGGTCGCCGATATAAGCCATGCCGAGCATCACCGGCGTCGAGGCGAACAGGCCGGTAAGGAACCGCGTCGCGGCGAGCGTCCCGAGGTCGGGCGCGAGCGCGCAGGCGAAGCAGCCGAGCGCCGCCCCGGCGAGCGAGAACGTCACCACGCGCAGCTTGCCGAAGCGATCCCCTAGCGGCCCGTAGACAAGCTGCGACCCGGCGTAGGCAAAGGCGTACGCGGAGATGATGGTCGCGGTCGAGGAAACGCTCGCCCCGAATTCCGAGGCGAGGCGCGGCAGCATGGGCTCGACCGCGCGAAGCGCAATGCCGCCGTTGGCGCTGGCCAGCGCCAGGAGGAAAATGATTTCCCTCATGGCTGCTCAGCCGGCGCTCAGTTCACCGTCGCTCCGGATTCGCGCACGACCTTGCCCCACTTGTCGTAGTCGGCCTTGAGGTAGGCCCCGAACTGCTCGGGCGTGTCCGGGTCCGGCTCCATCCCGGTCGGCGCCAGGAGCTTGCGCACTTCGTCCGCGCGCACCAGCTTCCCGATCTCGCCGTTGATCTTGGCGACGATTTCGTTCGGCGTGCCGGCCGGGGCCAGCATGCCGATCCACACCGTGGCCTCGTAGCCGGGCACGCCCGCCTCCGCGATGGTCGGCACGTCGGGCATTTCCGGCGAGCGCTTGGCCGTGCTCACACCCAGGGCGTTCAGCCTTCCGGTTTTCATGTGCGGGATCGCGATCGGGGTTCCGACGAAGCTCACCTTGATGATCCCCGCAATCAGATCCTGCTGCGCGGGACCGCTGCCCTTGTAGGGCACGTGGTTGAGCCTGATCCCCGCCATGTACATGAACAGCTCAGTGACCAGGTGCTGCGCTCCGCCGTTACCCGAGCTCGCGAAATCGATCTTGCCGGGCTGCTTCTTCGCGAGCGCGATCAGTTCCTTTACCGAGTGCACCCCAAGCGAAGGATGCACGACCAGGACGTATGGCCCGGTGGCGATGCGGATCACCGGCGCAAAATCGGTGAGCGCGTTGTACGGCATGTTCTTGTACACGTGCGGAGCGATCACGAACGGGCTCGCAGTCAGCAGCAGGGTGTAGCCGTCGGGCTTGGACTTGGCGACGAAGTCCGAGCCGATCATGCCTCCGGCGCCGGCCCGGTTCTCGACGAAGAACTGCTGCCCGAGCGTCTCGGAGAGCTTCTGGGCGATCATGCGCCCGGGCACGTCGGTCGTGCCTCCCGGCGAGAGCGGGATGACGATGCGCACCGGGTGGGCCGGATAGCCTTGTGCCGCCGCGGTCGAGGCGAGGAGTGCGAAAAGCAATGCAGCGAACGTGCGCATGAAGCTAGCCTCCGTAAAGGGGTTCGGGTTGCGAGAAGAACGAATGCAGGATGTGATAGACCATGAGGTAGTTCTTCTGCTGGAAACTCGCGTGAGAGATGCCGGCCATCACCGTGAACTGCTTGTCCGGATTCGGCAGCCGCTTGAAGAACTCGACGAGGTCGTCGACGCCCGCGATACCGTCCCATTGCCCGCGCATGATGATCGTCGGCGCAGCGATCTTCGCCGGGTCGACGATCGGCAGCCTGGAGCACATGTCGACGTAGGTCCCGGTGGGCACCGAATCGTCGAGCGCCACGATGGCATCGGCGAAAGCGTCGATGGTGGCTTTGTCGGCCGTACCGGGGTGGTCGCGTTCGAATATGCTGTGCACGAAGGCGCGGTCGATGGGCCTACGGTTCTTCGAGGAGAACTCGGGGAGCTTCTTCTTCCTCTCGGCCAGCGTCGGGCTGCCCTCGCCCGTCCACACGAACGCGTCCAGGGCGAGCCGCGCAACGCGCTCCGGATGCCGCTGGGCGAACAGCGCCGCCCGCAAGGCGCCCGAGGAAATGCCGTAGATCAGGAGCTTCTTCGCGCCGGTCGTCTTCAGTATGTAGTCCGTGCCGGCGGCGAGATCGTCCGCGCCGTTGGAAATATCGCAGTTGATCGGGCGCGACTTGTCCGAGCGCCCGTAGCCCTCGTGGTCCATGGTCCAGGTGTCGAAATCGCGCGCGGCGAACCAGTCCATCACCGACGAATCCGGGCGCCCCGGAACCTTGAGATCGAAGGTCGGCTGCGAAGCCATGGACGACCCGTGCACGAACAGCACGGTGCCCAGCTTTGGCCCACTCGAGGCCTGGGGCTTTTGCCAGAGGAAGAGCTTCGCTCCCTTCTTGTCCGTCCAGTGTTCCTTGCCCGAAACCGCGGCGCGCGCCGCCGATGCCGCCTGGTTCACGTCGACCTCACCACTTGGGAAAGACCGGGATTTTAGCTCAGGAGCAGTCGAACAGGACCAGCTCGACGGCCTTGTCGGTAGAAATGCCCAGGGCGATCTTGCCCCTGCCGCGCAGCATGACGCTGTCGCGGCGTAGCATCATCTCGCGCTCGCCTTCGATCGCGACGTAGGTGCCGTTGGTGGACTCGTCGACCAGCACGTATTGCACGCCGCGGCGCTCGATGCGCGCGTGCCGGCGCGAGGCGGTCTTCTCCTGGACGACGACGTCGCAGGTGTTCTCGCGGCCGAATACCAGGACCGACTTGTCCAGAGGGAAGCCCATGGTGCCCTCGCCGACCTCCAGTGTCAGCTTCGCCTGGACGTTGGCGCTGGAGGCGAGCCCCGCGAACTGTGTCGCGTCCTCCGGGTCTCCCCACATCAACTCGAACACGCGCACCGCGTCGTGCTTGCCCTTCACCGAGATCGCGTCCAGGTCGCGCAGGTTGCTGCGCTGGATTCCCGGCAGCGCGTTCGCCGTGGCGCCGGTGGTGAGGATCTGGCCCGCCTTCGCGAGGCCGGCAAGGCGCGCCGCGGTGTTGACCCCGTCCCCCCAGAAATCGCCCTTGTCCTCGAGCACCAGGCCGAAGTGAAAGCCGATGCGGATGGCGAGCTTCGCGCCCGCGGTCGGCGGGAGCGCGGTCATGGCCTGCTGCATCTCGCGGGCGGCTTCGCACGCGGCTTCGGGGTTGTTGAACACCACCATCAGCTCGTCGCCGATCGTCTTCACCACCAGCCCGTCGCGCCTCGCGATGACTTCCTTGAGCACGCCGAGGCAAGCGTCGATCGCCTTGGCGGCGGGCTTGTCGCCGAGGAGTTCATAGAGCGCCGTGCTGCCGCTGACGTCGGCGAACAGGATGGCGCGCTCCTTGGACATCAGAGTCATGGCGGCGGGCCGTCTTTCGTTCTCGGCTCGCGCCGGGGAGCATGGGCCGTGGGCATTTTGGTAAAGTATCCCTTATTTTCCGGGGCCTGCCTACGGCCCGAGTCCCACCTGCGGAGCAATCCATGAACGCCAGCACGAAAGTCGCCGAGCGCAAGTGCTACATCAACGGTCAGTTCGTCACCGGCAAGAAGCAGTTCACCAAGATCAATCCGGTCGACGGCACGGTGGTCGCGCAGGTGCACGAGGCCGACCGCGCAATGGTGGACCAGGCGGTGCGCGCGGCAAAGGCGGCGCTGAAGGGTCCCTGGGGCAAGACGGCGCTGCAGGCGCGCGTCGATCTCCTGCGCAAGGTCGCCGAAGGCATCGACAAGCGCTTCGATGATTTCCTCGCCGCCGAAGTGGCGGACACAGGAAAGCCCGTCTCGCTCGCGAGCCATCTCGACATCCCGCGCGGCGCGGCGAACTTCCGCGTATTCGCCGACATCGTGCGCACTTACGGGACGGAGGCGTACCACCTCGACACGCCCGACGGCAAAGGAGCGGTCAACTATGCGATGCGCAAGCCCCTGGGCGTGGTCGGGGTGATCGCGCCCTGGAACCTGCCGCTGCTGCTGCTTACCTGGAAGCTCGCCCCCGCGCTCGCCTGCGGCAATTGCATCGTCGCCAAGCCGTCCGAGGAAACGCCCTCGACTGCGACCCTCCTTGCCGAGGTCATGCACGAGGCCGGCGTTCCCCCGGGCGTCTACAACGTCGTGCACGGCTTCGGGCCGGATTCCGCGGGTGAATTCATCACCACGCACCCTGAAGTGAACGGCGTGACCTTCACCGGCGAGACCGCCACCGGCGCGGCGATCATGAAGGCGGTCGCGCCGACGGTGAAGCCGATTTCCTTCGAGCTGGGCGGCAAGAACCCCGGCATCGTCTTCGCCGACTGCGACTTCGACGCCGCGGCCGCCGGGATGGCGAACGCGATCTTCTCCAACACCGGCCAGGTATGCCTCGCGCCGGAGCGGGTGTACGTCGAGCGACCGATCTTCGACAAGTTCGTCGCCGTGCTCAAGGCGAAGGCCGAGGCGCTCGTCCTCGGCTATCCGCAGGACAAGACCACGAACCTGGGGCCGCTCATTTCGAAGCAGCACCGCGAGAAGGTGCTCTCCTACTACGAGCTGGCGAAAAAGGAAGGCGCGAAGGTGGTCACCGGGGGCGGCGTGCCGAAATTCGGCGACGCGCGCGACAACGGCGCCTGGATCCAGCCGACGCTGTGGACCGGGCTGCCCGAAACCGCGCGCACCGTGCGCGAGGAGATTTTCGGCCCCTGCGCCCACATTGCGCCCTTCGATCGCGAGGAGGAAGCGATCGCCATGGCGAACGACACGCCCTACGGCCTCGCCTCCACGGTGTGGACCACCAACCTCGCGCGCGGACACCGCGTCGGGCAGGCGATGGAGGTCGGCATCTCCTGGGTGAACTGCTGGTTCCTGCGCGACCTGCGCACACCCTTCGGCGGCACCAAGCTCTCGGGCATCGGCCGCGAAGGCGGCTTGCACTCGCTCAATTTCTACTCCGAGCCGACCAACATCTGCATCAAGCTCTAGCAGCCGTGCAACGGTCGCTGGACTTCCCGAAGTGGATCGAGGAGCACCGGCACCTGCTCAAGCCGCCGGTGGGCAACGCGCAAGTCTGGGAAGACAGAGATTTCATCGTGACGGTCGTCGGCGGCCCGAACCAGCGCACCGATTTCCACGACGATCCCTTCGAGGAGTTCTTCTACCAGATGAAGGGAAACGCCTTCCTCAACATCATGGAAGGCGGCAAGCCGGGACGCGTCGAGCTCGAGGAGGGCGCGATCTTCCTCATGCCGCCGCACCTGCGCCACTCGCCGCAGCGGCCCGAAGCCGGGAGCCTGTGCCTGGTGATCGAGCGCACCCGGCCTGAAGGCGTGAAGGACGGCTTCGAGTGGTATTGCCTCGCGTGCCACAGGCTGCTCCACCGCGTCGAGATTCAGCTGAAGAGCATCGTGCGCGATCTTCCTCCCCTGTTCGAGCGGTTCTACGCGGATCGAGCGCTGCGCACCTGCGGAAGCTGCGGCGCCCTCCACCCGGGAAAAGGCTGAAAGCGTGATCTCGCCCCGCGTCGACGAGCACCGCTTAGCAGCAACCCGCGCCGGGCTTAATTACGTCACGGACGGCTTGGCCGGCATCCGGCGCGAGCGCAACGGCAAGGGCTGGAGCTACTACGCGCCCCACGGCGAGCTCATCACCGATCCCGCCGAGAGGAAGCGCATCCGGGCGCTCGTGATCCCGCCCGCCTGGACCGACGTGTGGATCTGCCCCGACCCCAGCGGGCACATCCAGGCGACCGCGCGCGACGCCCGCGGGCGCAAGCAGTACCGCTATCACCCGCTGTATCGCGATACGCGCGACAAGTCGAAATTCCGCCGCATGCTCAAGTTCAGCGAGATCCTTCCCGAGATCCGCGAGCGCGTCGAACGCGACCTACGCGCCCGCGACCTCACGCGCCGGCAGATCCTGGCGACCGTGGTGATGCTGCTCGACAAGACCCTCATCCGCGTCGGCAACGACGAGTACGCGCGCGACAATCGCTCGTTCGGCCTCACGACCCTGCGCGGGCGGCACGTCGAGGTGAAGGGCGCGAAGCTGCATTTTTCGTTTCGCGGCAAGAGCGGAGTCGAGCACGCCATATCGATCACCGATCGCAAGCTCGCGCGCATCGTGCAGCAGTGCCAGGATTTGCCGGGGTACGAGCTGTTCAAGTACATCGACGAGTCGGGCAAGCGCCAGACGATCTCGTCGGACGACGTCAACGCGTATCTGCGCGAAATCACCGGCCGCGACATCACCGCCAAGGACTTCCGCACCTGGGCGGGGACCATGCTCGCGGCGCGCGAGCTGTTCGCGCTCGGGCCGGCGAAAAGCCAGCGCGAGGCGGAACGCAACATGATCCGCGCCATCGACGCCGTGGCGAAGCGCCTCGGCAATACGCGCGCGGTGTGCCGGAAGTACTACGTGCACCCCGGCCTGGTGCGCACGTATCTCCAGGGCCTCACCGCACCCCTCGGCCCGCAACCGCTCGCGAAGCAGGCCCGCAAGAAGACACCCACTGCGGCTCTGCGCCGGGACGAAGTCGCGGTACTGCAGTTCCTGCAGGAAGACGCGGCCGAAGGGGAATCTTCATGAAGATCAATGGCGGTTGTCATTGCGGCTCGATTACCTACGAAGCGGAGGTCGGTGCCGATAGGGTCTCCATCTGCGACTGCACCGATTGCCAGACATTGTCCGACTCCGCCTTTCGCGTTGTCGTTCCTGCGAAACAACACGCTTTCAAATTGCTTACAGGCGAGCCGAGCTGCTGGCGAAAGTGCAGATCTGGTGCCGATCGGCGCTACCGTGGACAATGCACATCGAACCCATCACCCAGCTAGCCAAACAGAACTTCCGACATGAAACCCGGATTCGCCGAAAGCTTCGCCAGGGAGTGGATCGCCGCGTGGAACTCGCAAGTCCTGGTCCTGCCCCGCTGACCTCCGCCCGCCCGATGCGAGTCTTCCCTGTTGTCTCGAGCGTCATGAGCCTCGCGTTCGGCCTTGTCCTGATGTTCTGGCTTGAACCTTCGTTTCTGCTGGAGCTGCGGATCGCGGCCTTCAGCTCCGTGTGGCCAGCGACCATGGGGACCCTGCAGGAAATTCGACGCCTGCCCTTCGGCGATCGCCGCGAAGGTGCGATGCGCTTTGCTTCGGTCACGTTCGGATACACCGTTTCGGGGCGAAAGTACGCCCGTTCGCAGATTCTTTGCAGATGCCGGAGCGCCTCGGCTACGGAAAATATATTGCGCAATTTCTCGACGGGAGTTCCCGTCCCGGTCTTCTACGACCCGGTCAGGCCGTCATTGTCGGTGGTCCAGCCGAGAGGCTTCGACGCTGCGTTCCTCACGGAATGGAGCCTGAAGCTGGTATCCGTTCTCCTGTTCGTCGCGGTCATACCGATCGCGCTCTGGGCGCTGAGATCCGGAAGAGAGTCCCCTCCGGACGCGAGAGCGCCTCGCCGCACCCGGCCATCGCAGCCTTGACCTATAAGGAGCAAAAAATGAAAAACATCCTGTGGCTCGCTCTGATGCTTCTCGTCCCCTCGGCCGCCTTCGCCGACAAGAGCTTCGTCGTTGCCCCGGACGACCCGGCGTGCCGTTCGCGCACACCCGCGGCGATCGGCGGACCGATGCCGCCGGAAGGGATTCTCGCGATCCGCTGGCTCGGCACGACCAACTTCGAGATCGCCTACGGCGGGCAGGTACTCCTGCTCGACGCCTACTACGACCGCGGACCGCGCAACCGCCCGATCGGTTTCGGGCCGAAGGACGTGAAGCGCGCGGACGCCATTTTCGTCGGCCACGCGCATTTCGATCACATGTCCGACGCGGCGTCGGTCGGGACTCAGACCGGAGCCCAGGTGATCGGTGCGCCCACGGTGACCGACACGGCGATCTCGCTGGGCCTGCCGGCCAGGCAGGCGACGACCGTGCGCGGCGGCGAGGTGCTGAAGTACAAGGGATTCACGGTGGAGGCGATTCTCGCGCGCCATAGCACCCTGGCCCCCGAAGTGCTCGACGCTTTCCGCAAGGCGATTGCTGCGGCGGCGGGAGCACCGACCAGCGAGGAAGCTGCGGCCGAGGCCGCGATCCTGAAGCGCGGCACCTTCGATCCCAAGGTCATCACCGAGGGAACGATCGCCTACCTGTTCACCTTCGACAACGGCTTCCGGCTGATCTTCAGGAACAGCGCCGGACCGATCACCGACGCCGAAAGGGCCGTCGTGAAGCGCATCGGCGGGAAGACCGATGTGGCCATCGTCGGCTACATCGGCCAGTACATCGCCAAGCGCCAGATCGCCGCGACCCTGCCCATCATCCAGCTCTACAATCCGCGCCTGTATCTGCCCGCGCACCACGACGAGATCGCCGGGACCTTCGTCGATATCGGGCTGGAGCCGCTCTTCATGGCGATCCAGGAGCAGCTGCCGGAAACGGGCTTCCTGTCTCCCCTGTACCGCGAGCCGGTGTGCCTGGACATCCGTAGATGATGCAAACGCGGCTTCTCTGGGCACTCGGCGTCGGCGCTATCCTCGCCGCAGCGAGCTACGCCGCATTCCAGCTCAGCCCCTGGCCGTCGGCGCTGGTCATACGCGCGGCCTTCGACAAGGGCGCGAACACGGCCTCCCAGGCGCTCGCCAAGCACGTACCGCCGGGCGTCACGGCGCGGCTCAACGAGCGCTACGATGTTGCGGACCCCGACGCGAGCCTCGATGTCTTCTATCCGTCGGAAATCGAGAACGGCGAGCGGGCGCTGACCACCGTCGTCTGGGTGCACGGCGGCGGCTGGATTTCTGGAAGCAAGAACCAGATCGCGAACTACGCGAAGATCCTCGCCGGCAACGGTTACACGGTCGCCGGCGTCGACTACTCCGTGGCACCGGGCAAGACCTATCCCACGCCCTTGCGGCAGGTGAACGCCGCGCTCGCCTATCTGCAGCGCAATGCGAAGCGGCTGCACGTCGACGCCTCCCGCTTCGTGCTCGCCGGTGACTCGGGCGGAGCACACATCGCGGCACAGGTGGCGAACCTCGTGAGCTCACCCGCGTACGCCACCGCCCTGGGCATCGCGCCGTCGATCAGGCGGCCGCAGCTTCGCGGCGTGATCCTGTACTGCGGAGGCTACGATTTCTGGAAAATCGATTTCGACGGCCCGTTCGGCGAGTTCATGCATATGGCGCTCTGGTCGTACTTCGGCCGGAAGGACTTTCCCGACCACCCGCTTTTCGCTACCGCCTCGGTGAGCGGCTACCTGACCGCGGATTTCCCGCCGGCCTTCATTTCGGTCGGAAACGCCGACCCACTCGCGCCGCAGTCGCGCGCCCTGGCGGTGGCCCTCGCCGCGCGCGGCGTTCGCATCGACAGCCTGTTCTTCCCGGACGACTACGCGCCCGCGCTGGCGCACGAGTATCAGTTCAATCTGGACATCCCCGCCGGGCAGCTCGCCCTGGAGCGATCGCTCAAGTTCCTCGCTGAACGGTGATGAACTCCGCCGTCGCCGCCAGACCGGCTTCGGGAGTACCCGCGGCAGACATGCTCCTCATCGTCGCAACGTTCGCGATCGGCCTGTTTGTCGACGCGCGGACCGACATCGCCGGGCAGGCCGCGCTTAGTGCCGCCGTCTGGCTGGTACTGTTCTACGTCCTGAGAAGGGTGGCGGGCGAGGAGCGCCACGCGCTGATGATCTGCCTGCTGATCGCAACGACCGGGGAAGTGATCCTGTCCCTCGGTTGGGGCCTTTATACATACCGCCTGGGCAACATTCCCCTGTTCGTTCCACCTGGGCACGTCCTGATGCTGCTGCTCGGCCTCTCGCTCGCGCGCGTCATGTCGCAGGCGGTGGCGTACGCGATCCTCGGCTGCGCGGCCCTGTACTCGCTCGCCGCCGCAGCCGCGGGCGTCGATACGCTAGGCGCGACCCTCTTCCTGATTCTCGGCGTGTCGGCACTGGGCATGCCGAGCCAGCGGCGCCTCTACGCGAGCACCTTCGTGCTGTCGCTGCTGCTCGAGCTCTACGGTACGTGGCTGGGAAACTGGACCTGGACGCGCGAGGTTCCGGCAACGGCGCTCGTCACCACCAATCCGCCGGGCGTAGTCGGATCCTTCTACTGCGCACTCGATGCGGCGGTCGGCGCGGTGTCGATGCTCCTCGCGCGAACCTGGAGCACCCGGGCCGCGCAAAGCCCGCGGAAAGACCGGTTTTGATCTGGATCAAAGGCGGCCCTTGCCCCCGGACTAGCCTGTGATCCAGTACCATCTTGCATTTCACACACGGGTCAACATGATCAATACCGCCGCTCATCCGCCCCGCCGACCGATCCTTGAAAACGCCGGACCGCTGGTTGCGATCTCGCTGCTCGTCTTCATGGCCGCGACCTCGCCGCAGGCAGCTCGCGCCCAGAGCACCTCGCTGAGCGGCAAGGAAGTGGTCGACGCGGTCTGCTCCAATTGCCACGCCTCGGGCGCCAAGGGCGCCCCACGGATCGGCGACCAGCAGGCCTGGAGCAAGCGCGAGTCGCGCGGCCTTTCCGGCCTGACGGCGAACGCGCTCAAGGGCATCCGCCAGATGCCCTCCCACGGCGGCAACCAGAGCCTTTCGGACCTGGAAATCAAGCGCGCCATCACCTACATGGTCAACCAGTCCGGCGGAAAGTGGACGGAACCGGTCGACAAGAAGTCGCTGCCCGCGCCGCGGACCGGCGAGCAAATCGTGAAAGCACAGTGCATCAAGTGCCACGAGACCGGCAAGGGCGGCGCCCCGAAGATCGGCGACCGGGACGCCTGGATTCCGCGGCTCAAGGACGGGCTGGACAACACGGTTCGCTCCGCGATCAACGGGCACGGAGGCATGCCGGCCCGCGGCGGCATGGCCAACCTCACGGATTCCGAGATGCGCAGCGCCGTGATCTACCTGTTCAGGGGTCCGGACTCGGCCAAGTAATGCGTTGTAATGCGACGAAGGGCGTGCGGAGCTAACCCGCTCTCGCCCTCCGGTACCATTCCAGTATCTGCTCGCCGTTCCAGTGCAGCACGCCTTTGAACTTGGCGATGCGCGCGTACACCTCCTCCAGGTACTTGATGCGGAACGGCTGGCCGCTGATGTAGGGGTGAATGGCGATCGCCATGATCTTCGGACGGTCGGCGCCTTCCTTGTACAGGCGCTCGAAGGTATCGATGCATTTCTGCGTCCAGTACGCGGCTTCGTGGTGCTGGATGATCATCATCGGGATGTCATTGCATTCCACCGTGTAGGGCAGCGTGACGAGCGGCCCGTTGGCAGTCGCGATCTCGGTCGGCTCGTCGTCGTACACCCAGTCGCCGATGTATCGGATGCCCGCGGCGGTGAGATGCTCGGGCGTCTCGTAGGTCTCGGTCAGTCCGGGACCGAGCCAGCCCACCGGCCGCTTGCCGGTGAATTGCTCGATGGTGTCGAGGCAGCGCCGGATCATTCCCGGCTGGTCTTTTTCGTTGTGGATCGGGCCCTGCTCGTAGCTGTGGCCCATGAATTCCCAGCCCGCGTCCTTGCACGCCTGCGCGACGCGCGGATAGTCGACGCAGACGCGCGCGTTGATCGCCAGCGTCGGCTTGATCTTCAGGCGCTGATAGAGCGCGTGAAAGCGCCAGAACCCGACCCGCATGCCGTACTCGTGCCAGCTCCAGTTGGGCACATCGGGCAGCAGCGAAACGCCCGTGGGCGGAGGCAGGACCTGCCGCGCCATCGGCTTCGCGATGTCCCAGACTTCGAGATTGACGATGGTCCAGACGACGATGCGCTTGCCGGAAGGAAGCTTCAGCTTCGGCCGGTCGACGATCGCCGAGTAGGCGACGCGCTCCCGCGGGATGGTCATTTGCGCTTCTTCGCCCTCTTCGACGCCTTGCGCGCCTTCGGCGCGGCCCTCGCTCTTGCCGGAGCCGGCAGCGCAAGCCGCAGCATGCGGATCGCGTTGCCGAAGTAGACCTTGCGCCGGTCGTCCTCCTTGAGCTCCAGGCCGTCGATCGCCCTGATGACTTCCCGGATGAACAGCGGCCCGCCCTCGGGATCGAAGGGACAATCGGTGCCGAAGAGCACATGGTCCGAGCCGTAGAAATCCAGGCCGCAGCGCGTCGCCGATTTCGAGCCGTTGACCGAGGTGTCGGCGTAGAACATCCTGAAGTAGTCGACCGGGCGCTTCGCCATGCGCTTGAGAATCACCGTGTAGTCCTCGTCCGAGGTGCGCGTGCCGAGCTGGTCCATGCCGTAACCGATGCGCGCGTCGAAGAAGGGCGCCATGGCGCCCAGGTGATGGGTGATGATCTTGAGGTTGGGGAGCTTCTCCAGCATCCCCGAGAACACCAGCCGCGCCATGAACACGCTGGTTTCGTAGGGCCAGCCGAACAGCCAGTAGATCTCGTACTTCGACTTGGTCTCGCTCGCGTAGTCGGCGAATTTCGCGGTGCGCGTCGGGTGCACCCAGATCGGCAGGTCGTACTTGTTCACCATGCGATCGAAAATCGGGTAGAACTCCTCCTCGTCGAGCGGCCGGCCGTTCACGTTGGTGAAGATCTGGATGCCTTTGGCCCCGAGCTCGCCGATCGCCCGGTCCATCTCGCGCAGCGCCTCCGGGACGTTGTTCATCGGCAGCGACGCGACGAAGGCCGGGAAGCGGTCCGGGTGTTTCGCGACGATCCCGGCCATGCCGTCGTTCGCGAGGCGCGCGAGCTCGGGCGATTTGTCGTGCGGCGCGAGGAACTCGATCGCAGGAAGCGAAAGCGTCAGGATCTGCTTGTAGCCGGGAAAGCGGTCCATCATCTTCAGGCGCGCATCCAGGTCCCACAGCACCGGAATGTGCAGCCAGCGCTTGATCTGCGCGGCGAGAGACGGGTTCTGCTCGGCGAGACCCTTCATCCGCTCGAAGAATGCCTTGGGAAAGATGTGCGGGAAAATGTCGACCTTGAGATCGCGGTTCATGAAATCCTCGGGGTGCGGTTCTGGTTTCCTGCGCGCGCGGTATTGTGCCTGAGTCGCCCGCGGCCTGTCTCCCTCACGCCTCGCCGTCGAGCCGCTCGACGAAGCGCGACAGCGCTTCGATCACGACCTTCGGCTGGTCGCGGTGGGGCGAGTGGCGGCAGGCGGCGAGGCGCAACAGCTCGATCGGCCCGCCGGTCTGCCTGGCGATCGCCTCGAGTTGCGCCATCGTCCCGTATTCGTCGTCGAAACCCTGGATTGCGAGCATCGGACAGTGTATCCGCGGCAGGACATTCTCGATATTCCAGCCGCGGAAATCCGGGTGCAGCCAGATGTCGTTCCACCCGCGGAAGGTCTTCGCCGCGTCGGCGTGATAGCGGCCGAGCTTCTGCGGTAGGTCGGTGGTCTCGAAGGCCGTCCTGGCTTCGGCGATGCTCGTGATGCTGATGTCTTCGACGAAAACGTGCGGCGCCATCACGACCAGCCCCTTGACCTTGCCGTGCTTCGCCGCGTGGATCAGCGCGATCGAGCCGCCGTCCGAATGCCCGACCAGAACCGGCTCATGGACTTCGAGCCGCGCGAGCAGCTCCGGCAGGACCTCGATCGCCTCGACGTGCATGTAGTCCACGCCTCGCGGCTCGCGCAACACCTCCGATTGGCCGTAGCCGTAGCGCGAATAGACCACCGCGGCGCAGCCGGTCGCCAAGGCCGCGTCGCGGGGAAAATCGCGCCACATCGCGACCGACCCGAGCCCCTCGTGCAGGAATACGAGGGTGCGCGCTCCCTTGCCGGATCCCGCGATCCGCTGTACTTCGAGCTTGCGGCCCTGCGCCGTGACGAAGAGGGATTCTGCCTGTGCAGACATCGGTTTATCGCCCGCTTGCTAGAGCTTCAGCGGCTTCCAGTATCCGGTCAGCTCGAGATATCCGCGCCCGACCGCCTTCTCGCCTTTCGCGCGGACTGCCCCTTCCCAATAGACGGTGCCGGTGCTCGCGCGCGCGTCGAGCTCCTGGTCGTCCATGAGCGGCTCGACCTCCAGCGTTACAGGGCCTGCGTTCACGCGCACCGAAACCGGGTATTCGGCGCCGGTCCGCGGCGAGCGCCAGCGCCGCAGCACAGCGAAGCGTACCTCGGCGGGCTTGAGCATCCGCACGCGCCCGTCGGCGCTCCTGTAGCTGCCGCCCGCCCAGAAACTGCCTCCGTCGCGCGAGCGGATGCGGAACGCCATGAGCGCTCCGCCACCCTCGAGATTGATACCCACCCAGTCCCAGCCCACCGCGCCCTCAGCCAAAGGCTCGCTCGACCATTCGTGATCCAGCCAGGCCTCGCCGGAGACCCCGCGCTCCACTCCCTGGATCAGCACCCTGCCGGAAACCGCCAGATGCGGCTGGCTGTAGTAATAGCTTGCCTGCCCTGCCCCCGGGCCCTTGCGGCTGAAGCCGCGCTCGCCCTGGAGCAGCACGCCCTGTGTCAGCTCGAACCTCAGGCTGTAGCGAAAATCCCGCGCCGCAACCTCCACCGCGTAGCCGCCCCCGGCCTGCTTGAGCGACCAGTCCTCGATCGTCACGTCGGTGCGGCCTTCCTGGGTTTCCGCGAGCCCCAACCCCGAGCGCGCGGCGCGCTGATCGTGCAGCAGCCGCCCCGACCCGGCATCCGAAAGAGCAGCGTGAGCGAACAGCAGCTGCTGAGGCGCAAAGCGGCTGGCCGCGCCCTCGGCGATGCGCGGCCGGTTGCGAAAGAACGTGACCTGCATGCCGAGCTCGCGGCCGTCCTCCGCCTTCAGCCAGCCGGTGATGTACCACCATTCGTTTCGGAACTGCGGGTGGCTGCCGTAGTCACGCGGGAACTGCAGCACCGTGCCGGCGCGCACCTGCGGGTACTCGCCCGCTGCACGGGCCGACGGAGGCAGAAACGAGAGGCACAGCAGAGCGGGGAGCCACGCCTTCACCAGTCCTCCTTGACCGCGCGGATCGCCTCCGCGCTCATCGCCTGGCGGCCGCTCGCGATCGCCGTCAGCGTGGCCATCGTCAGCATGACCGCCACGAATTCGGCAAGGAGCCTCCAGGGCATGTGCAGCTCCATGCCCCAGTGGAACGACTGCGGGTTGACCACGTTGATGAGCACCAGGCTGATGAGCCAGCCGAGCGCAAGTCCCGCAGCGAGGCCCAGGGCGCTCACCAGGAGCCCTTCGCCGGCGAGCATGAGGCCGATCTGGCCGCGCGTCATCCCGATGTGGCGCAGCACGCCGAACTCGCGCCGGCGCGCCAGCACCAGCGCGCCGAAGCTCGACGAAAGTCCGAACAGGCCGATGACGACCGCCACGGCTTCCAGTGCATAGGTCACCGCGAAAGTGCGGTCGAAGATCCTCAGCGAGACCTCGCGGATCTCCTCGGGGCCGCTCATCTCGATGTTGGCCCCACCCGCGAGGCGCGCCTCGATGTCGCGCTTGAGTCTTTCCGGATCCGCGCCGGGCACGAGCCATACCGCCGCGTCGTTGGCGTAGGGGTCTCCGGTATAGCGGAGATACTCGTAGCGCTCGATCAGCACCGCCCCCTGCTGGCGCGCGTAGTCGCGCCACACGCCGGCCACGGTAAAGCGCGCGCGCCGTCCGCCCAGGGGAATCTCGATCACCGAGCCGGGTCGCCACCGGTAGAGCGCGGCGGCGATTTCGCTCACCCACACGGCGGGCGGGTCGCCCGGCTTGAGGGCGTACGCCGCGCCCAGCAACGGCGGCACCCTGCCCTCGGCTTCGACCGCCCTCGCGAGAAGGGTCACCGGAGGCTTGTCCGGATCGACGACGAGGCGCTGGATGCGCAGGAACTCGACGCGGCGTATTCCGGCTAGCCCGGCGATCGCCTGCTGGTCCGCGGTCGAAAGGTAGGCCGTGTCGGAGCCCGGTCCCGTTCTTAGGTACAGGTCCGCGGGCAGGATGCGCTCCAGCCACTCATCCAGCGATTGCCTGAAGGAGGCGACCATGATCGCCATCGAAACCATCAAGCTCACGCTCGCGACGATGGCGGCGAGGCTGACCCCCGCCTGCCCAGGGGCGCCGCGCAGCTGCGCGAGCCCCAGCTGGACCGGCCTCGGACCGAGAGCCGGCGCGAGCCGAAACACCAGCACCGCGATGCGCGGCATCAGCATTACGGTGCCGACCAGAAGCAGCGCGATGGCGAGATAGCCGGCGAGCGGCAGCCCGCGCACCGGACCCGCCTGGGTGAGAGCCGCGCCGGCAAGCATCACGGCAAGACCCGGCCACGCCTTCTGCAGGCGGTGGAAAACGCGCCCCTCGTCGCCCGCCTTCAGGGCAGCGGCCGGCGCGGCGCCCGCGGCCTCCAGTGCCGGGGCGAGGCTCCCGAGCACGGCGGCGAGAACCCCCAGGACGAAGAAGAGCACGAGCGCCGGCCAGTCGAGCACGAGCTCGGGCGCGAGGCCGCGGAAGTAGCCTCCTCCGAGTTCCGCGCCGAAGTTCCGCAGCACAACGCCCGCGCTCGCGTAGCCGAGCGCGATTCCGGCAACCGCGCCGAGCGCGCCCACCGTTGCCGCCTCCGCAAGCAGCATGGCGACCAACCCGCGGCGCGTCACGCCGAGCACGCGGAGCAGCGCGAGCTGCGCACGCCGCCGCACCACCGCGAGGGCCTGTGCGGAAAAAACCAGGAGTCCGCCGGTGAACAGCGCCACCAGGGCGAGCACATTGAGGTTGACGCGGTACGCGCGCGACGGCGCGCCGCTGCGCTCCACGTCCGCTTCCGGCCGTTCGGCCACGGTCCCCGCGGGCAGCTCGGCCTGTAGCCGCGCCGCGAAGCGTTCCGGATCGACGCCCGGACGCAACCGCAGGTCGACGCGGTTCAGGAACCCGGATCTGCCGAACATCGTCTGCGCCGCCCCGATGTCGACGATCGCGAAACGCTGGCGGCGAGCCTCGCCGATCACTCCGGCGATTCGCAGCGAGAGCAGGTGCAAACCCACCTGGATGGAGAGCGTGTCGTCCTTCTTCAGGTCCAGCCATTCCGCCGCCGCGGCGGACAGGAAGATCCGGTCCGGCCGCAGAAAATCCAGGCGGTCTTCCGCCCCGCCCGCCGCGAGGAACGGCTGAATGCGGGCGGCGCGGAAGATATCGAGCCCCAGGATCTGCAGAGGCTCGCGACGACCCGGAAGCCTTGCGTCCACCTCGAGCACGGGGCTCGCCACCGCGACTTCACGCAACGCGGCGAGACGCGGATAGAGCGACTCGTCGAACCCCGCCCGTGGCCCACGCACGGCGAGATCGGCCTCGCCCGAGAGCGTCTGCACCGCCGCGCCGAATTCGTTGATCGCCGCCTGGTTGATGAGCTGGACCGCGTAGCCGAGCGCCACGCCGAGGGCGATGGCGAGCACCGAGAGCGCGAGCCTGCCGGTGTGCTGCAGAAACGGAGCAAATAGAAGGGAGCGTCTTACCGCGTATCGGCTCATTCCCGCATGTTAGCGCAGCCGCCGAACGCTCCCGAGCCGGGCAGCTCAGCTGATCAGCCCGTGCCTCATCGAGAACTTGACCAGCTCGACGGTGTCGCGGACCTTGAGCTTCTTCATGATCCTCGCCCGGTAGGTCTCCACGGTCTTGGGCGAAAGCGAGAGGGCCTGCGCGATCGCCGCGTTGGTGCGTCCCTCGACGACCAACTGCAGGACGTCCCGCTCGCGCAGGCTCAGGCTGTCGAGCGGGCTGACGTTGGTTCCCTCGCGCAGATAGTCGTCGATCACCGTTTCGGTGATCCGGTGGCTGAGATAGCGCTTCCCCGCGCGCAGCGCGCGGATCGCGTCCACGACTTCCTCCCCCGCGGACTCCTTCAGCACGTAGCCCTGCGCGCCCGCCTGCAGCGCGCGGTAGATGTGCTCGGCGCTCAGGTACATGGAAAGGATCAGCACCCGCGTTTCCGGGGATCGCTCGACGATGCGGCGCGTTGCCTCCACGCCGTCGAGCTCGGGCATGGCGATGTCCATGATGACGATGTCCGGGCGCAGCCGAAGGGCCTCGGCGACCGCCTCGCGCCCGTTGCCCGCGACCCCCACCACCTGCAAGTCGTTGCCACCTTCGAGCAGAGCGCGCAGTCCGTCCCTGACCACCGCGTGGTCGTCGGCGAGCATCACTGAAACTGGCATGGTCACCTCCCCTTCAAGCATTGTATTCCACCAGCACTTGCACGCCACTGTTGGGGCCCGCCTTCAGGCTGAACTGCGCCCCGACCGCCTCGGCCCTCTCGCGCATGATCAGGAGCCCCCAGCCCGCCTCCGCGCGGGGACCGTCGATGCGTTGCGGATCGAAACCGACGCCGTTGTCGCGCACCGACAGGACCGCGCTGCCGTTCTTGCGCCGGATGGCGATCTCCACGCGCTTGGCGTTGGCGTGCTTGGCGACATTGTTGAGGGCTTCCTGGGCGATGCGGAACATCGCGAGATCGACCGGCTTGGGCAGGTCCGCTCCCTTTCCCTCCTTTTCGAAGGCGACCTGGATTCCGGTCCTGCGCGAGAAGCCGGTGGCGAGCGAGCGTAGCGCGGCAGGAAGGCCATAGTCGTCGAGGGCGTGGGGCCGCAGCTCCGCCATGACGTCGCGCATGGCGTCGACGGTGCCTTCGACGAGCGCGTTGCAATCCTCCAGGCGCGCGGCGAGCTCGGGTTTCGTTCCCGCAGGGAGTCCGCCAGCGACGATGCTCAGATTGATGCCGAGCGCGGTGAGGTTCTGTCCGACCCGGTCGTGCAGCTCGGTGGCGAGCAGCCGGCGTTCCGACTCCTGCACCTCGACCAGGCGCCGGGATGTGGTCTTGAGGCGATCGGCGTAGCTGTGGAGATCCTCCTCCACGCGCTTGCGATCGGTGATGTCGTGGACGATCTCCGAGAAGCCACGCAGTTTTCCGGCGTCATCGCGCAGCGGCGTCAGGATGACGTGCGCCCAGAACTGCGAACCGTTCTTGCGCACCCGCCAGCCCTCGCTCTCGTATCGCCCCTGGAGCGAGGCAAACTGGAGCTGCATCCCCGGGTCGCCCCGGGTCGCGTGATCCGGGAGAAAGAAGCGCGAATAGTGCTTGCCGATGATCTCATCGGCAAGATAGCCCTCGATGCGCTCCGCTCCGAGGTTCCAGCTGGTGATGTAGCCCTTCATGTCGAGTATGTAGATGGCGTAGTCGCGCACGTTTTCCACCATCATGCGGAAGCGCTCCTGCGAGATCCGCACCTGCTCTTCGGCGAGCTTCCTTTCGGTGATGTCCTGGCACACGCCGATGACGCGCGCCGCCTTGCCCGACTCGTCCCGGTCGACGCGCGCCTGATTGTGCAGGGTGCGGACGACGCCGTCGGGTCGAACGATGCGGAACTGATTTTCGTAGCTCTTGCCGGTGCGCAGTGCTTCACTCGCGAGCTTCGCGGTACGCTCGCGATCGTCGGGATGCACCAAAGGATAGAAGCCGTCGAAAGTCGAAGGCAACTGGTCGTGCCTCAAGCCGAAGATCCGGGTCAGCTGGTCCGACCAGGTGCGCGAATTGGTCCGCAGGTCCCACTCCCAGCTGCCCAGGTTGGCGAGCGCCTGCGCTTCCTGAAGCTGGAGGTCGCGCGCCCGCAGGGCTTCCTCGGTCCTTCGCCGCTCTGTGACGTCGCGGGCCACCGCGACCACGAATTCCACCCGTCCGTGCTGATCCAGCACGGCGCTGGGGGAGCTCTCGATGTCGCGCACCTCGCCGCTCGGCAGCAGGAAGCGGAACTCCGTCGGGCGGGCCTGGCCGTCCCGGACCGTCTCGAGGAAGGCTTTCCTGACGCGGCCCCTGTCCCCGGGGTGGATATGCACGGAGGCGTCCTTGCCGATCAGCGCCTGAACGTCGCCGAACAACTTTCCGAAGGCCGGATTCGCGTAGACCCGCCGGCCCCGTGGATCGATCACCGTGATCAGGTCGGACGCGTTTTCCGCGATCAGCCGGAAGCGTTCCTCACTCTCGCGCAGGTGCTTGGTCATCTTCGCCGCGAGCGCCAGAGCGCGCTCGCGTGAGGACGACAGCGAATACAAGACCGCGAACAGGAGCAGGCTGGAGAGCAACCCCGCCAGCAGCACGATCGACGGCACGAGCCGATCCACGCGGTCGATGACCGCATCTTTCCGGGTGCTGAAATGGATTTCCCAGGTGCGGCCGGCGATCTCCATCGGCACAGCCCGGGTGAACATGAAGCGCGGATCATCTCCGGCAGGCTGCGCGGCCGATTCATGGATCAACAGGTTGCTGTCAAACAATAGGCGCTCCTTGCCGGGGGAGCTTGCTCCGCCCTCTGTGGCCGGCCCATAGACCCTGAATCGCATATAGCGCGTGGTCTTTTCCTCGAGCACGCCGGCCATCAGGCGCTCAACGTTGAAGCCGGCGCCCACCGAGCCGAGGTAAGCGGCTCGCCGCTCCTCCGCGGTATCGAGCGGCATCCTGTTCCGGTAGACCGGCAGGCGCATCGCCAATCCGATGTACTCCCTGGTGCCGCTCCTTATGGGAATCGGCAGCCCGGAAGCGATCAGTTTTCCCGAGTCTCGTCCGGACTGCTGCAGGGCCGCCATCGCCTGTTTGCTCCCGGCACCCAGGGCGGGATTCGCGCCGATATCGAGTCCGAACGCAAACTCGAACCCGGCCATGGGCTCCAGGTACACCAACACGTAGTATTCAGGTCGTTCTCCCGGAGGCTTGATCGCGAACCGCGGATAGCCTTCCGGGTCGAGGCCGGTGTCGCGGCGAACCGACTCGACGAACTGCCGCTTCCGCGCTGCACTAACGTACGCCGAGTAGTTCAGCGAATCGAAGCCCGGGAACCGGGACTTGAGATCGAGCGACTCCACGAAATCGTGGAATTGAAGGCGGGTGACGTGATCACGCGTGGCGAACAAGGCCTGCGCGCCGAAGAGAACTTCGGCGTAGGACAGGACACGTCTCTCGATGATCCGCTTCGCCTCGGTTGCCTGATGCGCAAACCGTTCCTCGGCCGCGCTCTCAATGTTTTCGCGGACGATGAGCCACAGCGAAAGCGAAGCGACGATTCCAATACCCAGCATCGCCCAGGGCAATGCGGCGCTGTTGCGAATACGCGAAGTCACCCAGCGGATGGCCGTGTTCATCTCGCTCGTCACCGAATCGTCACGCCCGCACAAGGGTGATTATGCAGTAAATGGAAAAGGCCGGATTGCTCCGGCCTTTTCGCTGAGGCGAACCTCTCTTCGGGAGAGAGAAATCACATGACATCAAAGGCCGGGGCGGACGGACACGTTCAATTCGTCGGAAGCGTGGCCGGTTTGGCCCCAGGCAGGGGTTTCTCCCCTGATTGCGCCGCAATAGGCGGGTTTCGCGGCTTTGATAGCACCGCAGTACGCAGCCTCGTCCCGCTTGACCGCGCCACAGTAGGCCGCGCTCTCGGCGCGGATGGCTCCGCAATACGCCGCCTTTTCGGCCCGGATCGCCCCGCAGTACGCAGGCTCGTCCCGCTTGACCGCGCCACAGTACGCCGCGTTCTCGGCGCGGATGGCTCCGCAATACGCCGCGCTTTCCGAACCGCCGAATTCCTGGCTGTACAGACGCCGCGTGGCCTCGGCTGCGCGCGCCTGATTTGCGGCGTCTTCGGCACCACGCATCCCGAAGTAGGGAAAATGGTGGAGGAAATAGCCGAACACCTTTTCGCAGTCCTCGGCGTACTTCAGCGTGTCCAGGATATGTCCATGCCAGAATTTGTCGACGTCCTTGCTCGGGGCTAGGGTTTCCTCGGGATGGGTTACGAACAAGGTCAGGAAACGCTTGTACGCCAGCTCCATCTGGTCGACGTGCGGGCGCGACCAGCCCTCGCCTTCCTCAGGGTCCATCAGCTTGAACTTGATGGGTTCGAGATCGAGCGCCCCAATCGCGGCGACCACTTGTTCAACGGGCCTGTCGGTCACTATCGCTTGCATGTTGTTTCCTCCTGTGAATTGAAATACCAGCCAGGACCAGATCGCTTGGATCCGTCCCGGTGAAGCGCCTGGGTTTTGATACGGGTATTCGGCCTAAGGCCAGGAAATGGAATCGAACGCTCCATGCCCTCCTTTCATGGCCGCGACCGCGAAGCGGGAACTCCGAGAGCCGGAGGGTGCCGCGCAGTATGCGGGGCGGTCGGCCGGTTGCGCCGCGCCGGGCATCACCAGAAGGCGCAGCCCGACGGATATTGCACTGCACCTAGCGGTATCTAATCAGGACTAGAGGGGAATTGCTGCCGGGGTAATCTGACAAGTCTTGTCCGTATAAACCCGACAACGGGATCGCGGGCAGGAATGCGTGATACCGCCGCCGGAGCGCCCCGGGGGAAACTAAGAGGCTGATTCCGCGGGAGAGGCCCCAACTCCGGCCGGATGCCGGAGCGCCCTGTGCTTCGACTACGAGCCAGCGACGATCACCAGCTCGTTCTTGACCGATTTGACTCCCGGCACGCCGGCGGCGACCTTCGCGGCCTTGTCGCGGTTCTTCTTGTTGTCGGCGGTGCCGTAGAGAGTCACGACGCCGTCCGACGCCCCGGCGTCGATTGCGAGAAGCTTCAGGACCGGGTCGGCGCCCAGCGCAGACTTCACCTTGCCCGCGAGCACCTTGTTTTCGTCGACCGCGGGCTTTTCGGGCTCGACCGGCTTCGGCGCCACCACAGGCGCCTTTGCGATCTCGATCTTGCCTTCGGCGGGCGCCTGTGCCTGCGGCGCTGGCTGATCGGACTTCCACAGCGACTGGATCCAATCGCATCCCCCGAGACCGAGCACCGCCGCGGCCGTGGTGACGGCGGCCAGGGCGCCGCGCCCTTTCTTGATCGACTTCATGAGTCGCTCCATCGTGTTGGGGATAACCTTTCTCTGACACGACGACGCAGCGATAGTTTCAATGTCGCCGCGAACCGACACCTTCGCCGCGCTACACTTGCGCGACCCGAACGGACTCCACCATGCCGGTCCCTTTCCACCTCGACCCGGACCTCGCCGCCATCCACGCCGCGGAGTATCCGCGCTTTTCCGACGCCGAGATGGCGCGGCGGCGCGCGGCGCTCGCGCGCGTGATGGAGCAGGCGGGAGTGGACCATCTGCTCATGTGCGGCGAGCAGCGCGCGGGCACCGGGGTCGGCTGGCTCACCTCCTGGCCAACGACCGTCGAAGCGTACGTGATCGTCGCGCCCGGCGAGCCCCAGCTCATGATTGTGGAGTGGTACAACCACTGGCCGCTCGCGAGAAAACTCGCACGCGACACCGAGGTACGCTGGGGCGAGCACTGCGGCTTCGACAAGGTCCTGTCCGATCTCAAGGCGCGCGGCGCGAAACGCATCGGCGTGATGGGCGCCCTCGCCTATGCGCGTTGCAGGAAGCTCGAAGCGTCCTTCGGACCGCTGGTGGACCTGAACCGCGAGTACGTGCGCTTGCGTTTGGTGAAATCGGCGGAGGAAATCCAGTGGATGAAGATCGGCGCGGCGCTCACCGACCTCGCGATCGAGGAGCTGCGGCGCGAAGCGCGGCCCGGGATGACCGAGCGCGAGCTCGGCGCGATCTGCGAGGCCGCCTACCATCCCCATGGCGGCGTGACCTACATCCACTACTTCCTCGCCACGCCGATGGCGAACCCCGAGTACTGCGTGCCGCGGCAACTCGCGTCCAGCCGCAAGATACGGCAGGGCGACGTCATCGCCACCGAGATCACCGCGCAGTTTTTCGACTACCCGGGACAGATCCTGCGCACCTTCACCGTCGCCGCCGAGCCGACGCCGCTTTTCCGCCGGCTCCACGAAACCGCCGAAGCCGCGTTCGACGCCGTCACGAGAGTCATCCGCCATGGCACCCCCATGGAGCAGATCCTCGACGCCGCACGCGTCATCGAGGACGCGGGCTTCACTGTATACGACGACCTCATGCATGGCTTCGGCGGCGGCTACTTCCCTCCGGTGCTGGGAACGAGGAGCCGCCCCGCGGGACCGCTGCCGGAAATAACCCTCGAGGCGGGAATGACCTGCGTCGTGCAGCCGAATGTCATCACGCCCGATCAGAAAGCGGGAGTGCAGGTCGGTGAGCTGGTGCTCGTGACCGAGACCGGATTCGAGAGAATGCACCGGGCGGAGCGGGGCTTGTTCAGGATCGAGTAACCTAATGGACCTTCGTTTGCACTGAGACCGCCACCATGAAGCTGACCGCCATCACCGTCGCCGCCGTCGCGGCTTTCGCATCGAGCTCGCCGGCAACCGCGGCCGAGGTCGCCGGAGTCTTCAGCCAGGGCCGCACCAGCCTCGCCATTATGGGCGGCACCGGCTATGCGTTCAGTGAGTCTTACCTGGTCCTTGGAGTAGGCGTGGGCTACTACGTGCTCGACGGACTCGCCCTCGGCCTGTCTGCCGAATCGTGGTCCGGGTCGAGCCCCGGACTGTATAAGCTCACGCCCTCGGTGCAGTACGTCTTTCACCAGATCCCGAAGCTGAACCCGTACATTGGCGTGTTCTATCGGCGCACCTATGTAAGTGGCATGTCGGACATCAACTCCGTGGGCGGACGCGCCGGCGTCTACCTGGCTGCCGGGCGCAGCGCCTACATCGGGCTCGGAGCAGTTTATGAGTCCTACATCGACTGCAACAAGGCCCTCTACAGTTCGTGCAGCGACACCTATCCCGAGGTGAGCTTCATGATTTCGTTTTAGCCGCTATCCGGGCAGATGGGACTCTCCATTTCTTGGCGGCCACCCGCGCCGTGAAGGACGCGAAAGACGGCCAGCCTCCCGCCCGCGAGGCATCGCCCGAGCCGCCGGAGGTCGAGGTGGTGATCGAGGTTCCGCGTGGCAGCTTTCTGAAACGCGGGTCCACGGGCCATGTCGACTTCGTCTCGCCCCTGCCGTGCCCGTTCAACTACGGCTCGGTGCCGATTTACCTGGGACTCGAGGGCGATTTGCTCGACGCGTTGGTGCTCGGGCCGCGGCTGCCTCTTGGCACCCGGATACGGGTCAAAGCGTGGGGAGCCGTGACTTTCACCGACCGCGGCATGAGCGACGACAAGCTCGTTTGCAGCGACTGGCCTCCGAGTCCTACGGAGCGCCGCAACGTGCTGCGATTTTTCCGCTTCTATGCGAAGTGCAAGGGGCTGCTGAATGTCTGGCGACGCCGCCCGGGACGCAACGCATGCGAGGGCTGGTGCGGGGCCGCTCAGGCGATCGCTCGCGCCCGACCGCGAGGCGACAGCTGGCGGGGGCCGCCGGTCGACTTCTGACCGAAGGGAATCAGGGGGTTGGCCCCTTTCAATTCAAACGCCCAACTAGCGGATCTTTATCGCCTTCCCGTAGCAGGTCAAGGCCTCCGACCCTCCGAACCAACCCCTGTCCCCATAGCAATCGACGTTGGTCAATCCATTCGCGTCGAGGGATGCGGCCTTGTCCTTCAGCGCCGCGATGCCGTCGTCGCGGGACGAGTAAGTCGGCACCCAGGAAGCCGTTCGCCAGGAATTCACCCAGACCCGAGATACGGTTTCGTACTCGCCTTGCCTGAGCTCGGCCGGGCTGTAGATTTTGACGTCCTCGGCCTTGGTGGTCGCGCAGGCGGAGAGGATGGCGGCCGAAACGGCCACGGCCAGCGAAGTGATTTTCATGAATCCCGCACCATCGGTTTCAAGCGGACGATTATATGCCCGCGAGCCTCATTTTGCCGGGCGCAGCCCCTTTTGCGTCAGGACGTAGGTCCGGTCGGCCGTCTTCGCTGCCGCCGAGGAGTGCGTCACGAGTATCCCCGCGGCACCTTCCCCTTTCACGCATTCGCGCAGCAGGGCAAGCACGTCGTGCGCACTGTCGGGATCGAGGTTGCCGGTCGGCTCGTCGGCGAACACCAGGCGCGGCCTGTGCACCAGTGCGCGCGCGATCGCGACGCGTTGCATCTCTCCCCCGGAAAGTTCGCGCGGCAGGCTCTCGCCTCGATCGCCGAGCTTCACCGCAGCGAGGAGCGACGCGACGCGCTCGAGCATCGTCTTGTTCCCGGCGCCGTTCAGCGCAAGCGGAAGAGCGACGTTCTGCGCCACGGTCAGGTACGGAAGGATGTGGAACGCCTGGAACACGAATCCCATGTGCTTGCGGCGTATGCGGGTCGCCTCGTCGTCGCCGAGCGCGGACAGCTCGACGCCGTCGAGGAGCACTTGCCCCGAGTCGGGCCGGTCGAGCCCCGCGATGAGGTTGAGGAGCGTCGACTTGCCGATTCCGGACTCGCCCATCACCGCGACGTAGTCCCCGGCAGCGAGTTCGAAGCTGATGTCCTGCAGCACGGTCTTCGCGCGCGGGCCCGAGAAGGACTTCGAGAGGTTTCTGACCGACAGCACGCGGGCGAGATTACTTGTGCGGCGGCTTCAGCGCAAGATGACCGACGGGCTCACACGCCGAGATAGCGGTGCCGCATCTCGCGGTTTCCCTCGAGTTCGGGCGACGCGCCGCTCCAGACCACGCGGCCCTTCTCAATGACGTAATGCCGGTCGGCGATGCGCATCAGAGCCCTGAGGTCCTTGTCGATGATGAGGATCGAGAGGCCCGAGGCCTTGAGGCTTTCGATGGCCCGGTAGATCTCGATGCAGATCAGCGGCGCGAGGCCCTCGGTGGCTTCGTCGAGGATCAGCAGGCGCGGGTTGGTCATGAGCGCCCGGCCGATGGCGAGCATCTGCTGCTCGCCTCCGGAGAGTTGGCTGCCGAGATGCCTGCTGCGCTCGGCAAGCTGCGGGAAGAGCCCGAACACCCGCGCGAGCGTCCAGGGTTCCCCGCCCGCCGATCGCCTTGCGGTCGCCACGAGGTTCTCGCGCACCGTGAGGTTGGGAAACACCTGGCGTCCCTCGGGCACGAGGCCGAGCCCCGCCTGCGCCACGCGGTACGAAGGCAGGCCCTGCAGCGCCTTGCCTCCGAACCGGACGGTCCCCGCCCGGGTGCGCACCATGCCCATGATCGAGCGCACGGTGGTGGTCTTGCCCATGCCGTTGCGCCCAAGCAAGGTCGCCACCTCGCCGCCGCCGACGGCGAGGGATACGCCAAACAGCACCTGGCCGAGCCCGTAGGCCGTCTCGAGCCCTTCCACTTCGAGATTCATGCGGACACCTCTTCGCCCAGGTAGGCGCGCCGCACCTCGGGATTCGCGCGGATCTCCTGCGGCGTGCCTGTGGCGATGATGCGGCCGTAGACCAGCACCGAGACACGGTCGGCGAGCGAGAACACGGCATCCATGTCGTGCTCGACCAGGATGATCGTCTTGCCCCCCTTGAGGGTGGAGAGGAAAGCGATCATGCGCTGCGTTTCTTCGGCGCCCATGCCCGCGACCGGCTCGTCGAGGAGCATCAGCCGCGGGCGCACCGCGAGCGCCATGGCGATCTCGAGCCGGCGCTGCTCGCCGTGCGCGAGATTCGCCGCCGGGACGCCTGCCCGCGCACTCAGCCCGAGCTCCTCGAGAATCGCCTGCGCAGGCGCGTGCAGCGCGGCATCTTGCCGCGCGGGCCTCCAGAACCGGAAGCTGTGCCCCGCGTGGGCCTGAACCGCAAGCATCACGTTCTCGAGCGTCGAGAAATCGGGGTAGATGCTGGTGATCTGGAACGAGCGCGCCAGGCCTTTCCGCGACCGCGCGGGAGCCGAGAGGGTCGTGATGTCCTCGCCGGCAAAGCGCACCTCGCCGCGGTCCGAACGAAGCTCGCCCGCGAGCTGGCCGATGAGCGTCGTCTTGCCGGCGCCGTTCGGGCCGATGATCGCGTGCGTCTCGCCTTCGCGCACCGCCAGATCGATGCCGTCGCTCGCGCGCAGCGCGCCGAAGCTCTTGGTGAGGCCGCGGATCTCGAGGATATTGCTACTCATTTTTTTTCAGGGATCAGGCCGGCCAGCCCACGCCTGAAGAACACCACCGAGAGCACCAGCAGGGGCCCGAGAATGATTTGCCAGTGCTGCGTCCAGCCGGAGAGCAGGTCCTCGAGGACGAGGAGCGCGAACGCGCCGAGCACCGGCCCGGCGACGCTCCCCATGCCGCCGAGGATCACCATGAACATCAGCTCGCCCGAGCGAGTCCAGTTCATGAATTCCGGTGTGAGGTAGGCGGTGTGGTTGACGAGCAGCGCCCCGGCAAGCCCGCATACCGCTCCCGCGATCACGAAAGCCGCGAGGCGGTACGGATAGGGCGAAACACCGATAGCGCGCGTGCGCGTCTCGTTGGACCTCGCGGCGCGGATCACCATGCCGAAGCGCGAGTTCACAAGGCGGTGCCCGAGGAATAGCACCACTACGAGAACGGCGAGCACCAGATAGTAGAACACGTTGGCGTCGTTCAGATCGACTCCCGGGAACCGGCTCTTCGCGGCAAGCCGCATGCCGTCGTCGCCGCCGAATTCCTCGATCGAGATGCCGAGGTAGTACAGCATCTGCGTGAAGGCGAGCGTGATCATGATGAAGTAGACGCCGCTGGTGCGGATCGACACGGCCCCGATCACCAGCGCCACCAGCGCCGAGGCCCCGATCGCGAGCCCCCATTGCAGGAATCCGTCGACCACGCCGTAGTGCGCGAGCACCCCGACCGCATACCCGCCGACGCCGAGGTAGGCCGCGTGCCCGAAGGAGACCATGCCGCCGTAACCGAGGATCAGATTCAGGCTCGCGGCCGCGATCGCGAAGATCATGATGCGGCGGACGAGATCCAGATAGAAAGGCTGGTTGAAGAGCGACGCGACCGGCGGCACCGCCGCGAGAAGCAGCAGGCCCAGGGCGAGTGCCAGGACGCGGCTGCGGGAACTCACAGGCGCGCGGGAAACAGGCCCTGCGGCTTGAGTGCGAGCACCGCGGCCATCAGCAGGTAGATGAGCATGGAGGCGAGCGCCGGGCCCGCCGCGTCGGCGGCCGTGGGCGAGATCACCGTCGCGAGCGTGGGCTTCAGGAACGCGCGGCCTAGCGTGTCGACCATGCCGACGATCAGCGCGCCGGCGAGCGCGCCGCGGATCGAGCCGATTCCCCCGATCACGATCACCACGAAGACCTCGATCAGGATCAGCTCGCCCATCCCCGGCTGCACCACGTAGATCGGTCCTGCCATCAGTCCCGCGAGCCCGGCGAGCGCGGCGCCGAACCCGAACACGAGCGTATACAGAAGCCGGATGTTGACGCCGAGCGCCGCCACCATGGCGCGGTTGGAGGCCCCCGCGCGGATCAGCATGCCCAGGCGTGTGTGCGCGACCACGAACCACAGGATGCCCGCGACGGCGAGACCGACCGCGATGATCACGAGGCGATAAAGCGGATAGCGAAGCCCCGGCAGCAGCTCGACGTGCCCGGTCAGGTACTCGGGGATGTTCGTGTACAGGGCGGCGCGGCCCCAGAGCATCGCCACGAGCTCGTTGAAGAAGAGGATCAGGCCGAAGGTGGCGAGCACCTGGTCGAGATGATCGCGCTCGTACAGGGTTCGCAACGCCACCAGCTCGACGGCCACTCCCACGGCCAGAGTCCCCGCCAGGCCGAGCAGTACTCCGAGCCAGTACGATCCCGTGACCTGGGTGAAGTACGTAGCGAGGTAGGCCCCTACCATGTAGAAGGAACCGTGCGCGAGATTCACCAGGTTCATGATGCCGAAGACGAGCGTGAGCCCCGCCGCCATGAGGAACAGCATCACGCCCAGCTGGAGCCCGTTCAGCGTCTGCTCGAAGACGAGAATGAGGTTCACGGGGAGACCAACGAAAAGGGGCGCGGACTAGTCCGCGCCCCGTTGCTTCGATGCGACGCAGGTGGAAGTCACTTCATCCCGCATTCCTTGGCGTAGGAATCCTTGTGGTTGGTGAATACCGTCTTCTGGATCTCCATCACCGGGTCCTGCCCTGCCGGGCCGGCGACCGTCTTCAGCAGGTAGAAATTCTGGATGGGGAAGTGGTTGGTGTTGTAGCTGAACTTGCCGCGCGTGGAGGCGAAGTCGGCCTTGCGCATCGCGGCGACCATCCCCTTCTTGTTCGCGAGATTGCCCTTCACCGCGCGCACCGCCGAATCGATCAGCAGGATGCCATCGTAGCTCTGCGCTCCGTAGAACACCGGCATCTTGCCGTATTTCTTGCGGTAGTCGGAGACGTATTTCTGGTTCGCCGGGTTCTTCAGATCGGGGCTCCAGTAGCGCGTCTCGTACTGGCCGAGGGCGGCGTGCTTCACCGCGGGGATCGAGATCTCGTCCACCGTATACACCGAGTACAGCGGGAACTGTCCGCGCAATCCCGCCTCCGAATACTGCCGCAGGAACGAGATGCCCATCCCGCCGGGATAGAACACGAACACCGCCTTGGGGTTCTTGGAGCGCAGCTGCGAGAGCTCGGCCTGGTAATCGGTCTGCCCGAGGCGCGTATAGACCTCGTCGACGATACGTCCCTTGTACGAGCGCTTGAAGCCGTTGAGCATGTCCTTGCCGGCGGCATAGTTCGGAGCCATCAGATACACGTCGGTGATGCCCTGATCCTGCATCACCTTGCCCATCGCCTCGGGCGTATCGTCGTTCTGCCAGGAGGTCGTGAAGAACAGCTCGTTGCATTGCTTCCCCGCAAGCTCGTGCGGGCCGGCGTTGGTGCCGACCATGATCCTGCCCGCGTCGGTAACCGTGGGCGCGACCGCGAGCATGACGTTCGACCAGATGATGCCCGCCACGAAGTCAACCTGCTGCTTCTTCAGCATCTCTTCGGCAACCTGCTTGCCCACGTCGGGCTTGACCTGGTCGTCGCCGTAGGTCACCTCGACATCGAGCCCGGCCATCTTGCGGCCGAGGTGATCGAGCGCGAGCTCAACCGAGTTCTTCATGTATTCGCCGATGACTCCCTGCGGACCCGACAGGGTGGTGATGAACCCGATCTTCACCTTCTGCTGCGCGAACGCCGGTCCGGCAGCGACGACCGCGGCGGCGACGCCCACGACAAGAGCCTGTAGGTATTTTTGCTTCATGGTTGCTTTCCTCCCGCTTTTGATCGAATTCAGTCTAGCAAGGGTGTCCCGGAGGTGTCTAGGCCGCGGCGACGATGCAGTATATTTCATCGAGTATCCACGAGCACCGGCCCTTGATATGCCAGCGCCGCCTCGATCGCCAGACCCGTGGAGAGAACGCGCTCGTCCTCTCCGGCGAACCCCACGACCATCAGGCCGACCGGCGCGGTTCTGGGCGGCTGGATCGGGAGCGAGAGCGCGCAGCCGTCTAGAAAATTGATGACGCTGGTATTGTGCAGCATGCTGCCGTTCGCGAGGCGGAAGCTCTCCGGGTTGCGCTCCAACTCCTCGATCCTGGGCGCGATGCGCGGGACGGTCGGCATGATCAGCGCGTCGACGTCGTAGCTCGTCCGCGCGAACCGCTTCATCAGCCGGGCGCGGTTGGCGAGCAGGTCGATGTAGTCTACCGCGCTCACCGAGGCGCCGCGCAAAATGCGTTCCAGGACCCGCGGATCGATATCCCGCTCCCGCTCGATCCATCCGCGGTGAACGGCGTAGGCCTCCGGCGGCGAAATTCCCCCGCCGGCATTCGCTTTCGCCGCTGCGTCGAATTCCGGCACGGCGATGTCCACGAGCCTTGCGCCCCGGCGCGAGAGGCGCTGCAGAGCTGACTGGAACGCTTCGCTCACTTCGATATCCAGATCTTCGAGCATGTGGTTCTTGGGCACGCCAAGGCGCATTCCGGATAGCGCGGCTGGACTGAGCGAGCGCGGGGCGTCGCCCGCGAGCACCTGAAAGACCGTCGCGCAGCAGGCGACCGTAGGAGCGAGCGGCCCGACTGAATCCAGGGTCGTCGAGAGCGGAAACGCTCCCTCGCGCGGAACGCGCGCCGTGGTCGGCTTGAACCCCGTGATGCCGCACAGCGCAGCGGGAATGCGCGCCGAGCCGCCGGTGTCGGTCCCTACCGCGAATGCCGCCATCCCGTCCGAGACCGAAACCGCGGCGCCGGAAGAGGAGCCGCCCGGTATCCTCCGCGTGCCGCGGTCGTAGGGATTGGCCGGAGTGCCGTAGTGCGGGTTGATGCCGATTCCCGAGAAGGCGAATTCAGTCATGTTGCTGCGGCCGATCACCACCGCACCCGCAGCGCGCAGGCGCGCCACCGCGACCGAGTCTTCGCCAGCCGCAGAGCGCTCACGCAGGATTTTCGATCCCGCCGTGGTCACGTCGCCCGCGATATCGAATAGATCCTTGATCGACACAGGCAGACCGGCGAGCGGGGAAGGCACCACGCCTTCTTTTCTCAGACGGTCGGAGGCCTCGGCCGCCCGCAGCGCGCCCTGCGCGTGCACTTTGGTGAAGGCGCGCCCGCCTTCGCCGTTCACGTCGGCGATGCGCGCGAGCGCTGCCTCGACCAGCCTGCGGCTGGTGGTCTTGCCTTCGGCGAGGGCTCGCGCCAGCGCGGCGACAGGAGTGACGAGAGCCTCGGCCACTTGCTTCGCTCCGGCGGCTACGTCCCGAAGTCCACGTCGTAGTAATGCATCTCGAGCAGCAGGCAGCCGCTTTCCGACCTGAACGGACCGTGAACGGTCCCCGGCGGGCGGCAGGCGTAGGTATGGGGACCAAAACGCGTGCCGCCTTTGCCGTGCCTGTCGCTGCCGACGATCAGATCCCCGGAGACGACATACACCTCTTCCCAGTACTCGTGGACGAAGGGCTCGGTCGTGTAAACGCCCGGCTCGAACCTCAGGTGGCGCGTGCGAAAGCCGCGCCCTTTCTTCTCGTCGAGGAACCCGGCGAGCACCTGTTGGCGGATCCCGGCAGGATAGCCCGGCAGGTTTTCCCAGCCGCGCTCGAGATCGATCTTGTGAAACTCGGTGTGCTCTTTCCGGATCGCCATGGTCACTCCTTTCTCACCTCAGTCCGCAATGGCGAGCGCGCGGACCGCGTACTCGTGCCTGAGGCTGCGGTTCCTCACCGGATCGTGGAGCTCGATTTCGAAGCGCTCGCCCCCGCCGATCTCCCCGCGCACCGCGAGCGTCCCGCAGAACATCGCGGTCCCGGGTGCGAGAAACGCGGAGCCCGAGAACCGCTCGAGCAGATCGCGCGGCGCGAGCATCCGGCTCACCTCGCCTTCCTGGTACAACGCTCGCCTGCCCCCGCGCGTGACGTGCGAGCGCAGCACCAGCCGGTCCCAGTGCGCGTCGAGATCCGCGAAAGGCCACAACTCGCTGCCTAGCGGTTTCGGGCACAGCTGCTTGGACACGGTGACGCCGTAGGCCTCGACTATCCTGTCGGTGTGATCGGAGCCGACGCCGACGTGGAGGGCATCGGGCGTGGAAACCAAAACGAACTCGACTTCCCCGCTCGAACTCTCGCCGACCACCTCGACCTCGCGCGCCGTCGTCAGCAGGCTCGCCGCGACCCGGTAGAACATGGGGACGGCGCGCGGGCGCTTGACGCCGATCGCCGCCAGCTCCGCGATGTGCTTCTCCACCGACGCCTTGTCGCGCCCGGTCCAGCCGGCGATGACGAGTTGCGTGATCTCGATGCGGCGCGAAGAGCCGTTGACCAGAAAGTCCATGATGTCCTGCAGCCTTCCTCCCGATACGCCCCGTATCTTACAGGGCATCATCCCGCGTGGTGATGGGCCGGGTCCCACCGTGAAGTTTTCTTTGCATTCCGTCCTTCGCCGGAGTAGATTTTTACGCCACTGATTTACCGCCGAGGAGCCGCCGATGTCGAAATTCGTGATCTCTCCGCATTTCAGGCTGCAGGAATGGGTCGCCGAGGAAAAAGGCTATTTCAGAGCCGAGGGCCTCGAGTACGAATTCCGCGACAACTACGGGCCGGGCGACGCCGCGAAAAAACACGCGACTGCGAACAAGATCGGCGCTTTCCAGAGCATCGAGCAAGGCCGCGCCTGCGACGTGAGCGGCGCGTGCCACTGGACGGTCAATATTGCCGCGTCCACGGGCCACGGCAAGCTCTACGCCGATGCTTATTCCGTCGCACCCTGCGGCGTGTTCGTCCCACCGGAGTCCGATATCACGCATCCGAGCCAGCTGAAAGGCGTGCCGATCTCGGTCGGCTTCCAGTCCGGGAGCCACTACTCGACGATCCAGGGCCTCGAGCAATACCTGGCGCTCGACGACATCAAGCTTTCGTTCGCCGACGGCTTGCTGTTTTCGCGCCTCGAGAAGCTCATCGACCGCAAGGTGCCGGCTGCTTCCCTTTTCAGCGGGCCGTATTACTTTCTGGAACAACTCGGCTTCCGCAAGGTGATCGACACCACGTTCATGATGGCGACCTCGATCAGCGGCAGTCCCGATCCGGAAGACCTGCGCAAGTACTTCCGCGCCCTGCGGCGCGCGCAGCGCGACATCGACCTGCGGCCGGAGCTCTACACCCACTACTACAAGAACGAATTCCCCAAGCGCTTCGTCGAGCAGATGGACACCCGCCGCTGGGGCCCGGGTGAGCGCATCGTCTTCGAGCCCTACACCAAGGAAGTGTTCGACGAGTCTTTCAAGTGGATCGCCGAACGCGGAATATTCGCCGAGGGCGACATGGGCCCGGGCAAGTACGAGGACTCCGTTATCTCGCTCGCTGCGTAGAAGCTCAGGCCTTCTCGAAATTCATTCCGAAGGCTTCGGGGGTCTTGGGCCCCCACACGTAGAGGGAATCCTCCGCCGGGTAGTTCGTCGGCTTCCAGCCCGAATCGGCCGGAATGTAGTCGATGTCGCAGAAATACTCCGCCATGCTGTCCCAGGGATCGCGGATGTAGTGAAAGAAATTCGACCCGATGACGTGCCGGCCGAACCCCCAGCCGTCCTTGTAGCCCTTGTCGAGCAGCCTGCAGGCGCCCATCCCGATCTCGTCGACGTTGCCGACCTCGAAGCTCGCGTGGTGAAGCCCGGGACGGTCCGACGTGATGAAACCGAAGATGTGATGGTCGCTGCCGCCCTGGCCGCGCATGAAGGCGACGATGTCCTGCGCGCGGTCGGATAGCTGCAGCCCCACCACGCGGGTGTAGAAGTCCACCACTTTGTCCATCTGCGGGGTGAAGCGCAGCGTGTGGCCGAGGCGCGCCGGACGCACCTGGACGTCGCGCTTCGGATGCCCCGGGACGCCGGCGCGGTTGAGGTGCCCGGGATTGTTGATCTTCCACTCCTCCGCCGCGCGCCATTTCGCGGGCTCGGCGGCACGCACGTTGACCAGCAACCCGTCGGGGTCGCGGAACCAGATACCTTCGTAGGGCGTTTCCTGCGGTGCGTCGATCAGCCTGGTGCCGTTCTGCTCCAGCTTTTTCTTCAGGCTCTGAAGCTCGTCCGCCTTCGTGCCGAAGCTGACGTGGTGCATGTGCTTCTTCTTGCCCTCGACCAGCACGACCTGGTCCTGGTCGCGGCCGTCGCAGCGCATCACGATGCGCCGGTCATGTTCCTTCCCCTCCATGCCGAAGTCGGTATAGAACTTCTTGCCGACCGTCGGGTCGGGCACGGCCAGCGCGATGTGCTGCAGGTTGCGGACACTCATTGACGGGCTTCTCCTGTCCAGCAGTCCGTAATTATGAATCCAATCGCCAGGGATGGTCGGTTCCCCTGTGGTTTTCGCGCGCCCTGGAACGGAGTATCGTCGCAGCAAGGAGGAGGCGCACATGGCCGCGAATCCCACACTGCTGCACGTCAAGGTCGCCCCGAAAGGCATGGGCCTCAACGACTTCGTCGCCCATGAAGAGGGCTACTACGCGGAGGAGGGCCTCGACATCGAGCTCGACTGGAAGACCTTCCGCGGAACCCAGTCGAGCTGGAAGAAGTACGACTACTTCCAGCGGCCGCAGGACCAGCCCTACACCGAAGGCAGGGACGAACAGGTCGTTCAGTGCGCATGCCTGTGGGGCACGATCAGCAACGCGAGCGCCGGTATGGGACGCGTGGTCGCCGACTGCTACGGCGTGTCGCCCTGGTCGATTTTCGTGCGCCCGGAGTCGAAGATCCGCAAGCCCGAGGATCTGCAAGACGTCCCGATTGCCGTCGGGATGCGCGCCGGCAGTCACTTCAACGTGCCCTTCCGGCTGGAGAAATTCATGCCGCTGGAGCGCATCAAGACGGTCAACGTCGGCGGCTTCGGGGCGCGCCTGAGCGCACTTCTCAACAGGGAGATCGAGGCCGCCAGCCTGCTCCCGCCGCAAATCGACATGGCGAAGCAGCTCGGCCTGCGGGAGATCATCGCCGACGAATTCCACACGCTCTGGTGGGTGCCGAAGTCCTCGCCCAGGGAAGGCGTGCGCGGCTACCTGCGCGCGCTCGACCGCGCCGAGCGCGCGCTCGAGGCGGATCTCGCCAAATACCTGCCGCTGTGGAGGCACTGCGTCCCTCCGGAATTTCACGACCGGGATTGGGACTACAGCCGCTTCAGCCGCGGCGAGCGCTTCGTCTACCAACCGATTCCGCGCGCCGAATTCGACGGGGTGTTCGACCAGGTAAAGCGCTGGGGCCTGGATCAGCACTTAAAAGAGCGGTCCTTCGAAAACCTCATTTACCGGTCTGCATCCTGACTCGCATCGCTCTCGTCACAGGCGCCGCGCGCGGCATCGGGCTCGCGACCGCGGAAGCCCTTTCCGCCGCCGGCCATCAGGTCGCCCTAGTCGATCGCGACGGGGACGCGTTACACGCCGCGGCAGCCCGGTTTGCAGCCGATCGGGTTCTCGCCCTGGCTCAGGACATCGCGCATCCCGACGCCGGCGAAATCCTCGACCGGGCAGTCCGCGAGCACTGGGATCCGGTTTCGATCCTCGTCAACAACGCAGGCATTCCTTCTCCGCGGCGCAGCGGTCGCACCGCGGGCCTGCTCGAGATGACGCTCGACGAGTGGAACACCGTCCTGGAGGTCAATCTTTCGGCGGCGCTCCGCCTGTGCCGGCAATTCATCCCACGCATGCGCGAGCAGCGCTGGGGACGGATCGTCAACGTGTCTTCCCTGGCCGGGCGCTCGCGCACCTACATCTCGGGGGTGAGCTATATGGCGTCGAAAGCCGGCCTGCTCGCGCTGGCCCGCTCCATCGCCGGGGAATTCGGGCGCGAGGGCATCACCGCGAATTGCGTCGCACCCGGCTACATCGAAACCGCCATGGCCAAGCTGCACGGGGAAGAGAAGAACGCCGCGATCGCGAAGAACATCCCGCTCGGCCGCGCCGGGACGCCCGGGGAGGTGGCAGCGGCGATCGCGTTCCTCGCCTCCGAGGAAGCCGGCTACGTCACCGGAACGGTCATCGACGTGAACGGCGGGATCTTCATGGCCTGATCACGTTGGGCGGCTGCCCACTCCGGCTTCCGCGAGGTCTGGCAGAATCCATCGCAAGGAGGAAATACCATGAATCGAATTCGATCGCTGGGCCTCGCAGTCACCGCAGCCGCTCTCGCGGGAAGCGTGCAAGCGCAGACCATCGGTTTCGCCACGCTGCAGCCGGGCACGCTGCTGAACGCCCAGGCGTCGGTGATCGCCAAGGTGGTGCAGGACCATTCCAAGCTGCAGGTGCGCGTCATCGGCTACGGTGGCGACACCGGCATCATCGACGCGGTCAACTCGGGGGCCGCGGATTTCCTGCTGCTCGACATCGGCGAGCCGGCCGAGGCGCAGCGCGGCGAGAACGTCTGGAAGGGCAATGCCAAGCCCAATCTGCGCGTCGCCCTGACCCTGTACGGCTTCCAGATGGCCTTCTGGGTGCGCAAGGACTCGTCCGTCCAGAGCATCGCCGACCTCAAGGGCAAGCACGTGCCCTCGGACTGGGTGCAGCAGACCAGCGTCATCACCCACATGAACGCGCTGCTCGCCGCAGGCGGCCTGACGATGAACGACGTGCAGAAGGTGCCCACGGTGAACGTCATCCGCGAGTCTGAAGACTTCAAATCGGGCAAGATCGACCTCTTTTTCTTCGCGGTGGGCGCGCCCAAAGTGCAGGAGATCGCGGCCGCGGTCGGCGGGCTGCGCGTCCTGCCGATGGAGGTGCTGCCCGACTCCGAAGCGCGCATGAAGAAGATCCGCCCCGAGTACTATTTCTCGACCGTCAATCCGGCGCCCTACATCGCCGGTATCGACAAGCCGACCAAGGTACAGACCATCGACTTCATCATCGGGGTCGGCACCCACGTGAAGGACGAAGTCGTGCGGGACTTCATCAAGGCAGTGTCCACCAACAAGCAGGGACTGGTAGAAGGCCACCCCAACTTCAACGCCTACAATCCCGCCAACTCGGGCAAGCCCCAGCCGCGCCTCGCATACCATCCCGCCGCGGAGAAGTACTGGAAGGAAGTCGGTCTCCTCGGAAAATGAGCCGGAAATGAGCGGCCGCTAGACCCAGCATGGAGGAGCTTTCGGCCGCAGCGCCGCCGCGATCCGCCGCCGGCCGCTTTGCCCAGGCCGCGCTCGCGGCGCTGCTGACGCTCGGGTCGCTGGCCTACAGCGTTGGTTTGGTCCGTGCCGCGGGCCTGGTGCTCTTCCCGGAGCAGTTCCTCGCCGCTATCTACGGCGTGTGCCTTGCGTTGCTCTTCATCAGCTTTCCCGCGGAGCGCGGCGCCCCGCGCGCTGAGATCCCTTGGTACGACTGGCTGTTCGCCGCCGCCGGGCTCGCCGTCGGCCTGTATGTGGCGGTAACCTTTCCCCGCCTGACGGCCCAGGCGGGAACGGTCACCTTCGAACTGTTGTTCCTCGCGGCGGGACTCGCCTTCCTGACGCTGGAGGGGACGCGCCGTACTTCCGGGTATTCGCTGATCATCATCACCTTCGTCCTGGTGGTGTGGGTGCTCATCGGGCATCTCGTCCCCGGACAGTTGCAGACGCACAAGGTCGAGGCTCGCACGCTCGCTATTTATCTCAGCTTCGACAACAACGGGCTGCTCGGGCTCGTGCTCGAGATCGCCTGCACTATCGTCGTGGCCTTCGTGCTGATGGGCCAGCTCCTCGCGCGCTCCGGCGGCTCGGGTTTCTTCAACGACTTCGCGCTCGGTCTGATGGGGCGATATCGCGGCGGCGCCGCCAAGATTTCGGTGGTCGCGTCGAGCCTCTTCGGCAGCATCTCGGGCATCGCCGCGGCGAGCGCGCTCGCCGTCGGCGTGGTCACCATCCCGCTCATGAAAAGGTCGGGTATTCCGGCGCGCCTCGCCGCGGCCATCGAGGCCTGCGCCGCCAACGGCGCGCAGATGATGCCGCCGGTGATGGGCGCGGTGGCCTTCGTCATGGCGGACTTCCTGCAGGTGCCCTACCGCGAGGTGGCGCTCGCCGCCCTGCTGCCGTCGATCCTCTACTACACGGCGCTGTTCATTCAGTGCGACCTGGAGACCGCGCGCTACGGCATCGGCAGGGTCGACCGCAGCGAGATCCCGCGCATGGGTCCGGTGCTCAGGACCGGCTGGATCTTCCTCGCGCCGTTCGCCGCCATCGTCGGCGCGATGTTCTGGCTGAACTGGGAACCCGAGCCCGCCGCGACGCTGGCCTCCGCGATCATCATCGCGCTCGGCCTCGCCATCGGCTATCGCGGCACGCGCATGAAGCTCAGCGACATCTGGAGCGCGGTCATCGAGACCGGCATCGGCGTGTGCGAGATCGTCGTCATCAGCGCCATCGGCGGCTACGTGCTCGGCCTGTTCCAGATCGGCGGGCTGTCGTTCGCGCTCACCGCCTACCTCGTCAACCTGGGCGCGGAAAACCTGCTCCTTCTGCTGATCATCTGCGCGATCACCAACATCGTGCTCGGCCTGGGCCTGCCGACGCTCGCGGTGTACGTGATGCTCGCCATCCTGGTCGCGCCCGCGCTCGTCAAGGTGGGCGTGCCGGCCATGGCGGCGCATCTGTTCATCCTGTACTTCGGCATCATGTCGCTCATCACGCCGCCCATCGCCACCGCCGCTTTCGTCGCCGCCACGATCGCGAAGACCGATCCCATGGCTGCGGGCTGGACCGCGATGCGCTTCGGCTGGGCCTCCTACATCGTGCCCTTCCTCTTCGTCTACTCGCCGGCCCTCATCATGCGGGGCAACGCGCTCGAGATCGGGCTGGTGATGATCCTGTCGATCGCCGGCATCTGGTTCGTGTGCGCCGCCTTCACCGGCTATGCCATGAGGGTGATGGGCCCGCCGATGCGGGTCGCATTCGGTGTGGCGGGGATCCTGCTCCTGATGCCGTTCCAGGCTTCCACCGTCAACGCCTGGCTGAACGTCCTGGGTGCCGTGCTCGGCGTCGCGCTGCTTGTCTATGAGTTCAGGGCGAGGGGCGAGGCGCCTGCGTAGCGTGGTCGCAGTCGGGACGACGGGGTCGCCGTAATGCGACCTTAGGCGGGTACGGGATTCGAAGCCAGTTTCCTCACGGCAGGCATCACTTCCCGCGCGAACAGCTCCATGTTCGTGCGCGTGAGATCCGCGGGCAGCGTGCCGAACTGGCACAGCACGAGCAGATTGCCGAAGCGCATGTCCTTCCAGTAGTTCTCGAACGCGCTCCGGACCGTCGCCGGGCTGCCGCACACGAACAAGCCGAGATCGATCGCCTTCTCGATGGTAATGTCGCCGAACATCTCTGCCTTCGCCTTCATCACGTTCTTGAGCGACTCGCGCGATGTATATCCCGGCGGCAAAAGCATCTCGATCGGCATTTTTACGAACACGTTGCGGAACGCCTCGAAATGCGGCCTGGCCTCGCTGCGCGCCGCGTCATCGGTTTTCGCCACGTAGACCGGAACCGCCCAGCCGAGCTGCCGGTCCTCCGCCTCGTAGCCGAAGGCCTTGCAGGTGTCGCGATACAGTTTCAGATATCGCTGCACGACTTTCGCCGGGCTGAAGGTCTGCAGGTACGTGTACCTGCGGTCGGGATGCGCGGCCCAGTCGATTGTTTCCTTGCTTCCCTGCGATGGAATCCATATCGGCGGATGCGGCTTCTGGAACGGCCGCGGCCAGAGATTGACGTACTGGACGTTGTAGTGCCGGCCCTGGAAGGCGAACGGGCCCACCTCCGTCCAGGCACGCACGATCAGGTCGTGCGCCTCGTGGAAACGGTCGTGCGAGAAAGTCGGATTCACGCCGAAGGTGTGGTACTCGGCGCCGATACCACGAACGAAACCGGAGATCAGCCGACCGCCCGAGATCACGTCGATCATCGCGTGCTCCTCGGCCACGGTCAGCGGATGCTCGCGCAACGGCAGCGCACTGCCGAGAATCGCGATCTTCACGCGTTTCGTGCGCCGCGCGAGCGCGGATGCGGTGACGATGGGCGACGGCATCAGCCCATAAGCCGTCTGATGATGCTCGTTTACCGCAATCGCGTCGAACCCGAGCTCCTCGCCGTATTCGAGTTCGTCCAGGTAGCGGTTGTAGAGCTGGTGGCCCTTGATCGGGTCGAAGTTCGAGTTGGGGAGCGTCACCCACACCGTTCCGTGATCGCGCCCGACCTTCAGGTCGAGGTCGGCGTACGGCATCAGGTGGAACAGGACGATTTCCAAGCTCACCCCTTCGCGCCGGTAAAGCGGAACACGATATCGCAGAACAGATCCGGCTTTTCTGCCTGCGGCAGGTGCCCGCAGCGCGGGACGATCTCGACCTGCGCCTTGGGGATCAGCTTCCCAAACTCGCGCGCGTAGGCGACCGGCAGGATCCTGTCTTCCTCTCCCCACACGATTTTCACCGGGACGTCGATGCGGTGCAGCCACTTGGGCAGGAACGGATCGTGCAGCCGCGGCTCCCAGCCGAGCCGTGCAACGGTGTGGCGGTTCTTGAGCGCCATGTCGAGGAGCTCCGGCGTCATCGGCTCGGCCAGTCTTTGCTCCGCGAGCGTCTGGTCGAAGAACAGGTTGCGCACGACTTGCTCCGGAGACCAGAGGAAAATATCGCCCGGCTGGATTCCGGGGACGGAGATACCGGCGGGACCCACCAGCACGAGCGAACCGATGCGCGAAGTGTCGCGCACCGCCATCTCCAGCGCCAGCCATCCGCCGAGGGAGCTGCCAACCACGTGCACGTCTTTCAGGTCGAGGGCGCGCAGCAGATCCAGATAGAAGTAGGCGAGATCGTGGATGTTCTCCAGCCATGCCGGCTCATCCGACAGTCCGAAGCCCGGGTGCTCGGGAACAAGCACATCGAAGCGGCGCGCGAGCCTTTCCATGAAAGGCATCACGGCCGGCGCCCCGCTCGCCCCGTGCAGATAGAGGAGCGGCTCGCCCGAGCCGCCGCGGCGCAGGTTCAGCTTGCAGCCATCGATGTCCACGAAGCGCTGGCTGAACACCACGTTGGTCCTCCGGCAGCCGCCTAGCCGTGCCTGGCCCCGGCGCGCTTTGCGCCCAGGACGCCGGAGGCCTCGACAACCGGCCCGATCGCCGAATGAAAGGCGGGCGCCATCACGTGCGCGCCGGCGACACCCGGGATCTGCACAAGCTGCTGCAGGAGCTCGACGCAGATTTTCTTGCCTTCGGCCTTGGGATCGGCGGTACGCTCGAGCCGCTCAACAACCCCTTCCGGGATGATCGCTCCGTAGAGCTTCTCCTTCATCCAGCGCGCCGAGCGCGCCGAGGGAATCGGAGCAATGCCGATCAGGATCGGCAGTCTTTGCGCCACCCCCAGGTCGAGCAGCCGCGCGGCATAGCGCCGCACCACGTCCGCATCCATGCAGAACTGCGTCTGGATGAACTCGGCGCCTGCCTGCATCTTCGCGAGCAGCCCGCTGGGGTGCCAGCCAGCGGGAGGATCGACAGGCAGCTCCGCCGCGCCCAGCACCAGCCGCACAGGTCCGTTGATCTCGGTACCCGAGGGTAGTCGGCCCTCCGAGCGCATTTGCTGCGCAGTCGCGAGCAGGGCCGTGGTATCGAGATCGAAAACCGCCTTGGCCTCCGGCTGATCGCCGAGCTTCGGGTCATCTCCGCGCAGCGCGAGAATGTTGCAAATGCCGAGCGCGGCAGCCCCGAGCAGCTCCGCCTGCAAGGCGATCCGGTTGCGGTCGCGGCAGGTCATCTGGAGGATCGGCTCGACCCCGTTGCGCACCAGAAAATGCGCCGCGGCGAGGCTCGACATGTGGGCTCTCGATCCGGCTCCGTCGGTCACGTTGATCGCCGTGACCAGGCCCCGCAATGCGAGCGCCCTCTCGATGAAATCCGCGGGATCGGTCGAGACCGGAGGGGAAAGCTCGGCGGTGACCACGAAACTCCCGTCCCGCAGATGCCTTTGCAGATCGCTGATGGCGCCGTCCGACAACGGCTCCTTCGTGGCCAAATCCATTCTTCTTGATGTCCCGTATCAGCGGCGAGTGTAGCATGCCGTGTCTCAGTTTCTGCCCCGCTCCGCATCGATGCGATCCATGAATTTCGGCGCCAGTCCCCGCAGGCGTTCCTCGGTCATGCGCCCGCTCCTCGTCATGTAGTCGTACGCCAGCTGCCATGGTTTGAGTTTCATCTTCTCCGGAAATTTCTCGTACCAGTAGGAACTGGCGTTCGCCGCGGTGAGGAGTTTCTCCACCACCGGTCGGCGCTCGCGTTCGAAGCATTCGAGCGCGAGCGGCACATCCTCACCGTGTTCCGCGAAAGCGCGCTCCAGCGCGATCGCGTCCTCGAACGCAAGCCGCGTGCCGGAGCCGATCGAGAAGTGCACCGTGCGCAGCGCGTCGCCGAGCAGCACCGCGTAGCCCGAGGGCGAGCGTCGCGCGATCCAGCGCCCGTTCCGGACCAGCGGAAACTGCCGCCATACGGACTTGTTCGACTCGAGAGCGTGTCCTCCGAGGTCGGGCGCGAACACGCCCTCGCAGTAGGCCCGCGACTCGGCGTCGCTCATGCGGTCCAGCCCCGCTCTCCTCCACGTCGCGCCGTCGCACTCGACCACGAAGGTGCTCATCGACGCCGCATGGCGGTAGTGGTGCGCGACGAAGGCTCCGTGCCCGCCTTCGCGGAACGTGAGAGTGAGGCAGTCGAACGGCTGCGCCGTGCCGTACCACGCGAAACAGTTGGTGAGCACCTCGACGTTCGGCACGAACTGCGCGGCGAGCGCGTTGCGCACCAGCGAGTTCGAGCCGTCGGCTCCTACCACGAGATCGGCTCCGGGAAGGTCATCGAGCGAGGAGATCGCCCGGCTGTACCTGATCTTCACGCCAATCCGACGGCACATACCCTGCAGGACCTCCTGGAGCGCGAGGCGCCCGATCGCCGAGAACCCGTTCCCGTCCACTTCGACGGGCTCGCCGCGATGTACGAGCCGTTGCATCGGCCAGCGCTCCATGGCCGCCTCGAGGATGTGCGAAAGCTCGGGCTCGTCCCGCTCGAGAAACGCGAGCGCCCCGTCGGAAAACACCACTCCGAAGCCGTAGGTCGCGCCCTCGGGATTCTGCTCGAAGGTTTCCACTTCCCACGCCGGGAAACGCCGCCTGATGAGGAGAGAGAACAGCAGGCCGGCCGCCCCGGCACCGATCACGGCGATGCGCATGTTATGCCCCTGTCATATTTCACACCTATCCGCATATGACCGCGTCATATGTCACGAACTGCTCCGTGTGAACCTTGTCCAACCCTACCGCCGAGCCTAATATCGCACCGTAAGAATCGATTGTAATCTCCTGATTATTCAAGAGAGCAAAGGTGAAAAAGTGGACGCAGTAGTACCGGGACGGCCGATCGGCTCCGAGGGTTCTGTGTTTTACGCTTCTCGGCTGTTCGTTCTCGCCGCTGCCTATTTTGCCGCAGCCACGCTCGCTCTGTGGACGGGGGAGGCTACCGGCCTTACGGCAACCGTGTGGCCGGCCTCGGGTATCGCGCTGGCCGGTCTGCTGCTCCTCGGGTACCGCATGTGGCCCGGCGTATGGCTCGGGGCAGCGCTCGCCGCTATCACGGTACAGCCTTCACTGGTCGACGCGGCGCTGATGGGCGCCGGCAGTACCCTCGAGGCATTGGTTGCGGCGGTTCTCGTGCGGCGCTGCATCGGTCTGCCTCGCAGTTTCGAGCGTGGCGAAGACGTGGTGGAATTCGTCGCCATCGCGGCACTGAGTTCCGCGATCGCTGCCACGGTGGCCACGGCCCAGCTAGCCTGGCCTCATTCGCCTGCTCCGCAGGCGCTCGCCTGGACTTGGTGGACCCGGTGGCAAGCCGACGCGATGGGCATCATCATCGTCGCGCCTCTGATCCTCAACTGGTCGGTCAGCAGCGCGGAGGGGTCGCGCAGGAAAACCCTGGAGATGCTGTGCCTTGCAGTTCCCACTCTCGCCGCGACCCAGGCGATTTTCAGCGACGGCCTGCCGGCTTACCTGCCGTCCTTGCCGCTGACGTTCGTGATCCTGCCCTTTGTGATCTGGGCGGCACTGCGTTTTGCGCAGCGAGAAGTCGCCACGCTGAACGCCCTGGTCTGCGCCATCGCCGTGTGGCATACGTTCGAGGGCCGCGGGCCCTTTGCGTCCGTACTTCCCGGCGCGATGCCGTTGCTGCTGCTCGCGTTCACGAGCACCGTGGTGATCACCGGCCTGGTGCTCAACGCCGTCGTCGGCGAGCGCAGCCGCGCCATCGAGGCGCTTGCGCAGGCCTTGAAGACCCTGAGGGAAGAAGCAATCCGCGATCCGCTCACCAATCTGTACAATCGCCGCTTCCTGCACGACTACCTTTCCCGCGAGCTGGTGCGCGCCAAGCGCGAGGCAATCCGTGTCGCGGTGATCATGATCGATCTCGATCACTTCAAGCGGGTGAACGACACCGCGGGCCACAGCGCGGGCGACGAGGTCCTGGTGCAAGTGGCCGCCCTGCTGAAGCGGCACATCCGAGGCAGCGATATCGCCTGCCGCTTTGGCGGTGAGGAGTTCACGCTCGTGCTGCCCAACGCCACGCTGCAGAGCGCCCGCAGCCGGGCCGAAGCGATCTGCATGGCAGTGCGCGAGGAAAGCGGCTATCTCATGGGCGTGACCGCCTCCCTCGGCGTTGCGATCTTCCCCGAGGGAGCGGTGGAGCCCGACGCTCTGCTCCGCGCTGCCGACCAGGCCCTGTATCAGGCCAAGGGGCGGGGGCGCAACCAGGTCAGGATTTTCTCGCGCGAACCCGCCTCGGTTTCCACTCTCCGTCCCAGGACGCCGAGACGAGCGCACGGATGATCGGCCTGAATCGGGCGGACAAAACTGTCCGGACGCTCAGTGAGTAAAGTCCAGCCGGGTGTCGAGCAGCACCCCGTATAGCTTGATGGGATCGCGCCGTGGAATTTCCAGTGGCGGCAGCTCCTCGGCCTCGAGCGTGACGCCCATCTCCGCGGCGAGGTCCATGAGGGTCTCGGAGAGAACGAACTCCCCCGCGCGGGCGCGATGGAGCAGCCGGTTGGCGATGCTCACGCAGTCGCCGAAAACGAACAATTGCTCGGGCGTGGGGCTCTTTTCGGCGAATCCCACGACGGCGTCCCCGCAATGCAGCCCCATCGCAACCGCCGCACGGATGCCGAAATCGCGGTGCCACGCTTCGGACAAGGTTGCGAACCTGGCCTGGATTTCCTCCGCAGCCGCGATCGCGTGCTGAGCGTCGTCCTGTCCGGTGAAAGTCGCCATCATGGTATCGCTGAGGATGTCCGCGACGGCTCCCTCGTGCTCCTCCACGGCCTGCCAGACGAGAGAAACAAATTCCCCGACTCTCGCGATCACCACCCCAGGATCGAGCATGTCCGACATGCCCGTGAATCCGCGCATTTCGGCGAACAGGATCACGGTCGGGGAGCGTTCGGGCTTGCCCACTTCGTTTGTCGCCACTTGACCTCCCTCTTTGCGCCGCAACGCGTCGTGCCCGCCATGCTAGGCAGCGCCCCCGGGCGGCGAGGAGGAAATTCTACACAGGGAGGGCGAAACGGGCGATTCTCCCAAAGCCCTCCTTCCGACGCTCCTATTAGTTTCGAATATCATCGTGCCAGCGGGCGGAGTATAATTTTTTTGTCCCGAAACATTTCAGCGGGAATTCTCAAACTCCGGGTCGGACACGCGCCGCGGTCGGCGGCGCGCCGGCCCGCCACCACAACGGAGGCAACAATGGCAGTTCGCATCGGAGACGAAGCGCCGGACTTCACGGCGGAAACCACCGAAGGCAAGATCCGGTTCCATGAATGGATCGGCGACAAATGGGCGATCCTGTTCTCGCACCCCAAGGACTTCACGCCCGTGTGCACCACCGAGCTGGGATACATGGCCAAGCTCAAGCCCGAGTTCGACAAGCGCAACACCAAGATCATCGGGCTCTCGATCGACCCGGTGAGCGACCACCAGCGTTGGGTCGGCGACATCAAGGAAACACAGGGAACCGCGGTCAACTACCCCATGATCGGCGACGCCGACCTGAACGTCGCGAAGCTCTACGACATGATTCACCCCAACGCGAGCGGTGGCAAGCGGACCGCCGCGGATAACGCGACCATACGTTCGGTGTTCATGATCGGACCCGACAAGAAAGTCAAGGCGATGCTGATCTACCCCATGAGCGCGGGCCGCAATTTCGACGAGGTCCTGCGCCTGCTCGACTCGCTCCAGCTGAACGCCAAGCACTCGGTCGCGACGCCGGTGAACTGGAAACCGGGCCAGGACGTGATCATCCCGACCTCGATATCCGATGAGGATGCGAAGAAGAAGTATCCGCACGGCTTCAAGACGCTCAAACCGTACCTGCGCACAGTCGCCCAGCCGAAGTAGGTCGATGCGACCGGGCGAAGGAAGGCTCATGCGGCGATCGTGGACGATGCTTGCGGTTCTCGGCGTCGTGGCGGTCCTTGCCGCCGGATGCAAGAGCCCACCGACCCAGGCGGAGATGGCCACCTACAACTACGGTCCGCGTCCCGAGAACTACGAGAAGCTCGTCCGGGACTATCTTTGGCCCAAGCTGCTCGATCCCGGCGGCGCGATCATCGAGTTCAAGGCGGGTCCCCGAGAGCTCTTTCAGCAGGACACGGCCCTGCGCTCGCTCCAATACGGTTGGGGCGTGTGCGTGTGGATCAACGACAAGAACACCAAGGGGGCGTACGACGGACCGTACCCGATGGTGTTCTTCATCCGGGACGGAAAGATCATCGCGGTGAACGGCGGGTCGGACGACAACGTCATCGGCTGGCGCTACGCGCGTACCGGGTGCAACGAGCTGGGCGCGCCTTTCGTTACGCCCTGAGCGGCTCCCGCTGCGCCATGAAGCAGTTCGCACTGGCGTCGATTACTATTGCCATTCTTGCAGGGTGCCAATCGACGCCGCTGTCCAGCGAGCAGATCGCCGCGCTCGACTACGGTCCGCGGCCGGAAGACTACGAAAGCATCGTCCGCGGCTACCTGAGAACGCGGCTCAGCGAGCCCGACTACGCCCTCATCGAATTCAGAGCCGGACCCGCGCCTCTCTACCAGAGAGATACCCTCTCGCGCGAGCGGAAACACGGCTGGGCGGTGTGCGTGACAATCAACGACCGTGATCAACGCGGCGTGTACCCGGGCGCCTATCCCATGGTGGTATATATACTTGAAGGGAAAGTCGTCGCGGCCGACGGCGGCGGCCTGGAGCGGGCTGCCGGACTCCGTTACGCGCACGCCCAATGCAGGCAGCTGGGCTACGAAGTGTTCGACCGACCGCTCTAGACGAGCAGCCTGCCTCGACCAGATACTCCGGAAAGGCCTGCGCGATCTCCGCGCGCGAGTTCGTCTGAACAGACCACAGCAGACGATCGGCTTTCTGAGATCTGCGTGCTGGAAATAGTTCTCATCATCATGAGATTCTCCTCCGCAACAGAGATTTGACGCACCATTTCGTCGCCAGCACAATCGGGCGTGTCAGATCAATACGCTCGACCGAATTCCGCGGCTTGGACCGCCGGGCATCTGCTCCGCCTCCGCCTTGCGCCTTTACTGAGTTGTCTTGCGCTTGCCATTGGCACGTTCGGACCTGCGGCCGCTCAGGAAAGTCCGCCCGAGGAAAAGCCTCCGCCACTCCCCGCTGCCGCACCGGCCACGGCAGCAAGGATCCCTTCGTTCGGAGAGCTCGAGGCAGCCGGCGCAGTGATCGGAGAGATCCGGGTCGTCACTCGAAATATTTTCGACCTGGAGAATGAGCGCGAGAACGGTGTCCTCTATCGCGCCGCCAACGCCATTCACATTCAGACCTGGCCCAGCGTCATCCAGGACAAACTCCTCTTCAAAACCGGCGAGCACGTGTCGGTCCACGTGATGGAGGAAACCGAGCGCCTGCTGCGGTCGAACAGATTCCTGTACGACGTCAGCATCGTCCCCGTGGCCTATCATGGCGGGGTCGTCGACGTCGAGGTGAGAACGCGCGATACCTGGTCGCTGCAGCCGGGGCTGAGCGCAAGCCGCAGCGGGGGCTCCAACAGGACCAACGTAGGGTTTACGGAGGCGAACGCGCTGGGCAGCGGCATCCTGGTCGGGGTCAACCGCGTCTCCGATCCCGATCGCACAGGAACCGTGTACCAGGTGTCGGACCCGCACGCGTTCGACGGCTGGACGGCCATCAACTACTCACTGTCCCAGTTGAGCGACGGCGAAAACCGGACGATATCGGTTAACCGGCCGTTCTACGCCCTGGATACGCGCTGGGCGGCCGGGGTCAAGACAGTACAGGACACTCGCATCGATTCCCTTTTCGAAAACGGCAGCACCCAGGCGCAATTCCGCCATCGGCAGGATACAGTCGACACCTTCGGCGGCTGGTCGGAAGGCCGCGTCGGCAAGTGGGTTCAGCGCTACTCGGTCGGTTTCAACTATCAGAAGCATACGTACAGCACCGAAGAGGGTCTTCAGGCTCCCTCGCAATTGCCCCCGGACCAGACCTTGGCCACGCCCTACTTCCGTTACGACGTCGTACAGGACGCTTACGAGAAGTACAAGAACCTGGACCTGATCGAGCGCGCCGAATATTTCGTGATCGGACTCCAGTCGAGCGTGCAGCTCGGCCGCTCCCTGGCGGCGCTGGGTTCGACGCAGGAACTATGGCTCTACAGCGCCAACGCAAGCGATGGCTACCGGACCCCCAAAGGGGGAATCCTGCTTGCTTCGGTCTCGAGCACCGGTCAGTGGGGCTATGGCCCTCTCGACAAACAGGCGACCGGCGGGTCGGTCAAATTCTACAGCCGCCCGGATAGTCGCACGCTGATCTACTATTCTCTCGCCGGCGACGTCCTGAGGGACGCCACGGCCTCCTCGCAGCTCGTCGTGGGAGGCGACACCGGCCTGCGGGGCTATCCCCGCAACTATCAGAGCGGGGACAACCGCGTGGTCGTTAACGTAGAAGACCGCGTTTATACGGACTGGTATCCCTTCCAGCTGATCCGAGTGGGAGGTGCCGTGTTCTACGACTTCGGCCGCGCATGGGGCGGCCTCAGCGCCAACACCGAGCACACCGGCTGGCTCAGTGACGTGGGGCTCGGCCTGCGCCTCCTGAGCGCGCGTTCGGCCTTCGGGAACGTGCTCCACTTGGATCTCGCCTTCCCGCTGAACCGCGATCCGAACATCAAGAGGGTGCAATTTCTGGTGCAGACCCAGACGACGTTTTGATGAGATAGAATCATCCAACGCCGGGTGTTCGTTCCCGGCGTTTTCTTCGACGAGGAGGAGAGCGAGATTGTCCCGCTTCTGCGCTGTTTTGCTGCTCGCCGCCGCGATCCCGCTTCATGCCCAGGATTATCCGAGGGGCGCAGTAACGCTGGTCATCCCGCTCGCGCCCGGTGACGCGACCGACACATCGGCGCGCGCGATCGCCGATGAGCTCTCGCGAGAGCTCAAGGTATCCATCATCCCGGTCAACCGGCCCGGCGCGGGAGGCGCCGTCGGCACCGAAACCGTCGTGAAGGCCAAGCCCGATGGGTACACCATTATCCTGACTAACAATGCGTCGCTCGTTTTCAGGTCGATCCTCGATCCCAAGACCGCGAGCTACAACCCGCTGACCGACCTCACGCCCCTGGGTCTCGCGATGCGCTCACCGAGCATCCTCGCGGTGCGCGGCGACGCGCCTTACAGGACGTTCGTCGAGCTGGTGGACTATGCGAAGAAAAACCCCGGAGGCGTGCGCATCGGCACCGCGGGCGCCGGCTCGGTGGGTGAGTTCTGCGTTCGCACCATCAACTCGCTCACCGGCGCGGGCCTCGTCCCCGTGCCCTTCACCGGGGCCTCGCCCGGTGTCACGGCGCTGCTCGGCGGGCATGTGGAGGGCGTCGTGCTTGCCCTGGGGACCATGACCGGCCATCTGAGGACCGGCACACTGCGAGGCATCGTCATATCCAGCAAGTATCCGGACTTCCCGGACATCCCGACGCTCGCCGATCTAGGCTATTCGGAGGGCCTCTTCGGAATCTGGGTCGCGTTTTTCGCGCCCGCCGGGGTGCCCTCGGAGGTCACCCGGGCACTGGTGCCCGCGCTCGAGCGCGCCATCAAGTCCCCGGCCATAGGCACGAAGCTCAAGCCGCTCGGAATGCTGATGGACTATTCCCCGCCGGAGAAGCTCCTCGCCGAGATCCGCGACGAGCACCGGCGCGTTTCCGAGATCGCCGCCAAGGGCGGCCTGATCAAGTAGCCCGCGGGCTCGGGTCAGGGAAGCTGTATCTTGCCGCCTCCGCCGCCGAGCGGACCCTGAGGAACCACGATCGAAGAGCTTGCCTGACGACGCAGTTCCTGCAACTCGCGCACGGTGCGGTCGATTGCGTCCTTGGCGAGCGTTCCGAATTTCTCCGCGGCCTCCCCGAGCGACGCCGCCTCGATCTCGAACGCGATGGGAATCGAGCCGGCGGGCGTCAGTATCTGCGTCTCGCCTACATAGGTGACGGCACGCGTCGCGTCCGGCGTTCCGTTTCGGGTGACGGGAGTGAGCCTGCGCAGCGTTCCGATGCGGCGGTCGGTCAGGACCTCCTCAAGGTAGAGCTTGTCCGGATCGAGCTTCAGCTCGGGCGATTTGGGATCGGAGGTCGCCATTCGCAGGTTCCAGTATCGGGCTTCGTAGCTTGCGGCCCTCGCCCGCCTGCGTCAAGAGGCGAGACTATTTCTTGCCGAGCTCGGTCCCTGCAAGCCCTTCCCAGTAGCGCACCACGGCCGTGTGGTCCAAGCCGGGACCGAGCACCGCCTGCGCCTCGCTCCAGGCCTCGACGCACGCCTCGGCAAAAGGCGCGGGCGACCCGGTCGACCGCGCGACCTCGAGCGCCGTCTTCAGGTCCTTGACCATCAAGTCGAGCGAAAATCCCGAGTCGAACGTGCGCGACAGAATGAACCGATGAAACTTGTTGAGGGTCGAGTTGTTCATCCCGGTCGACGCGTTGAGCATATCGACGACCTTTGCCTGATCGAGGCCGAAGCGTCCCGCCGCGAGCACCGCTTCCGTTGCGGCGACCAGCCCCGCAGCCGATACATAGTTGTTGAGCGCCTTCATCGCGTGCCCGGAGCCGAGCGGACCGGTGTGGAAGATCTGTTTTCCCATGGCCTCGAGCATCGGCCTGCAGCGCGCGATGGTCCCCTCGCCGCCGCCCACCATGATCGAGAGCGTCGCGTCCTCGGCCTTCCTCACGCCCCCCGATACGGGCGCGTCGATCATCTCTACGCCGCGCTCGGCCAGGCGTGCGCCGAGCTCCCGCGTGCCCACCGGCGATGACGAGCTCATGTCGACGAAGACGCTGCCGGAAGCGAGCCCGGCGAGCAGGCCTTCCTCGGATCCGTCCCGGCCCAAGGCCGCCGTGCGCACCGCGCTCCCGTCGGGGAGCATCGTGATCACCGCCTGGCAGCGCTTCCCGATCTCTCTCAGTGAGCCCAGCGCTTCCGCGCCGGTCGTTTCGCGCGCGCGCCGCAGGGCCTCCGCGTCGAGGTCATGCGCGAGGATGCGGTACCCGGCGCGGGAGAGATGGCGAACCATCGGGTACCCCATCTTTCCCAGGCCGACGAAGCCGACGCTCGCCGGCGGGAGGATCGCGGATGAACTCACATGCGTGCTCAGATTCGGAATCGCCATGCGCCGGATCAACTACCCTCGTCGGCGAACTTGTAGCGGCCCTTCCCGGCTCGCTTTGCCGCGTACATGGTGCGATCGGCCAGTATCAGGAGTTCGTCGGCGACCCGCTCTCGGCTGGCCACGCTCCCGCTGCACGCGATACCGACGCTCGCTCCGACGCGGAGCCCCTGCTCCGCGAACATCCCGATCTCGGCGATCTCCGCCACGACCGCCTCGGCCACCGGAACCGCGTCGGACTTGTCGTGAGCGATGTCCATGAGAATCACGAACTCGTCGCCGCCGACTCGCGCAAAGGTATCCGCCTGGCGGACCCGGCGCCCGACCCGATCGGCGATCTCGCGCAGCAGCCGATCCCCTGCTTCGTGTCCCAGCGTGTCATTCACGGCCTTGAACCCGTCGATGTCGAAAAGGAGCAGCGCGACCTGGCGCCCGCTTCGCGCCGCCGTCGCGAGCATCTGTCCCAGTCGATCACGGAAATACGGCCGGTTGGGAAGCTTGGTCAACTGATCCTGCCAAGCCAGGCGCGAGATCTCTTCGATCTTCTCGGCGAGCTGCCGATTCCCCCCGGAGATCCTGCCCAGGAGGATGGATGCGTTGACCGTGTTTGCGATCAAACCGAAGATAATGGTACCGCCAAAGAGCAGGTTCTCGTGCCAGTACGGGCTCATCGCCAGATTGCCGACCATGCCGACGGTCGCGATGGCCGTGGCAAGAAACAGGTAGTGGCGCCCGAAACGCAGTCCCCATCCGATGGTCACGAGGAACAGGAAGCCCACGTACGCGGCGAACGCGCCGCCGAAGTATGCGATATAGATGAGGGCGAGGTTGTCCACCACGACGGCGAAGCCGCGCCTCCCGTGCGTCGGCACCGGACGCCTGTGCACCAGAATTAGGTAGGCCACGGCGTACAGCGGGAACATGATCCCCGTGCCAATGATGCCGAACGGAAGGCCCGAGAAATATCCTATGACTCCGAAACCACACAGGCCCACGAAGGTGCACATCAGGCGCGTCTTGGCCTGCCCCAGCTCGATGCCTCCCGCCGCGTCCGCGCCGAGCCAGTGCCCGAGCGGCAGGAGCCGCTCCCAAAATCCCCGCCGTCGGTCCGGGGCCTCCTCGGATACTGCCTCCATCATCTCTCCCGTGCCTCGTAGGGTGCGCATTTGGCACCCGAAGCGTGCCCCGCGTCAAGAGGGCGCGGCATCGGCGCCACCGAGGATTTTCGGCAGGGTTTCCCCGATCGCGCTGCGGAACACCGCATCGGCAATGCCATCGAACGGCGTCGGCTGCGCATTGACGATCACCACGCGCCCGCCTGCCCTCTTTGCGACAGGAACGGCCCCGGCGATCGGATAAACCTGCAGGCTGGTGCCGATCGAGATGAACAAGTCCGACTCGGCCGCCGCACTCATCGCGCGATCGATCACCTCCGGCACCAGCGCTTGCCCGAACGAGATGGTATCGCTTTTGAGGATCCCGCCGCAGCGCGCGCAGGGCGGATCGGATTCTCCGCGGCGAACACGCTCGAGGGTCTCCCGCATCGGTCCCTTCCACGCGCACGACAGGCAGACCGCGAAGTGGACGGTTCCGTGAACCTCGATCACGCGTTCGGCCGAGTTCCCAGCCTTCTGGTGGAGCCCGTCGATGTTCTGGGTGATGAGGGCGTGGAGCTTGCCGCGACGCTCGAGTTCCGCGATCACGGCGTGGCCTGCGTTGGGGCGTGCAGTCCAGGCGGCATGGTCGAGGCGCGATTGCCAGGATTTCCGGCGTATCTCGGGGTCGGCAACGTAATAGCGGATATCCGACAGCTTTTCGGCCTGCGGGTCCCTGATCCACACTCCCTGGGGCCCGCGAAAATCCGGAATCCCCGAATCGGTGGAGATGCCCGCACCCGTCAGGACGACAATGCGCTTCGCCTTCCCCACCCATGAGCGAACCTGGCCGATCAAGAGCGACTCCACGACTGAGTGTCGGGCGCGCCCTCAGGCCCGCAACTTGAATCTCTGTATTTTTCCCGTCGCCGTCTTCGGCAGCTCGGGGAGAAACTCTATCCAGCGCGGGTACTTGTAGGGCGCGA
>JBGQKQ010000004.1:0-48680 GCA_041499655.1 Gammaproteobacteria bacterium
GAACACCGTGCGCATGTTGGTGTCGGACGGCATCAGATATTGCACCGCGCTGCCGCTCTTGGGATCGAGTCGCACAACTCGGTCGGTGTGCATCGTCGAGGCCCAGATTTCGCCGTTCCTGTCGAAATTGGCCCGGTACGGATGGGTGCGGGCCGGCAACTCGTATACCGTGAACTTCTCCGCTTTGGTGTCGAACACGGTGACCCTGTTGCCGCGATATTCGGTCACGACGATGCGGTCCTGGTCATCGATGTTCATGCGGCGCGCGCGGGCGTGCGCCGTAGGCAGCGGGTACCACGTCACTTTCGTCGTCTTGGCGTCGATCTTCCCGAGATGGCCTTCGGTGAATTCGGCCATCCACAGATTGTTTTTGGAATCCGATATGACCTGGTAGATGCTGGCGCCTTTGACCTTGTCCGCCGGCAGGTAGTCGGTCGGGTGGAAGCGCTCCCATTTGTTGGTCGCCAGGTCGAGCCGGAAGATGTGCTGGGTGCCCACGGTCTTGGTCCAGACCTTGCCGTCGACATCGTGGCGGAGCCCCGTGAAGTTCAGCTGCACGGTGTCGTCGTTGTATTCCGGCGGCACCGGGTAATAGGCGATCTTGCCCGTCTGGGGATCGAGGCGGCCGAGCGAGCCTTGATACATCGAGTCGAACCAGAGCTTGCCGTCGCGATCGAAGTCGATGCTCAGCAGTCCGGTCGGTGCCTTGTCCTTGAACTTATTGATCGGATATTCGACGAGCTTGAGCGTCTTCGGATTGAACTTGCCGATGAACATCTCGCCGAAATCCGAGTACCAGACATTGCCCTCCTTATCGACCAGCACGTCGTGCGGCTCGCTCGTCGGCCGTACCACGTCGTACTCGGTGACGATCGCGCGGGTGTCGCGGCCCTTGGGACGCGGCAGGGTCTTCAACTCGTACGGCCAGTGGTCGACTGCGCTCAGGTTGATGGTCGCGAGATAATCGGCCAGCTTGCGATATTGCTCGGGCGCTCCTGCGCGTCTCCGATCCAGCATGGGTTGAGGCTTGATCGGCTGGCTTACGGCGCCGTAGCCCATCATGCGGGAGATCACCCGCGTCCACTCCTCGGAATCGTGCGTCGAGCGTACGACGCGCTCCAGCGTGTGGCAGCCGACGCAATTGAGGGTTGCGGCTTTCTGATCCTCGGTGCCGGGGATGCTCATCATCCACTCGGCATTGGTAAGCTGACCGGCGAGATTCCTGGTCTTCTTCAGCTTGATGTCGGCCGTCGCGACGTTCTCGGTCGCCACGGTCGCTTTGGCCGGGGAGTCGATGTCGTATCCGACCGCGCGGGTGCTGAGCGCGTATTCGCCCGGTTCCAGGCGGTTCCGCGGGAAGCTGTAGCGGCCCTCCGCGTCCGTGGTCACGCTGACCTGGACGATCGAGCCGGGCCGGTGCGCCGTGACGACGACGCCCTCCATCTTCCCTTCGGCCTCGGAGCTGACGAACCCCGTGAGCGCCGATTGCCCTTCGGCCTGGACGGCGTCGATAACAGGAGGAAAGACCATCGCCGCAGCGGCAGCGGCAAGTGCCCATATCAGTTTGTCTCGCATAAGGCTCTCCCGAAGAAAACTCGTTATGGCTGATTGGCTCGATTCACCTTCGATGCGCTTGGGGTCGTCGACAGATACGGCATCCTGCCACATTTTGGCCCCGCGAGTGGAGAGACACTCGCGCCTGACCCGGCGGTGGGCTTTGCTTCGATATACTTGCGGTCATTGCCGTACACTGAGCCCGAGAGGGAGGATATATCGCCATGTTCACACGCGTCTTTTCGGTGGTTTTTGGAGCGGGGTTCGGCTTTGTGGTCGCCCTCCCGCCAGTGCATGCCGCTGATGAAATCGAGGCGAAAGCGCAGCTCTGTGCTGCATGCCATGGCGACAAAGGCACTCCCGCCGACCCGAAGACCATGCCGGTCATCTGGGGCCAGCAGCAGAGCTACCTCATGAAGCAGTTGCGCGATTTTCGGAACGGCGAACGCAACAGCGCGATCATGTCACCGATAGCCAAGGACTTGACCGAGGGCGACCTGCGCAGGATCGCGGCCTACTTCGCGGACAAGCCCTGGCCGCAGCGTCCGTCCGCAGAGTTGCCGTTGCCGAAGGGCATAGCCCAATGCCAGGCCTGTCATCAGCCGAACTTTCAGGGCGGCATGCCGGCACCGCGGCTGGCCGGGCTCAGTTATGAATACCTGATCGCGGCAATGCGCGCCTTTGCCACCGAGGAGCGAACCAACAACCTCGACATGCCGAAATTCATGCAGGTGCTGACCGAGCGCGAACGCGACGCCATCGCGCGTTATCTCGCCGCGCTGTGACGGGATGGAGAGTTTGGTGATTCGATCCTTGTGATTCCGGTTGTCGTGGGTTCGAGTCCCATCGGCCACCCCAAACGCCCTAGCTCTTGTGGACCACCGCGGCCAGCGTGTTCTGGTCGATGACCACGTCGACGACCGCAGGCAGGCCGCTGGCCAGCGCCCGCTTGATGGCGGGAAGAACCTCCGAAGGCTCCACCGCGCGCTCGCCGTGGGCTCCGAATACGCGCGCGAGGGCGGCGAAGTCGACGTCGCCGTAGTCGACTCCGAAAAGGCGTCCGCCGTACAGCTCCTTCTGGAACGCGCGCTCGTTGCCGAGCCCGAAGTCGTTGAAGACCACGCACACCACCGGAATGCGCTCGCGCACGGCAGTTTCCAGCTCGCCGATGTTGCACATCATTCCCATGTCGCCGACCGCCGCCATCACCGGCTGCTTCGGGCGCGCGAGCTTGGCGCCCATCGCGATCGGGAATGCCGCGCCCACCGACCCCCAATCGTCGCTGTACATGTAGGTGTGCGGCTGGTGCGTGTCCATGAAGACGCGCATATGCTTGCCCGCGTTGCCCGCGTCGACGATCATGATTCCGTTGGGCGGCAATGCCTGGCGCATGGCGTGGGCCACCAGCGGCGGCACGATGGGACGAGCGTTGCGGTCGAGCAGGCCTTGGCGCTCGGTCTCCCAGTCCGCCTTTAGCTTGGCGACATCGATCCATCCTTTCTTCAATTTGCCGAGGCGCTCCGCGAGCCCCTCGATGAAGGAGAGCGTCGATCCCACCACCGCCTGCGCGACCGGGAAGACCACGCCGATGTCGGTCCCCACGGTACTGTGATGGATGAGCCTGGCCTCGCGGCTGATGATCCCGTACTTGAAGGTGGTGGAAAAGACGTCGATGTGCGCGCCCAGGGCGACAACCACGTCGGCCTGGGGCATGGCGCGATTGGCGCTCGAGTAGCCGTTGCGCCCGAGCGGCCCGAGCGCGAGCGGGTGGGTCGTCGGAAACGCGTCCGGGTGATATTGCAGCGTCGCGACCGGAATTCCGGTGCTCTCGGCGAGGCGCTGCAGTGCCGGGAGCGCCTCCTCGCGCAAAACCCCTCCTCCAGCGAGGATGACAGGACGCTTGGCCTTCGCGATTTCCTCCGCCACGCGGTCCAGTTCGCTTGTCGCGCAGGCCGGCATCGAGGTCGGCCGGTAGGCTTCCGGTGAGATGGGTTCCGCCTCGACCTGTTCGAGTAGGATGTCCCGGGACACGTCGAGGTGGACCGGCCCGAGCGGCTCGGCAAGCGCGATCCGAAACGCGCGCCGCACCGCCTCCTGCGCCTTCTTCGGCGATGGGATCGAGTACGCCCACTTGGTGATCGGTCGGTGCATCGTGACCTGATCGATGTCCTGGCTCGCGTCCTTCTCCCTGATCCACAGCTCCTGCGCGCCGCTGATGCTAATGACCGGAACGTGGCCCTTGTAGGCGGCGCCGATGCCCGTGACGAGATTCGTCACGCCCGGGCCTTCGGTCGCCGTCACGATCGCCGGGCGGTTCACCGCCCGTGCAAACCCATAGGCCATGAACGCGGCGCCCTGCTCGTGGCGGGTGAGTACGAACCGGATCTCGGGCGTCGCGCGAAGCACGTCCAGGATCGGGAGGTTCATCGTGCCCGGAATACCGAAGACGTGATCGACCCGCTCCCGGCGGAGGCAATCAACGATAGCTTGCGCTGCCGTAATCAGGGTGATTTCTCCTTAAACGAGGTACTTCTTTCCGACCGCGGACGGTACAAGCTCGTTGCCGAATTCCCGTGCCATCTGGCTCAAGGCTCTCCAGCCGGTGCAATGTCCCGGCGCCAATAGCTTCAAGCCGAACGTCTTGAGATCGGCCACGGTCTGCGGGATCACCGCTTCGTTTATCCCGGAGAGATGCAGGCCGCCCATCGCTCCGTAAAGGGGAACCGAGGGGAACACAGATCTAGCGTGGGTCAATACGTTGATCAGCCCTGCGTGCGAACAGGCCGAGAAAACGAACTGGCCCTTGCCCCGGACATTAACCGAGACAAATCGCTCGTCCATGATTAGGGGATCCGGCTCCCAAGCCTTCCCGTCAGCGCTGCGCGTGAGGTGATTCGGTACGCCGGCCTCGTAGCTGGTCACCCGGGGAATCTCGCCGCTGACATAGAAGGCTCCGTCGGCGACACTCTGCGGATCGCGGGTAATGAGAACCTCCGCGCCGGCCTTTGACAGTCGCTCCGGGTCGGGAACCAGCTCGTTCACGTACAGCTGCCCATCGGGCCGCTTTGTGGCGCGTTGCCGGAACATGCCCGGGTGCACGTAGCAGGCGAAGCTCTTGTCACCGCGAACCCGAGCGATGGACTCGACGGCGGCAAGCAGGCCGCCCGCGTGATCCCAGTGCCCGTGCGAAAGCACGACGGCCTCCACGCTCGCGAAGTCCACCCCGAGAATTTCGCTGTTCCGCTGGAACGTAGCGGCCGCGGGCCCGGCGTCGAACAACAAGGTGCGCGTTCTACTCCCCACGCGCGCGGTCAGCAGCAGCGAGAGGCCGTGATGCGCACAGCAGATGTTCGACCCGGCCAGTACCCGCAGCTTTCCTCCGGTGAACAGTACCGACCATTCAGGAAGCACATCCCGCGGATTGGAGGACAGACTGTCGGTGACGTTATCCACGAGCACCAGGATTTCCAGTGCGTCAACTTCGGCGATATTCAGCATGCTCTTTCCTGGACCTCAAGCCGCGGATTACGCCCGGATCACCTGCTTTGCATCGCGCGTGCGTAGCGCTCGGCGGCCTGCGGCTGCGACGCGAACCGGTCGAGCCGCGTCCCCATCGCCTTGTCGAGCGCGTCCAGCCGGCTGCCCGGGTCCGGATGGGTGGCGAACATCAGCGCGAGCTCGGAGTCCTTGGGATTGAGGCCTTGCAGCATCTGCAGCACGGAAGGAACGCCGTAGGGATCGTAGCCGGCGCGCGCAGCGATGACGACCCCCATGCGGTCGGCTTCGAACTCGTCGTCCTTGTCCAGGCCGCGGAGCATGACCTCCTTGATGCCACCCACGAGGCGCTCCTTCGCGACGGCACTTCGCTGTTGGTCGAGGTACATGGACAGCACGTTCGCTCCGGCCTCCATGCCCTTGCCCTTGCGCATCGCCGCGAGATGGTGCTTCCTCACGACGTGAGCGATTTCGTGGGCGAGCACACCGGCAAGCTCGGCCTCGTTCTTCAGCCTCTCCAGCAGCCCCTTCGTGATCAGAACATACCCGCCGGGCGTTGAGAACGCATTGAGGTTTCCGGAATCGAGAACGCCGAACTGCCAATTGAGGGCCGGACGTTCCGAATTCAGGGAAAGCCAACGCCCCACGCGATTGACGTAGCGTTCCACGTCGGGGTTCGCAAGCAATGGCGCTGCGCCAACCAGCACCGCAGCGTACTCCTGCCCGATCTCGGCTTCCTGTTTCTCGTCGACGTCCTTGGTCGCGTCACGCAGGTTCTTCCCCGTGTCGATGATGCGGTTGAGGTTGAGATTGAACTGCGCCGCGGCCCCGCCCGGAAAAGCACCCAGCGCAAGGACGATCATCAAAGGGAAGATGCGCGTCATGGTTGCGGCAGATAGTCGATTTTCTGGTTTTTGAGCTTCGGATTTCCGGCGGCGAACTGCTCGGCGTCTCCCTTGGTCGCCGTAAAGCCCGCGAGCTTCTTGAGCTCCTCCGGGTTGGGCTTCGCGTTCTGGATCTGCTCCCTGTCCAGGCCGCGCACCCCGGTCGTCACGGTCGTACCCGACGAGCCGGTGCGGGCGACGCTGAACAGCGATTTCAGGCCCGAAGTGAAACTCGATTGTCCCGAATTCATGCGGATCGCGAGCAAGCGTACCCACCCGGCGAGAGCACCCGATTCGATCTGCGCCCACCCGCCCTGGCGGCCGAGCACCTTGACCTGCGACTTCTCCGCCAGCGTGCCAACGGTCTCTGCGTCCGTGAACGGCTCCTTCTTCACGTCGGTCTGCCGGACAGCAAAACCGGTCTCCTGCGCGATAGCCGGGCCAACGCCGAGCACGAACACCAGAACCGCAAAAAAGATCCTCATGCGGACTTCGCTCTCGGTTCGAACAATTCGACTTCCTGGGTTCGGCCCTTCACCTTGTAGGATCCCCGGGAACTGAACGCGAACGAATTATGGCACGCGCTCGCGGTCTCGCGCGAAACCAGGATTCGACATTGCGCCTCCTTGGTCAGGCCTTCTATCCGGCTTGCGAGGTTCACCGAATCGCCGATGGCCGTGTAGTCGAGCTTCTGCTCCGCACCGATGAATCCGACTACCGCGGATCCCGAGTGGATTCCGATGCCCACGTCGAAGTCGCCCGCCGCTTCTTCCAGCTCCTTCTTGAACGCCAGCAGGACCTGCTCCATTTCGAGCGCAGCGGCAACCGCGTGCTCCGCGTGCCGCGGATCTTCGAGCGGAGCGCCCCAAAAAGCCATGATGCAATCGCCGATGAACTTGTCCAGCGTGCCGCCGTGCCGGAACACGACCGCCACCTGGCGCGAGAAGTACCGGTTGAGCAGATCCACGATCTCCTGCGGCGGGCGCGTTTCGGAAAGCGTCGTGAAACCGCGGATGTCGGAAAACAGGATCGAGATCTGCCGGGTCTTTCCGGAGAGAGACTCGATGGTCTCGCCCTGATCGACGATCTTCCGCACGACATCGGGATTGAGAAATCGGGAGAACAGGCGCACTGCCTGTTCCCGCGTCCGCTTTTCACGCAAGTACGCGAGCATCGAGCCGAACAGGTAGAGGGCCCACGCGAACAGCAGCGGCACGGCCACCGGCAGAAGGAGGCCCGCGTTCAGAACCGCGTACTCCGTGCCCAGCAGCGCCGCCGAAAGGACGGCCAGAGCCACGCCTGTCTCGACCGCGTTCCGGCGGAACAGGAAGGCAGCGAAGACCAGCGCCAGGAGCGCGCCCGCGAGGATCATTCGCGCGTACTCGGGCGTCAGCCTCATCGGGCGCCGGTTTTTCAGATTGTCGATTGCGGTCGCGAGGATCTCGACTCCGGGATAAACGTTGGAGATCGGTGTGACGCGGAAATCCCCGAGCCCCGCCGCACTGGCGCCGACGACGACGATCTTGTCCTTCAACTCGTCCGGCGCCCGCGTCCGCTTCTTGCGGCCGAAGTCCTCGTACAGATCGGCGAAGGAAACGTGCCGGAACGCGCGTTCCGAGCCGCGCCAATTGAGGACGATAGACTCGGCGTCGGGAACCGGAAACCCGAGCCCGCGGGCGACCCGCGCGGGCAGCGACGGCAACCGCCAGCCATGCGCCGGCTTGGCGATCCAGTACCGCCGCCCTACCCCATCGGAATCCGGGAGGAAGTTGATGACGCCCGAGCGCGGCCAATGTTCCTCGTCCACGGCCTGCGGCGGAAGCAACTGGATGCGCGCGTCGGGCTGCGCCGATTCGCCGCGCTCCAAGCCCAGGACGCCTGCGACCTGCGCGATGGGAACCCCTCCCGCGTCGTCTGCGGCGTCGAGGTGCTGCGTTGGGAAATAAACGTTGTTCAGCCCTTTCAGCGCGCGGTTGAAGGCGCGGTCGCTTTCGCGGTCGCGCGTGTCCTCTTCGGCGAAGAGAATGTCGAAGACGATCGCTTGCGGCTTCTGGGACTCGATTCCCAGTACCAGATCCGCGTAGACAGAGCGCGGCCAGGGAAACTTCCCCGCGGCGTCCTGCATGCGGGCGAGACTGGGCTCATCGATGTCGACAACGACGATCCCGGGGTCCGGCGCCAGTCCGCCGGCGTGATGGCGCATCAGATAATCGGACACCCTGCCGTCAACACCCTCGAGCTGGTTTAGCTTGCCGATCTCGAGAAGCACGACGGCCAGCAACAGCACCGCGGCGACGTGAATCGGTTTGTCGCGCAAGCTCATCGGGCGCGGGCAGGCAGACGTCCGGATACGCTCAGCGTTTCTCGTATTGCTTCGCCCCGAACAATATCTCGCGCGCCTTGGGATCGTACTGGCCGGGAGGCGTCGTCTGCACCTCGGCCAGCACTTTGAGCGCGCGCTGCACCGCGGGCCTGGCGTTGATGCGGTCGAACCAGCTTTTCACCTTCGGGAATTCGGCCCAGCTGATTCCATTTCGCTCGCTGGCGCGCAGCCACGGAAAGATCGCAATGTCGGCGACCGAATATTCCGCTCCGGCGAAATAGGCGGCCTCCGAAAGACGCTTCTCCATCACGCCGTGCAGCCGCCGGACCTCGTTCGTATACCGATTGATGGCGTAATCGATCTTCTCCGGAACGGCATTGCTGCGGAAATGTCCGGACTGTCCCATCATCGGCCCGATCGACCCCATCTGGAACATCAGCCATTGCAGCGCAACGTACTTGCCGCGGTCGTCGCGCGGCAGGAGCTTGCCGGTCTTGCCCGCGAGGTAGAGCAGGATCGCTCCCGACTCGAACACCGAGATCGGTTTTCCGTCCGGGCCGTCACGGTCCACGATCGCGGGGATCTTGTTGTTCGGGCTGATCCTGAGAAAATCGGACCTGAACTGCTCCCCGGTGCGGATGTTCACCGGCCGGATCTGGTGCTCGAGCCCGGTTTCCTCGAGCATGATGTGGATCTTGTGCCCGTTGGGCGTGGGCCACGTATACACTTCGATCATTCAAGGCTTCCTTTCTTTGCTGGGTGATACGGGGAAAAACTGGCGCGCCCGGCGGGACTCGAACCCACAACCCCCAGCTTAGAAGGCTGGTGCTCTATCCAGGTTGAGCTACGGGCACTGGTGAGGCTTCGTGCCGCGGCCTCGACAGCTTCCGGCCGCGAAAAAAATGGTCGGGGTGGAGAGATTTGAACTCCCGACATCTTGCTCCCAAAGCAAGCGCGCTACCAGGCTGCGCTACACCCCGCGGCTGCCGCATATTACGCCCCGGAGCCGACCAGGGTCAACGCTCCGCAAGCCCTGATTCGCAGTGCGAAACCGCTTGCGGGTTTCGGATTTCTGGTATCAAATGAATTCTCGAAAGTGCAATGCGGAGTCCCCGATTTTGGAGTTGCTGTCCAAGAGCTTCCCGCCTTACCTGCCGCAAAAAGGCGAGGAATACATGAGCCTCGCGCAGCGCGTGCATTTCAAGAAGACGCTCTCGGCGCTGAAGGCCGAGCTGTCCGAGGATATCGACCGCACCGTGCACGAGATGCAGGTCGACGCGACCGTGTTCGCCGACCCGAACGACCGCGCCAGCCAGGAGTCCGATATTTCCCTGGAGCTGCGCAACCGCGATCGCGAGCGCAAGCTCATCAAGAAGATCGACGAGACCATCGCCCGCATCGACAAGGACGACTACGGCTACTGCGAGAACTGCGGGATCGAGATCGGCCTGAAGCGCCTGGAGGCGCGGCCGACGGCGACGCTGTGCATCGACTGCAAGACGCTCGAAGAGCAGAGGGAGAAGCAGAGCGGGAAGTGAAGCCTCCCGAAAACAAGAAGGGCGCCGAGGCGCCCTTTTTTTGTTGCTGCGTCCTTAGGACTGTGTCGCGGCGGCAGCTTCTTTCACCGCTTTCATGCTGAGGCGCACCCGCCCCTTCTCGTCGGCCTCGAGCACCTTCACCTTAACCTGCTGACCCTCCTTGAGATGATCGGACACGTTGTTGACCCGCTCGTGGCTGATCTGCGAGATGTGCAGCAGGCCGTCCTTGCCCGGCAGCAACTGCACGATGGCACCGAAGTCGAGCAGTTTCAGGACCGTGCCATCGTAGACACGCCCGACTTCGACGTCCGCCGTGATGTCCTCGATGCGCTTTTTCGCGGCCAGGCCGCCGTCGGAGTTGACGCAGGCGATCGAGATCGTGCCGTCGTCGGAGATTTCGATAGTGGTTCCGGTTTCCTCCTGCAGACCGCGGATCACCACTCCGCCCTTGCCGATGACGTCGCGGATCTTCTCGGGATTGATCTTGATCTTGATGATACGCGGAGCAAAGGTCGAGATCTCCGTGCGCGAGCCTTCCAGCGCCTGCCTCATGAAGCCGAGGATGTGCAGGCGGCCTTCGCGCGCCTGCGCGAGGGCGATCTGCATGATCTCCTTGGTGATCCCTTCGATCTTGATATCCATCTGCAGCGCGGTGATGCCGTTCTCGGTGCCCGCGACCTTGAAGTCCATGTCGCCCAGATGATCCTCGTCGCCGAGGATGTCGGTCAGCACCGCGAAACGCTTGCCTTCCTTGATCAGCCCCATCGCGATACCCGCGACGTGCGCTTTCATCGGAACGCCGGCGTCCATGAGCGCGAGACTGCCGCCGCACACCGAAGCCATCGAAGACGAGCCGTTCGATTCGGTGATCTCAGAGACCACACGCATGGAATACGCGAATTCCTCGGGGCCCGGCAGCATGGCGACGAGCGCGCGTTTCGCCAGCCGCCCGTGGCCAATCTCGCGGCGCTTGGGTGAGCCCATGCGGCCGGTCTCGCCGGTCGCGTAGGGTGGCATGTTGTAATGGAGCATGAAGCGCTCCTTGTATTCGCCCATCAGCGCGTCGATGATCTGCTCGTCGCGACCGGTGCCGAGCGTCGCTACGACCAGAGCCTGGGTTTCGCCGCGGGTGAACAGCGCCGAGCCGTGCGTGCGCGGCAGAACCCCCACGCGCGCCGTGATCGGCCGGACCGTGCGCGTATCGCGGCCATCGATGCGCGCTTCTCCGTCCAGGATCTGATTCCGGACGATGTTCGATTCGAGCGCGAAGCAGATGTCCTTGACGACGTTCGCCTCGAGTCCGTCTTCCTTGCCGACTGCGAGCGTCTCGAAAACGCGCTTCCAGATGGCGTCGATCGCCTCGGAGCGCGCCTGCTTCTGCCTGAGCTTGAACGCCGCGCGGAGGTCGTTTTCCGATAGCTCGCGGATGCGATCAACCAGTGTCTGGTCCTTCTCCGCGGCCTTCCAGTCCCAGGCCGGCTTGGCCGCCTGGTCGGCGAGCTCGAGGATCGCCTGAATCGCCGCCTGCATGTGCTGGTGGCCGAACACCACCGATCCCAGCATCACGTCCTCGGGCAGTTCGCCCGCCTCGGATTCCACCATCAGCACCGCGTGCTGCGTGCCGGCCACCACGAGATTGAGCTTGCTCTCCTTCAGCTGGGTCGCCGTGGGGTTGAGCACGTATTCGCCGTTGACATGGCCCACGCGCGCCGCGCCGATCGGTCCGTTGAAAGGAATACCGGAGAGAGTGAGCGCCGCGGACGCGCCGATCAGCGCAGGGATGTCGGGATCGACCTCGGGATTGCACGACAGCACCTGGGCCACCACCTGCACCTCGTTGTAGAACCCGTCCGGAAACAGAGGGCGGATCGGCCGGTCGATCAGGCGGGAGGTGAGCGTCTCCTTCTCCGAAGGTCTGCCTTCACGCTTGAAGAAGCCGCCGGGGATCTTGCCCGCGGCGTAGGTCTTCTCGACGTAGTCGCAGGTCAGCGGCAGAAAATCCTGGCCCGCCTTCGCGTGCCTCGCGCCGACGACGGTGCACAGCACCACCGTGTCATCCATGCTCACCACGACGGCCCCGTGCGCCTGTCGCGCGATTTCGCCCGTTTCGAGGGTGACTTGGTGGGCTCCGTAGGTAAAAGTCTTCTTGACTAGCGACATGATGGTCTCGATCCGTTCAGGGAGCCCGGGCGAGCGCCCGGGTTGTTTCGATGAAGATGCACCGGCGCGGAATGGGCGCCGAGGAAATCACTTGCGAAGGCCAAGTTGCTCGAGCAGCTCGTGGTACTTCCCGTTGTCTTTCCGCTTGAGGTAGTCGAGCATCTTGCGGCGCTGGCTGACGAGCTTCAGCAGGCCCCGCCGCGAATGGTGGTCCTTGACGTGCATCTTGAAGTGATCGGTCAGCCCGTTGATCCGGGCCGTCAGCAATGCGATCTGGACTTCCGGGGAACCGGTGTCACCAGTGGCACGCTGGTATTGCTGGACGATCTGCGCCTTCTCCGTAACGCTAACTGACATGCTCTGCCCTGATATGTCTCTTCGCGAAAGGCGGGCATTTTACCTTGGAATCAGCGCCTTTCACAAGCTGTTTCCAGCTTGGGAAGAGGCCAGCAGGCGCCTGGGCCGCAGCGTTCCGGAAGAGACTTCGCCGATGCCGAGGAACACCTCGTCCTCGCCAAAAACCGCGACATTTCCGTCCACTGCGTCCGCCGGAACCGCCTGTCCTTGGCGGAACTTGGCCGTGAGCTCCACCGGCAGCCGCAGACGCGGCCATGACTGGAGCAAGGCCTGCAGCGGCAGCAACCGGTCCCGCCTGTGTTCGGGTGCAAGACCTTCGAGATCTTCCAGCTTCAGCGCCTGCTTCAAGGTGAACGAGCCCACCGCGAGCCGCTCGAGCGCCGCGAGATGCGCGCCACAGCCGAGCATTGCGCCGATGTCCTCCGCGAGGGTGCGGATGTAAGTGCCCTTGCTGCACTCCACATACAGGCTCGCCGTTTCTCCTTCAAAGCTCTCCAGATCGAGGCGCCGGATGACGACGCGCCTGGGCGCGCGGTCCACTTCCTCGCCGCGGCGCGCGTAGACGTACAGAGGACGGCCCTCGTGCTTGATCGCGGCGTACATCGGCGGTACCTGCTCGATCTCGCCGCGGAAGCGCTCGAGCGCGGCTCGCAGCGCACTCTCGGACACCGCGGCCTCAGACCGCGACAGCACGGTCCCTTCCGCATCGCCCGTCGAGGTGCGCTCGCCGAACTTGAGGCGTGCCCGATACGCCTTGTCCGCTTCCAGCAGTACGCCCGAGAACTTCGTCGCCTCACCCACCGTGATCACGAGCAAACCGCTCGCCAGGGGGTCGAGCGTTCCCGTGTGGCCGGCCCGCGCGGCGCCGAGCAGGCGCTTGGCTCTCTGCAATACGGTGTTCGAGCTCGGACCGGACGGCTTGTCGAGGAGCAGCACGCCGCTGACCGCGTTCATGGTCCGGCCTCTAGTCGCCCTTCTTTCCTGCGACCGCGTCGTCGATCAGCCTGGAAAGGCGCACGCCGCGCTCGACCGAGGCGTCATAGACGAAACGCAGCTCGGGGGTCACGCGCAGCTTCAGGCGGTGGCCCAGTTCCGAGCGCAGAAAGCCCGCCGCCCGCTTCAGTCCGGTCTCGCTGCGGACCAGTGCCTCGGCATCGCCGAGCGTGGTGAAGAACACCTTCGCATGCGCCAGGTCGGGGGATACTTCGACCCCGGTCAGGGTGATCATCCCGACTCGCGGGTCCTTGAGTTCCGCGCGCAGCAGGCCGGACAGCTCCCGCTGGATCTGATCGGCCACGCGGCGCAGGCGTTGCTGGTTGGCCATCAGGTGGGAGCGAAGCGATCGGCCATCCTACAGCGGATCCTTCGTCGCGCTAAGCGCTCCTCGGGATGGCGCGGACGCTACAGTGTCCGCGCCACTTCCTGGACTTCGTAGATCTCGAACTGGTCGCCGACCTTGAGGTCGTTGAAGTTCTTCAGCGACATGCCGCACTCGAACCCGCCCTTCACTTCCCGCACATCGTCCTTGAAACGCTTGAGCGAATCGATGTCCCCGGTGTGGATGACCACGTTGTCGCGCAGCACCCTGACCGAGGCGTTGCGACGGACCAGGCCTTCGAGCACGTAGCAGCCGGCCACCGCACCCACCTTCGAGATCTTGAACACCTGGCGCACTTCTACCAGTCCGAGGACGGCTTCCTTCTTCTCCGGCGCGAGCATGCCCGAGAGGGCCGCCTTCACCTCGTCGACCGCCTCGTAGATGATGTTGTAGTAGCGCACATCGACGCCCGAAGCCTCGGCAGCCTTGCGCGCCGTGGTATCGGCGCGCGTGTTGAACCCGACGATCACCGCCTTGGAGGCGAGCGCGAGGTTGACGTCGGACTCGGTGATCCCGCCTACGGCCGCGTGCACCACGTTGACCTTGACCTCGTTGGTCGAGAGCCCGGAGAGCGCGTGAACCAGAGCTTCCTGGGAGCCCTGCACGTCCGCCTTGATGAGCAGCGGGAGCACTCTCACCCCGCCCTCGCCCATGTTCTCGAACAGGTTTTCGAGCTTGGCCGCCTGCTTTTTCGCGAGCTTCACGTCGCGGAACTTGCCCTGGCGGAACAGCGCGATCTCGCGCGCCTTGCGCTCGTCGCCGAGGACCATCACGTCCTCGCCCGCCCCGGGAACGTCCGACAGACCCTGGATTTCCACCGGGATCGAGGGTCCCGCCTCGGGAACGGGGGCGCCGCTCTCATCGAGCATGGCGCGAACGCGGCCGAAACAGCTCCCCGCCAGCACGATATCACCGCGCCTGAGCGTCCCGGACTGGACCAACACGGTGGCAACCGGGCCCCGGCCCTTGTCCAGGCGCGCCTCGATGACGACGCCCTTGGCGGGAGCATCCACCGGGGCTTTCAGCTCCAGCACGTCGGCCTGGAGGAGAAGCTGCTCCAGCAGGTCGTCGATCCCCTTGCCGGTCTTCGCGGAGACGGGGACGAACGGCGAATCGCCGCCGTACTCCTCGGGCACGACCGACTGGGCCACGAGCTCCTGCTTGACCTTGTCCGGGTTGGCCTCGTGCTTGTCGATCTTGTTTATCGCCACGACGATCGGCACCCCGGCCGCCTTGGCGTGATGGATGGCCTCGATGGTCTGCGGCATGACGCCGTCGTCGGCCGCGACCACGAGAATCACGATGTCGGTGACCTTGGCGCCGCGCGCGCGCATCGCGGTAAACGCCTCGTGGCCGGGCGTGTCGAGAAAGGTGACCATGCCGCGCGGCGTCTGCACGTGATACGCGCCGATGTGCTGGGTGATGCCGCCGGCCTCGCCCGAGGCGACCTTCGTCGTGCGAATGTAGTCGAGGAGCGAGGTCTTGCCGTGGTCGACGTGCCCCATGACGGTCACCACCGGCGCGCGCGGCTTGAGCTCGGCCTCGTGGTGCTCGTCGGGCGCGTCGGCGAGCAGCGACTCCGGATCGTCGAGCCTGGCCGCCTTGGCGGTGTGTCCCATCTCGGTGACGACGATCATCGCGGTGTCCTGGTCGAGCACCTGATTGATAGTCACCATGTTGCCCAACTTCATCAGCACCTTGATCACTTCGGCCGCCTTGACCGACATCTTGTGGGCGAGATCGCCAACGGTAATGGTCTCCGGCACCAGGACCTCGCGCATGACCGGCTCGGCGGGCGCGGTGAATTGCGGCGCGCTCTCCGCCACCGCGGTGGCGCCCCGGTGCCTTCCCCCCTTGGGGTTATGCCAGCCGGAAGCGCCCTGGACGTCTCCGCGCGTCTTGATCGTGCGGCGCTTGACGCCCTCATCCTGCCAGACCTTGATCTCCTTGGCTTTCTTCGCGCCTTTCTTCTCGGTTCCCGGGGCAACCTTGGGCTTGTGCAGCGTGGTATCCCCTGCGGGGACGGAGGCCGGCGCCTTGGCCTCGGCCGGCTTCTGCTCTGTTTCGCGGGCGAGTTTGCGCTCGCGTTCCTGCTTCTCGACCAGCTCTGCCGCCTGGCGGGCCGCCAGCTCCTCCTGCTGGCGCCGCTCCTGCTCGCGCAGCTCCGCCTCGCGCGCATCGATCGCGGCCGCCGGCTGCGCCGGCTGTCCCTCGGGCGCGGAACCGTGCTCGGATTCGCGCTTGACGAAGATGCGCTTCTTCTTGACCTCGACCTGGATGGTGCGCGCCTTCCCGCTCGAGTCGGACTTCTTGATGATTTCCGAAGTCTGCTTGCGCATCAGGGTGATCTTGTTCTTGGGTTCTGCGGACCCATGCGACCGGCGCAGGTAGTCGAGGAGCTTGGTCTTGTCCTGTTCCGAGAGAACGTCTTCGGCGACGCGCTTGTGCACACCGGCAGCGCGCAGCTGCTCGAGCAACTGCGCGGGCTGGACCTTCAGCTCGCCTGCGAATTGGGCAACGCTCGTTTGTGCCATGACGCCTTTTCTACTCCTGCGCGAACCAGTGCTCGCGCGCCTTCATGATCAGGCTCTTCGCGCGCTCGGCATCGATCGCGGTCAGCTCCACCAGATCGTCGAAGGCGAGGTCGGCCAGATCATCCCGGGTCTTCACCCCGGAGGTGGCGAGCTTCGTCGCCAGGTCCTTGTCCATGCCCTCCAGGCCGAGGAGCGCGGGGTCGAGGTTCTCGGCCTGCTCTTCGCTCGCGATGGCCTGCACCAGGAGGGCGTCGCGGGCGCGATTGCGCAGCTCATTCACCGTGGCCTCGTCGAAGCCTTCGATCTCCATCATCTCGGTGATCGGCACGTACGCCACTTCCTCGAGGGTCGAGAAACCTTCCTGTATCAGCGTGTTCGCGACCTCCTCGTCGACATCGAGCCGCTCCATGAAGAGCTTCCTCGCCGAGGAGGCCTCTTCCTCGTTCTTCTTCTGCGACTCCGCCTCGGTCATGAGATTGATCGCCCACCCCGTCAGCTCGGAGGCCAGACGCACGTTCTGGCCGCTGCGGCCGATCGCGATAGCCAGATTCTCCTCGTCCACCACCACGTCCATGGCGTGCTTGTCCTCGTCCACGAGGATCGACGAGACTTCCGCCGGCGACAACGCGCCGATCACCATCTGCGCCGGGTCCTCCGACCACAGCACGATGTCCACGCGCTCGCCGGCGAGCTCCTGGGTCACGGCCTGGACCCGGGCACCGCGCATGCCTACGCAGGTCCCGATCGGGTCGATGCGCTTGTCGCGGGAATGGACCGCGATCTTCGCGCGGATACCGGGGTCGCGGGCGGCCGACTTGATTTCGAGCAAGCCTTCCTCGATCTCCGGGACTTCCAGCCTGAACAGTTCCATGATGAACTCGGGCGCCGTGCGCGACAGCACGAGCTGAGGTCCGCGCACGTTGCGATCGATGCGCATGACGAAGGCGCGCACCCGGTCGCCGACGCGCAGATTCTCCTTGGGGATCATCTGGTCGCGCGGCAGCACGGCCTCGACGCGCCCGACCTCGATGATCGCGTTGCCGCGCTCGACGCGCTTGATCGCGCCGTTGATGAGCTTCTCGCCCCGCGCCAGAAAATCGTTGAGGAGCTGCTCGCGTTCCGCGTCGCGGATCCGCTGCAGGATGACCTGCTTCGCGGTCTGCGCGCCGATGCGGCCGAAATCGATCGGCTCGAGAGCTTCCTCGAAGAAGTCTGCGAGCTGAATATCGGGATACTGCTTTTGGGCCTCGGTGAGCGCAACCTGCTGTGCGGGGTTCTCGACGGTCCCGTCAGCGACGACCTGCCAGCGCCTGAAGGATTCGAATTCCCCCGTACTGCGGTCGATCGCCACCCGCACCTCGACGTCCTCGGTGAAGCGCTTCTTGGTCGCCGAAGCGATAGCCATCTCGAGTGCGCCGAACACCACGTCCTTGTGGACGTTCTTTTCCCGGGCGAGCGCGTCGGCCTGCAGCAACAGTTCCCGGCTCTCGTATCCCTCTGGCATCATAGCTTCGGCACCAGTCGCGCGCGGTCGAGCTCGGTGACGTCGAACGCCATCCGGTCGCCCTCGAATTCGAATTCCACCCGCTCGCCGTCGACGCTACGCACGATACCGGTGAAGTTGCGCCGCCCGTTCACCGGGCGGCGCAGGCGCACCTGCGCTTCGTGGCCGGTAAAGCGGGCAAAGTCCGCCGCCTTCTTCAGCTTGCGGTCCAGGCCCGGCGAGGACACCTCGAGGCGGTCGTAGGCAATGCCTTCGACTTCGAACACGTGCTGCAGCTGCCGGCTCACCGACTCGCAGTCCGCGATCGTCACTCCGGCCTGGCCCGTGCCCGGATCTATTTCATGTAATTTCTCAATAAACACTCGTAACATCCTGCCATTATTGATATATTCAACATCAACGAGCTCGTATCCCAGCCCGCTGACCGTGCGCTCGACCAAGGGCTCAAGCGCGCTCACGACGCTGCAAAACCTCCAAGCATAAATAAAAAATGGGCTCGAGAGCCCATCGCCAAAACCGCGAAAGTATATCAAGAAACCCCGGCCGGAACAACGAATACCGCCGGGCGGGACCGGACCTTACAAGGCCGCGAGGAGCAACGCGACTTCTTTCGGCTCCAGGTTCCGCCATCGGCCGCGCCGAAGATAGGACGGCAAGACGAAAGGCCCGAAGCGCACGCGTATCAGGCGGCTCACGGTCACGCCGAGCGATTCGAACATGCGCCTCACCTCGCGATTGCGGCCCTCGCGCAGCACCACCTGGTACCAGCGATTGGACCCCGTGCCCCCGCCGGCCGAGATGCGATCGAATCGCGCCGGACCGTCGTCGAGCGTGACGCCCCGGGTGAGCTGGTCGATCTGGTCCCGCGACAGCTGGCCACGTACGCGCACCGCGTATTCGCGCTCGATCTCGCTGCTCGGGTGCATGAGGCGATTGGCCAGCTCACCCGAGTCGGTGAAAAGCAGCAGCCCGCCGGTGTTGAAGTCGAGCCTCCCCACCGCGATCCAGTGCCCGCCTCGCAGCGGCGGCAGATTTGCGAACACCGTCGGCCGGCCCGTAGGATCGTGCGTGGTGACGAGTTCCCCCGCCGGCTTGTGATAGATCAGCAAGCGGGGTTCCTTTTCTCCGGAACTCAGACGAACCGGCCGGCCGTCGAGTACCACGCGGTCGGCTGGTCCGATCCTCTGCCCCAGTGCCGCGCGGGCACCGTTGACGGTGATGCGGCCCGAGGTGATCGCCGATTCCATTTCGCGGCGCGAGCCGAGCCCCGAGCGCGCGAGGACCTTGTGCAGCTTCTCCGCGGGTCCCGGCGAGCTAGACGGCGCTCGTCTGGGCCGTCTCTGCGGATTCGTCAGGCGCCGGTTGCGGGGCGGGTGTGGGGATCTGCGTGAGATCAAGCGACTTTGCGATGTCTTCCAGGGGCGGTAGCTCCTCGAGCGTCCGCAAGCCCAGGTCGTCGAGGAATGTCTTCGTGGTCGCGTAGAGAGCCGGGCGCCCTGGGACTTCCTTGTGCCCGATCACCTCGACCCAGTTGCGCTCCTCGAGGCGCCTGACCACCTCGGTCGAAACCGAGACGCCCCGGATGCCTTCGATGTCGCCGCGCGTCACCGGCTGCCGATACGCAATGATGGCGAGGGTCTCGAGGACCGCGCGCGAATAGCGGGGCGCCCTTTCCGGGTGAATGCGCTCGAGGAATTTCTGGAGCGACGCGCGCGTCTGGAAGCGCCAGCCGCTGGCGGTCGCGACCAGCTCGACTCCGCGGCCCGTCCAGGCCTCGCGCAGTTCTTCCAGCAGCATGCGCAGCGTGTCGGCGTCGATCTCGTCGTCGAACATCCTCCCCAGTTCCGTGATCGGCAAAGGCTCCTGGGCGGCGAGCAGCGCCGCCTCGAGGACCGTTTTTATTTCATTCGGACTGAGCATGGGACAATTTCACGTAGATGGGAGCAAAGGACTCGCCTTGCGTCACTTCGAGAAGGCCTTCCCTTGTCAGCTCCAGTACGGCGAGAAAGTTGACGATCAGCACCGCCACACCTCGCGTCGGCTCGAACAGCTCGCCGAATTCCGCGAAACCGCGGCCCCGCAGTCTTCGCAGTATGAGGCTCATGTGCTCACGTACCGACAGCTCCTCGCGGGTGACGTGGTGATGCTGCGTCATTTTCGCACGCACCAGCAGCGCGCGCCACGCTTCCTGGAGGTCGACCACGTTCACCTCGGGCAGGCGCTGCGCGAGAGTCTGCTCGATCCAGACTTCCACCTGGAGGAAATCGCGCCCGAGCTGAGGCAGGGCGTCGAGCTTCTGGCCGGCGAGCTTCATCTTTTCGTACTCGAGCAGGCGCCGCACCAGCTCGGCGCGCGGGTCTTCCTCCTCGCACGGCATGGCGGGGCGCGGCAGCAACATGCGCGACTTGATCTCCATCAACATCGCCGCCATGACGAGGTACTCCGCGGCGAGCTCGAGGTTCTTGGTGCGCATCACCTCGACGTATTCCATGTACTGCTCGGTGAGCCGCGCCATGGGGATGTCGAGAACGTCGATGTTCGCCCTTCGAATCAGGTAGAGCAGCAGGTCGAGCGGCCCCTCGAAGGCTTCGAAATAGACCTCCAGGGCGTCCGGCGGGATGTACAGGTCCAGCGGCAGCTCGGTGAAAGGCTCGCCCCGGACCTTGGCTACGCGGGCGTCCGACGTCGGCACGGCGAGCTGGACCGGATCGCTCATGTATACGCCAGCCCCATCACTTCGCGAACGTCGCGCATCGTCTCGCGCGCGAGCTTGCGCGCCTTTTCGCAGCCGTCGGCGACGATGTTGCGCACCAGGGTCGGGTCGTCCATGTACTTCTGCGCCCGCTCCCGCATCGGTCCCTGCTCGGCGAGCACTGCGTCGATGACCGGTTGCTTGCAATCCAGGCAGCCGATGCCGGCGGTCCGGCAGCCCTGATTCGCCCACTGGCGGGTCTTCTCGTCGCTGTATACGAGGTGAAACTGCCACACCGGGCACTTGTCCGGATTCCCCGGGTCGGTTCGCCTGACCCGCGCCGGGTCGGTCGGCATGGCGCGGATTTTCTTCCTCACCGACTCGGCGTCTTCGCGGAGCGAAATCGTGTTGTTGTACGACTTGGACATCTTCTGCCCGTCCGTTCCCGGGAGCTTGGAGGATTCGGTCAGCAGCGCCTCGGGCTCGACCAGGATCATGCGCCCCGCCCCCTCGAGAAACCCGAACAGGCGCTCGCGGTCGGCAACGGAGAGATTGCCCTGGTTTTCCAGAAGAGCCCGCGCGCCGGCGAGCGCCTCGGCGTCGCCCTGCTCCTGGTACTTGGTACGCAACTCCATCAGCACCTTGGCCCTGCGGCTCCCGAGCTTCTTCGCGGCGGCCTTGGCCTTGTCCTCGAATCCCACCTCGCGGCCATAGACGTGATTGAAGCGCCGCGCGACCTCGCGCATCATCTCGATGTGCGGAACCTGGTCTTCTCCGACCGGAACGTACTTGGCGCGGTACATGAGCACATCGGCGGCCTGCAGCAGCGGGTAGCCGAGGAAACCGTAGGTGGCGAGATCGCGGTCGGCGAGCTTCTCCTGCTGGTCCTTGTAGCTCGGCACGCGCTCGAGCCATCCCAGCGGGGTGATCATCGAAAGGAGCGTGTGCAGCTCGGCATGCTCGGGAACGCGCGACTGGATGAACAGCGTGGCCTGCGCCGGATCGATGCCGGCGGCCAGCCAGTCGATCACCATGTCCCAAACGCTCGCCTGGATCACGTCCGGCGTCTCGTAGTGCGTGGTGAGCGCGTGCCAGTCGGCGACGAAGTACAGGCAGGGATGCTCGCTCTGCAGCTTCACCCAGTTCTTCAGCGCGCCGTGGAAGTGGCCCAGGTGCAGCGCGCCCGTCGGACGCATTCCGGAGACCACGCGATCTTCGTACATTTAGGTCGAGTAGAGGTGAAAGATCGCCGCGATAACCGATTTTGACGCGACCATGATCGGGTCCATGAATATGCCGAGAATGTTGTACCCGTACATGCTGATGACGACGAGCCCGAGAAGGATCGGTAGCCCAAACGGCTCGAGTCTTGAGAAACCCCGCGCGAGAGAATGGGGCAGCAGGGATACGACGATCCGACCGCCGTCGAGAGGAAGAATCGGCAGTAAATTCAGCGCCATGAAAATCAGATTCACCTCAACACCCGCAAGTGGCACCTGAAGCAGGAAATCGCTTTGCCTCAGTCCTGACAAGGCACCTATCTTCAAGGCTGCACCCCACCCGACAGCCATCGCCAGGTTCGCCGCCGGGCCGGCGAGCGCCACCCAAAGCATGTCCCGCTTGGGATGTCGCAGCGCGTGAAAATTGACCGGCACGGGCTTCGCCCAGCCGAACATGATTCTTCCGCCTGACACGAACAGCATGACCACCGGAAGAAAAATCGTGCCGAGCAGATCGATGTGACGTGCCGGATTGAGACTGACTCGCCCAAGCATGAAAGCCGTCTTGTCGCCAAAGTGCCGGGCGACATAGCCGTGCGCGGCCTCATGCAGCGTGATCGCGAAGATGACCGGCACGGCGAAAACCGCGATCATCTTGCTGATCTCACTGAAGTCCATGGCCGGGCACCATTTTATCAGAGCCTACTGGCAGCCCTGCGCGTCTCACCAGTCGTGCCACACCGGCTTCAAGTCACCGGGCAGCGGCGGCAGCGTCCCGAGATCGGCGTGGCTCTCTCCCTTGCCGTGGTAGTCGGAGCCGCGCGAGGCGAGGAACCCGAACTCGCGCGCGCTTTTCGCGAACTCGTGGTACTGCTCCGGCGTGTGGGCTCCGGTCACGATCTCGATGCCGGCGCCCCCGCAATTCCTGAACTCCTTGAAGAATTCCCGCATCTCGGGCCTTTCGTACTCGTAGCGCCCGGGATGCGCGATGACAGCGACACCGCCGGCCGCGCGTATCCAGCCCACGGCGTCCTGGAGCGACGCCCATTGGTGCGCGACCCAGCCCGGCCTGCCCTTCACCAGATAGCGCTGAAACACGTTCTTCACGTCTGGAGCGCGTCCGGCCTCGACGAGGAAGCGCGCGAAGTGCGCGCGGCTGATGAGCTCGGGATTGTCGGCGTAGCGATGCGCGCCCTCGAGGCTGCCCCGAATGCCCGCGGCCGAAAGGCTTTCGGCGATCTTCTGCGCGCGGGTCGCGCGGCCCCGTCTGATCGACTCCAGGCCTTCGCGCAAGGCGGCGGACTGCGGATCGATGCGCAGGCCGATGATATGTACCGTCGATCCGTGCCAGGTCACGGAGATCTCCACGCCTTCGACGAAGCGCAGGCCGCGCTCCTTCGCTTCGGCGCGGGCCGCCTCGAGCCCGGAGGTCGCGTCGTGATCGGTGAGGGAGAAGAGATCCACCCCGTTCGCCGCGGCGCGCACGACGACTTCCCTGGGGGAAAGCAAGCCGTCCGATTCGGTGGAGTGGCAGTGAAGATCGGCGTTCAAGGCCGCATCTTACCGGAGAAACTCCTCGATCACTTCGGCGAGCCGCTCGGGCTGATCGTGGTGGAGCATGTGGCCCGCGCCCGCGATCACGCGCTCGGTCAACCGGACGAAGCATTGCTTGCGCGCCGCGAGATCGGCAGCCGAGAGCTTCAGGAACTCGTGTGCGTTCGATTCGGCGCCCTCGACCCAGAGCACCGGCGCCGTCACCTTGCGCCAGCAGGCCATCGCCTCCTCGGCGCGGTAGAGGACCGGATTGACGAGCTTGTGCGCCGGATCGCTCGCCAGCTCGACCCGGCCGTCCCCCTTCATCCGTCCCCAATGCCGCGCGAGGAAGAGCGAGCGCTCCACCGAGAGGCGCGGATTGTTGCCGCGCAGCCGCCCGGCGAGCGCTTCGAAGTTTTCGTAGTCGCGAAATCCGGGCTTGTCCTCCGCGAGCTCGGCGAGCCAGCGCACGTAGCGGCCGGGCGCCTTCTCGGGCCCGGCCTCCGCGAGCCCGAGGCCTTCGAGATCGACGAGCTTGGCCACGCGCTCCGGCCGGATGCCCGCGTACATCGCGGCGACGTTGCCGCCCATGCTGTGCCCGACGAGCGTCGCCGGAGCGCCGGGCTGGAAATGCTCGAGCAGCCGCTCGAGATCGGCGAAGTAGTCGGGAAACCAGTAGCTGCCGCCTTGCGTCCATTCGGTCAGGCCGAAGCCGCGCCAGTCGGGCGCGATCACCCGCCAGTCGCCTGCGAGCGCGTCCACCAGGAACTGGAACGATGCCGACACGTCCATCCAGCCGTGCAGCATGAAGAGCGGCGGCGCCCCCGCCTTGCCCCAAACACGGCAGTGATAGCGCAGGCCGCGCATCGGCACGAACAGGGATTCACTCGGCTTCATCAGGCGCGGGATGATAGCAGGCCTTCCGATATAATCGTCCGCAACCATGGCGATCCACACACTGGGCGAGCGCAAGATCGTCCTCGACGGCGACGAGCACTTCATCGCCGACAACGCCACGGTCATCGGCTCGGTAATCCTGCACAATCAGTCGAGCGTCTGGTACAACGCCGTCATCCGCGGCGACAGCGATATCATCACCATCGGCGAGCGCACCAACATCCAGGACGGAGCGGTGCTGCACACCGATCCCGGCATTCCGATGACGCTCGGCAGCAACGTCTCCGTCGGCCATATGGCCATGCTGCACGGCTGCACCGTCGGCGACGGCTCGCTCATCGGCATCGGCGCCATCGTCCTCAACCACACCGTCATCGGAAAGAGCTGCCTCATCGGCGCCGGCGCGCTCATCCCCGAGGGCAAGAGCTATCCCGACGGCGTGCTCGTGGTGGGGACGCCCGGAAAGGTCGTGCGCGAGTTGAAACCTGAAGAGAAAGCCGGGCTGCTGGAGAACGCGAATATCTATGTCAAGCGGTCCAAGCTATACAGAGAAAAGCTAAAACTCCGGCCATGAGCAAATTCGCCACGAAAATCAAAGCAGAATTCGAGGAGCTTCTCCCGCCCACGATTTTCTTTTTTGTCGTCCTGCACCTCGTGGCGATCCTCCGCGTCCTGATGCTGGAGGGGACCGGGATCGCGCTCGGCACGTCGGTATCGATAACCGTAGCCGCGCTGATTCTCGCAAAAGCCGTGTTGATCGCGGACCTGTTGCCGTTCATCAATCGCTACCCCGACAAACCGCTTGCGTACAATGTCGTCTGGAAGACCGCGATCTACGTGCTGATCGCCGTGCTTCTCCACTACTTGGAACGCCTCTTCGACTTCTGGCGGGAAGCCGGTGGTCTCATCGCAGGAAACCAGAAGCTGCTCGCTGAGATCGTTTGGCCGCATTTCTGGGCCATCCAGATCCTTCTGGTTGTCTTGATTCTGATGTACTGCACAATACGCGAAGTCATTCGCGAGATCGGAGGCGACAAGGTGCGGCAGATGTTCTTCGGGCCATTGCAGAAAACAGATCGTTCGTAGCTGCCCATGAGCGCTCGCCTCGCCGCGGCCCTGCTCCTTTCTCTCGCAGCGCTCGCGGGCACCGTTCACGCGCAGTCCTTCCCCTCGAAGCCCCTCCACATCATCGTACCCTTCCCTCCGGGCGGCGCGGCGGATGTGACGAGCCGGATTCTCGGGGAGCAGATGGCGAAAGGCCTCGGCCAGCCGGTGATCGCGGAAAACCGGCCGGGCGCGGGAGCGGTGATCGGTTACGAGCTCGGCGCGCGCGCCGCGGGCGACGGCCACACGCTGCTGGTGGTGTTTCCGAGCTTCGTCATCAATCCCGCGGTCAAGCCGGGCCTGAAGTACGATCCCTTGAAGGATTTCAAAGCCGTCGGTCAGACGATCTCGGTGCCGATGGTGTTCGCGGTCAATCTTTCCGTGCCGGCAAAGTCGCTCAACGAGCTGGTCGCGCTCGCGCGAGCGAAGCCCGGCACGATCGCCTACGGAACACCGGGCGCCGGCACCACGCATCACGTGATCGGCGAGTTGTTCCGACTCACCGCGAACATCGACATCGTGCACGCGCCGTTTCAGGGGGGCGGCCCCGCGATCGCCGCCGCGGTCGGCGGCCACATTCCCATGGTGCTCGCCAACGTATCCGAGGTCGTCGCCTTCGCGAAAGGCGGGAAGATGCGCCCGCTCGCCGTGACGACCGCCGAGCGCGCCGAGGCCATGCCCGACGTGCCGACGGTGCGCGAGGCCGGTTACCCGGAAGTCGAATCGACGAACTGGAGCGGCCTGGTCGTGCCCGCGGCGACGCCGCCCGCGGCGATCGTGCGATTGAACGCCGAGCTGGGACAGGCCTTGCGCAACGCGGAGGTCCGGGACAAGCTGAAAATCTACGGAATGTCGCCTGCTCCGAGCACACCGGAGGAGTTCGGCGCGTTCCTTCAGTCCGAGTCGGCGAGATACGCCAAGGTCGTGCGGGAAGCGGGAATCAAAGCCGACTAGCGGCGAGATCCCTCGTCGCTGCGCGACTCGGGATGACGCGCCTTCCGGCGCGTCACTTCGGAGCCATGCGAATGGCCCCGTCCAGCCGGATCACCTCGCCGTTCAGCATCTCGTTCTCGACGATGCTCTTCACCAGCTGCGCGTAGTCCGCGGGCTTCCCCAGGCGCGGCGGGAACGGCACCTGCTTCGCGAGCGCGTCCTGCACGTCCTTCGGCATGCCGAGCAGCATCGGCGTCTCGAAGATGCCCGGCGCGATGGTGCACACGCGGATGCCGTCACGCGAGAGGTCGCGCGCGATCGGAAGCGTCATGCCGACCACCCCGCCTTTCGAAGCCGAGTAGGCTGCCTGCCCGATCTGCCCGTCGTAGGCCGCGACGGAAGCCGTATTGACGATGACGCCGCGCTCGCCCACCACGCTCGGCTGTCCCTTCGCCATCGCGACCGCTGCGAGCCGGATCATGTTGAAGGTGCCGATCAGGTTGATGCCGATGACCCGCGCGAACGAGGCGAGCGCGTGCGGCCCGTCCTTCTTCACGGTGCGCTCGGCGATCGCGATGCCGGCGCAGTTGACGAGGCCTTGGAGCGCTCCGAAATTCTTCAGCGCCGCATCGACCGCCGCTTGGCCGTCCGCTTCGCTCGTCACGTCACATTTGGCGAAGCGCGCGCTCTGCCCGATGTGCTTCGCGATCGCCTCGCCCTTGCCCGCCTGAAGATCGGCGATAACCACGTTGGCCCCGCCTTCGGCGAGCATCTTGACGGTTCCTTCGCCGAGGCCCGACGCGCCGCCGGTGATGATGAACGTGCTGCCCTTGATCTGCATGAGGCCTCCCTAGGTCTTCTTGGCGGGTTTCTTCTTCTCCGGCATGAGTTGCTGCCGGTCGCGCAGCAGCGGATCGAGGCTGGTCTTGGCCACCAGATAGGTCCAGGGCCCGAGCTTCTTTTCGCGCTCGGCCTTCTCGACGGCCTTTTTGCGGGCTTCCTCGAAGGACTTGTCGTTTCTCGCCTTGTCCTCGGCCTTCTCGTTCTTCGCGGGCTTGCGTGTCTTGGCCGGCTCTCCGGCGAGCGCCACTCTCACGTAGTAGTTCGCGCCCGACTGCTTCCCCACGCTCAAGGTGTATTTCAATCCGTCGAAGGTCTCGGCCTTGATGACAATGGCGTGATCCAGGCCGGTGTCGGCCTTGGCCGGATCGGCGACCACGTCGACGAGGTTCACCCAGCCGAGCGAGCTCGCGAGGTCGGTCGCCTTCTGCAGGTCCGGCCTGTCCTTGGATCCGATCAGCTTCCAGTCCGCCGATTCGGTGTCGCGCGTGACGGTCCAGCGCAGCTTGCCGTCCTTGTAGGAGGAAATCGTCTTCGAGCCCTCGACGCGCAGGAGGTCTTTCACCAGCCAGTCCTGGGCCTTCGCCTCGGCTTCGTTCAGCGGATCGCCGACCGCGAGCACGGTCTTGTCGTCGCCGCCCGCGACCAGGTAGCGTCCGGTCGCGTCCGCGTCCGGACGCCCGAGCGACGCCATCGCCGAGCCCTTCATGATCTTTTTCCCGAGGAGCAAGTGCCCGATCGAAGTGCCTTTCGCGTCCTTCAGCTCAACCAAGGTTCCGGCGCCCTGCGCCTTGTCTTTGGGCTCAACCAGATCAAGGCGCACGCGCTGGCTCTCGACCAGCGGCTCGCTCTGAACCACTTTCGTCTCCGCGAGCTTCACCAGGACCGCGGCGACGCGATCGGTGTCGGCGGGAAAATCGGCACGCTCGCGCACGCTCCAGCCGGTCTGCCCGCGTACGAGGTGCAGCTCGCCCGATGAATCCCGGACGGCGATCTCCGCGACATCGCTGATCTTCAGGCCCGCGATCGCTCTTTGGCCGGCGCGCGAGTCTGCGCTCGTCCACGCCGAGCGGTCGGACAGGACTACGCCGGCCGCCGCCGCCGCGAGAACCGCCAGCACCGCCAAAACGACGAGGAATTGTTTGCGACTCATAGAGCAGGCGGGCGGCGCCGGCGCAGCGCGGCGAAGGCGATACCGGCGATCGCGACCAGCAGGGGCATCAGCGCGATATTGACCACCTTGGTCCAGAACTGCATCGCCTCGCTCTCGGAGCGCAGCTCGCGGCGCACCTCCTTGAGCGCGAGGCGCGTCTCGGCCGCCTTGCGCCGGAAATTCTCGAGCTCGGACTGCTGCTCGGCAGAGAGGATCGCGCCCGCGCCGGGGCCGCGTCCCTTCTGCAACGCGTTGAGCTTTTCCTGAGTCTGGCCGAGGTTGCTCTCGAGCTCCTTGATCTTGCCGAGATAGGCCTGCTGCGCCCTCGCTTCCATGTCGCGGATCCTGACGAACGGGCGCGCGGCGCTGGCGCGGCTGCGCAGCTTGATGAGGTCGGGATCGCCCGCGAACTGGTCGACCAGGGCCTGTGCAAAGGCGATATTGCCGTTGCGCGGGATCACGATCCTCTGGCCGAAAATCTCCTGGATCTGCACCGCGGCGCCGTCGTTGATGAAGTCGCTGTCTCCGACGAGCACTACGGCGTTGTCGGCCGCCGACTCCTTGAGCGGTGCCGGTTCCGTCTTGGTCTCGCCAGCTTTCGCCGGGGCGGCCTTGGCGCTCTTGTCGTCGGCTTTGGGCCTGCCGTCGGGGAAAGCGGTCTTGAACTTTCCCGCGAGCCGGAGGGCGAGCGGATACTCGATGCCGGAGGGCTGGAAGCTCCTCACGGCCGCCTCGCCTTGCGCCGTCGCGGCGAACGAATCGACGAGCTGCGAGTACGACGAAGTCTTGATCAGGACCGCCTCGCTCAGGCCTTCGGCGGGCTTGCCGGTGAACACCCCGGCGAAGGGCATGAGCAGCGACCCCAGGCGCGCGGTGGCGATGTCCCCCGGCGCGAAGGCGCTGTCGTTGAGCGAGAGCAGGGTCGGCAGCGTGCGCCCCCCCGCACCGGTCAGGTAGCGCATGTCGAGCACCACCTTCCCCGAGTCGAACGCCAGGCCCCAGGCCTTGAGCAGCTTGTCGAGCGACGAAGGCGTGCCTCCTCCTCCCATGCCTCCCATTTGACCCATCTGGTCGAAATAGGCGCTCGGGTCGAGGAAGGCGATCAGCTTTCCGCCGCGCAGCACGAACTGGTCGAGCGCGTACTGCGCCTTGTCGCTTATTCCGCGGGGGTGAACGACGAGCAGCACCTTGATGTCGTCGTCGATCCGCTCCGCGTCCAGGCTGACGCGCTTGACGGTGTAGTCGCGGCGCAGCTCGCTGATGAACACCTGCGGCTCCATCGGCTGCCCCCCCGTGAACTGGCTGGGCGGCATCCCGAAAACGGGAAGCGCGCTCATCACGCCGACCACGGGCTTGGCCGTAGCCGCGGCGCGCGCGATCGCACGCGTCAGGTCGTATTCGAGCAGCGGCTCGCGATCGAGCGCGAGCGCCGGCAAGGCGATCTTCTGGTCGGCGTAGCTGACCGAGGCGCCGAGATAGAACTTGTCTCCGGCCCCGGCGACCTGGGCCTCGACTCCTTCCAGCGCCGCCGAGTCCTCGGCTTCCGAGTCGGGCTCCGGGTCGAGCTTCTCGAGAAGCACCTTGCCCCGCCCGGCTTGCCTCAACTCCGCGAGCATGTCCTCCACGCGCCGCCCGTACGCCTTGATCGGCAGCGGCACTTCGGCACCCTGGCTGAAGTACAGGCGTATCTTGACCGGCGCCTCCAGCTTGGCGAGCACCGAGCGCGTGCCCTCGGAGAGGGTATAGAGCTTGCCCTGGGTGAGGTCGACACGGGCTCTCGGCGCACCGGCCACGAGGTTGACGAGCACGATGATGACGAAAGCGGCAACCAGCCCGCCGCTCGAATACAGGAAATTCTCCGTTCTCCTGTCCATGTCCCTCAGCCGGTCCGTTGGTTGCGGATCACGACGCCGGTCACGAACAGCGCATAGGCCATGATCGAAAAGAAATACAGCAGCCCGCGCGAGTCGAGCACGCCTTTCTGGAAGCCGTCGTAGTAAGTGAGCACCGAGAACTTGGTGACCGACTCCACCACCCACGGACTCGCCCAGCGCGCGAGCAGATCGGTGAGCGGCGCGAACCCGACCAGAATCAGAAGCAGGCACAGCACCACCGCCAGGATGAACGCGATCACCTGGTTGCGGGTCAGGGCGGAGGTCATGCAGCTGATCGCGAGATAGGCGCCAGCGAGCAGCGCGGCGCCGACGTACCCGCTCAAGATCACGCCGTTGTCCGGATCGCCGAGCCAGTTGACGGTTACGACCATCGGGAAGGTCAGCGCCAGCGCGACGATCAGGAACAGCCATGACGCGAGAAACTTGCCGACGATCGCCTGCCACGCCGCCACCGGCATCGTCAGCAGCAGCTCGATCGTCCCGAGCCGGCGCTCCTCCGACCACAGGCGCATCCCCGCCGCGGGGACCAGGAACAGGAACAGCCAGGGCAGCCAGCTGAAGAACGCCGCGAGCGAGGCTTCGCCGCGCTCGAAGAAGCCCCCGAAAGTGAACGTGAAGAAGCCCGCGAGCAGGAGAAAGATCACCAGGAACACGTACGCGACCGGGGACTCGAAATAGGCCGCGAGCTCGCGCTTGGCGATGGTGCGGATGCCCGCCCAGTGTCCCTTCATGCCGTCCCCTCCGCGACAGTATCCGATCGCGTGATCGAGCGGAAGAAGTCTTCGAGCTTTCCCGTCGGGGAGCGCGCCATCAGCTCCGCGGGCGTGCCGTTCGCGACGATGCGGCCACGGTCGATGATGATCGCCCGCGTGCAGGCCGCCTCGACTTCCTCGAGGATGTGCGTCGAGAAGATGATCGCCTTGTTCTCGCCCATCTGGCGGATGAGGGTGCGCACCTCGTGCTTCTGGTTCGGATCCAGCCCGTCGGTGGGCTCATCGAGGATCAGCACCTCGGGGTCGTGGATCAGCGCCTGCGCGAGGCAGGTTCTGTGCCGGAAGCCCTTGGAAAGCGTATCGATGGTCTGCCCGAGCACGCTCTCCAGGTGGCACAGGTCGACCACCCGGCGTATCGCGCTTCGCCGGGACTCGCCTTCCAGGCCGCGCATCTCCGCGGAGAACTTGAGGAACGACATCACCGACATGTCGGTGTAGGACGGGGCGGCTTCGGGAAGGTAGCCGATGCGGCGCTTTACTTCGATCGGATTGTCCTGAACGTCGAGCCCGCACACCGAGACCCGGCCGGCGCTCGGCGGTATGAAGCCGGTGATCATGCGCATGGTGGTCGACTTGCCTGCGCCGTTCGGCCCGAGAAATCCCAGCACCTCGCCTTTGGCCACCTCGAAGGAAACGCCATCGACCGCTACTTTCGGACCGAAGGACCTGCTGAGATTCTCCACCCTGATCACACTGACTCTCCAAACCGGCGCGCCGCCCGCATACACAGACCCCTAGTTCATCGCCGAAGTTCCTTGCCGCCGGCGGGAACCGGATTCTAGCCTAATGGAGGCCCCGGCATAAGCGAATCGCCGGGCACAGGAACCAGAGTGCATTAGCTTATTCAGGGATTTGCGCTTTCAACGGGGGGGACGGAGGCTATATAATTTTCCCTGTTTCGAGGCGCCGGGCGCCTCCAACACAGAGGATCGCGGAATGACCCACGTGGTGATCGAGAGTTGCATCAAGTGCAAGTACACCGACTGCGTCGATGTCTGCCCGGTCGACTGCTTCCACGAGGGGCCCAACATGCTGGTGATCGACCCCGACGAGTGCATTGATTGCGCCGTGTGCATTCCCGAGTGCCCGGTCAACGCGATCCTTCCGGAAGAGGACGTGCCCGAGGCACAGAAGAAATTCACGGCATTGAACGCCGAGCTCGCGAAAATCTGGCCCGTGATCACCGACGCCAAGCCCGGGCCCGAGGACGCCGACCAGTGGAAGGACGTGAAGGACAAGCTGCAGCACCTGGAGCGCTGACGCTCCAAGCCGGATGCTAAAGCTTGCCTTCGGCCTCTCGTTCGCCGAACTCTACCGCCGCGACGGACTAGCCAGACTCGACGCCGCTTTTCTCGGCCATCTCGGCACGGCCGATGCTTCGCTCGCGTCGCGTCTCGCCGCGGCCCGCAAAAACCCCCAGGGTCTGGACACCAAGTCCGAATCGGCGCTGATCCTCGAGATTGCTCCGCACCTCGACGACTTCCTCGCCGAGTTGTTCGGCATCCAGCCGGAATTCAGCGCGCTCGCGTCGCGCCACCACGAGCTGGCGCCCCTTCACGAGATCAAGCGCCAGTTCGTGCAGCGGCGCGCGGCGAACAAGATCAAGGCGGACGAGGCGGCCAAGCTCGACGGCCAGGCCCTCGAGGCGGATCTGAAGGAAAAGCTCGGCGGGACCTTCGACGAGCTGGGCTTCGCGCGCAAGGTCATCGAATGGCTCGCCGACGAGGCGAGACATGCCGTCGAGCTCGATGCCGCGACGAAATACGCCGCCTGGGCGGTGCACACTCCCGCCGGGCGCGAGCGCGTCGCGGCCGGGGTTCTGTTCAAGGTCCCGGCCAAGACCGATCCGGAGCACCTGCTGGTGCATGCCCAGAAACGGGAGCATGAGGGCCTTGTCACCTACACGATCAAGCCCGAGCACATCCGCCGCCGCAACGGCTTCGCTCTCACCGATTCCGGCACCGATTTGGTGGGCGCTCTCGACCAGGCTCACTACTGCATCCTCTGCCATAACCAGGGGAAGGACTCCTGCTCCAAGGGCTTGCGGGAAAAACCCGCCGCCGGCGCGCCGCACAAGGTGACGTTCAGGAAGAGCGCCTTCGGCGTGACGCTCGCCGGCTGCCCGCTGGAGGAGAAGATTTCCGAGTTCCACACGCTGAAGGGACAGGGCCAGGCGATTTCGGCGTTGGCCGTGATCGTCATCGACAACCCGACAGTCGCAGCGACCGGACACCGCATCTGCAACGACTGCATGAAGGCCTGCATCTACCAGAAGCAGGAGCCGGTCAACATTCCGCAGGTCGAGACGCGAACCCTGAAGGACGTGCTCGAGTTGCCGTGGGGCTTCGAGATCTATTCGCTGCTCACGCGCTGGAATCCGCTGAATTTCCGCAGACCCCTTCCTCTGCCCTCGACCGGGTACAAGGTGCTGATCGCCGGAATGGGCCCGGCCGGATTCACCCTCGCCCATTACCTCATGAACGACGGCCACGCCGTGGCCGGCATCGACGGGTTGAAGATCGAGCCCCTTCCGCAGAAATTCTCCGGGGTCGCGCTCGACGGCTCGCGCGTGCCTTTCGAGCCGATCCGCGACGTGCACACGCTGTACGAATCGCTCGACGAACGCGTGATGGCGGGGTTCGGAGGCGTGGCCGAGTACGGCATCACGGTGCGCTGGGACAAGAACTTCCTCAAGCTGGTGCGCCTGCTGCTGGAACGCCGCGCGGAGTTTGCGATGTACGGGGGCGTGCGCTTCGGCGGCACCGTGGCCCTCGACGACGCGCTCGAGCTCGGTTTCGATCACGTCGCCTTGTGCATGGGCGCGGGCAAACCCACGGTGCTCGACATTCCCAACGGGCTCGCGCGCGGCGTGCGCGCCGCCTCCGATTTTCTCATGGCACTTCAGCTCACCGGCGCGGCCAAGGCGGATTCGATCGCCAACATGCAACTGCGCCTGCCGGTCGTGGTGGTCGGAGGCGGCCTGACCGCGATCGACACCGCGACCGAATCGCTCGCCTACTATCTGGTGCAGATCGAAAAGTTCCTTACGCGCTTCGAGGCGCTCGCGACGGAAAGCGGCCAGGACGTCGTGCGCGCGAAGTGGGAAGACCAGGAGCGCGAAATCGCCGAGGAATTCCTTGCGCACGCGCGCGCGGTGCGCAGGGAGCGCGCGCTCGCCGGGCGCGAAAACCGGCCCCCGCGCCTCGTCGAGCTGCTGCAGCACTGGGGCGGGGTCACCATCGCCTATCGCAGGCGCCTGATCGACAGTCCCTCGTATACCCTCAACCACGAGGAAGTGGAAAAGGCCCTGGAGGAAGGCATCGGCTTCGCCGAGGGCCTGTCGCCGGTCGCGGTGGACGTGGACAACTACGGCGCCGTTCGCGGCATTCGCTTTACGCGTCCGAGCGGCCTGGAGTCGGCCGAGCACTGGCTGCCCGCCCACACCGTGTTCGTCGCCGCCGGAACCCAGCCGAATACCGTGCTGTCGCGCGAGCACTCCGGATTCTCGCTCGACGGCAAATACTTCCAGGCCTGCGACGAGGACGGAAGGCCGGTCACGCCGCAGCGCGCGATCTCCAAACCCGAGCACGCCGACGTGCTTCTCTCGCGCCTTCCCGACGGACGCTTCATCAGCTTTTTCGGCGACCTGCATCCTTCCTATTTCGGCAACGTCGTCAAGGCGCTCGGCTCGGCACGCCAGGGATATCCGGTCGTGTCGCGGGCGCTCGCGAAGAAATCCCCGCAGATGCCGCGTGCAACCGGGGAATTCTTCGCTTCGCTCGCGGGACAGCTTCTCGCCACGGTGCACAAGGTCGAGCGGCTCACGCCGACGATCGTCGAGGTGGTGGTGAAGGCTCCGCTGGCGGCGCGCAAGTTCCGGCCCGGGCAGTTCTACCGGCTGCAGAATTTCGAGGCCCTGTCGCCCGTCGTCGTCGCCTCCGGATCGGCGACCCGGTTCCAGATGGAGGGGCTCGCCATGACCGGCGCGTGGGTCGATCGCGATCGCGGACTGGTTTCGACCGTAGTGCTCGAAATGGGGGGATCGTCGGACCTGTGCGCGATGCTCCAACCCGGTGAGCCCATCATCCTCATGGGCCCGACCGGCAGCCCCACCCATATCGCCTCCGGCGAAACGGTAATTCTCGCGGGCGGAGGCCTGGGGAACGCGGTTCTGTTCTCGATCGGCGCGGCGTTCCGCGAGCAAGGCTCGAAGGTCCTCTATTTCGCGGGCTACAAGAAGGTCATCGACCGCTACAAGGTTGCGGAAATCGAAAACGCCGCGGATACCGTCGTGTGGTGCTGCGACGAAGATCCGGGATTCGAGCCGAGCCGCCCTCAGGACCGCTCGTTCGTGGGAAACATTGTCCAGGCGATGGACGCCTACGCCCAGGGCGGGCTGGGACCGCCGTCGATCCGCATGCAGGACGCCGACCGCCTGATCGCGATCGGCTCGGACCGGATGATGGCGGCGGTCGCGCGCGCGCGCCACGACGTGCTGAAGGACCATCTCAAGCCGCACCACTTCGCCATCGGGTCGATCAACTCGCCCATGCAATGCATGCTCAAGGAGATCTGCGCCCAGTGCCTGCAGCCGCACGTCGATCCGCGAACCGGCAAGAGAACCTACGTGTTTTCCTGCTTCAATCAGGACCAGGACCTGGACAGCGTCGATTTCGCCGCGCTATCCGAGCGCCTCAAGCAGAACTCGCTGCAGGAGAAACTGACCGCGCAGTGGATTCGCGGCTGCATGCCGCAACTGCGCAAGCAGCGCCACCTGGTCTGACCGGCGCCCCGGGAAGGACGCCTCGGCTGCTCAGTGCCAGTCCTCGCGGGGCGGAACGGGGAGCGGCATCACCGCGATGCCTTCCTCGAGCAGGTCGCGCGTTTCTTCGCCCGTCGCGATGCCGCGAATGCTCCGCTCGCGGGCTTCCTTGCTGTGGATGCGGCGCGCCTCGGACGGGAAATCCTTGCCGACATTCTCGGTGTTGAGGAGGATGTAATCGATCATCTCGTGCAGCTTGCGGAGTTGCGCCGCGGAAGCGGGCGGCTGCGCGCTCGCCGGTGCTTCGGCCTCGGGATGCCCGATTTTGGCGGTCAGCAGTTTCTCGATCTTCGAATCGCTGCATACCGGGCACGAGAGCATGCCGCGGGCTTTCTGTCCCTCGAAATCCCCGGCCGAGGCGAACCAGCCCTCGAAGCGGTGGCGATCCGCGCAGATGAGTTCGAATACGATCACGTAAGCAGTGTCCTAGAAAAGTCTCTCTCGCGTCAAGGCAATATCTGTGCGAGGTGAGCCTATTTCAAGTCGCCCTGAAGCGCGTCGTCCTGCCCCTGCCGGGCCGGTGGCTTGTCCAGTGACATGGCGAGGCCGAGGAAGACCGCGACGATTCCGGCGATCAGCCACAGCAGGGCTTCGGCGAGGCTGCCGCGCGCCGAAAATTCGGTCCGCGAGAAATACGCGACCACGCGCTCGCGGGCGCGGAGGTCCTCCTGGCTCGGCGCGAAGGTCCGGGTCTGCCCGTTGCGGTCGACGTAAGGTCCCAGGGTACCCGACGCTCTGAAGGTATCGCGCGCCAGCGCCTGGCTGAGCAATTCCCTTTTCTCGGGCGAGGTTACCCTGCTCCAGGCGGCGGCCGTGGCCGGACCGGACTTGCGCTGGCCCATGCTCAGAACTCCGTTCAGATCGGCATATCTCTGATACGCCAACCCGCCGTAGAGCGCGCACGCGCTCGCCGACAGAAGGATCAGGAGCACCGCCTTGCGGTGAACGCCGTGGGCGCCCAGCCGCCGCGTTCCGTCGAACAGGCAGAAAAGCGCGACCGCCCCCGCGATCACGTTCAGCACAAAATCCACAGGGTTTTCCATCATGGTGAGATCGCTCCACGCCAGCGCCGTTCCCAAGTGAGTGCCCGGGGCAGGGCTCGAACCTGCATGCCGGAATAACCCGGCTAGGGATTTTAAGTCCCTTGTGTCTACCAGTTTCACCACCCGGGCCGGATCGGTCGGATTGTGGCAGAAAGAAACCGTGAGCGGGGATATTGGTACGACGAAGAGGGGCAGCGTCACGCCGCTACCGGCAGCTATGCCGGAATCCGCGGCGACAAACAGACCCTAGATGCGTAGCCCGTAAGGCCGCGCGAATCCAACTGGTGCGACCCGGCGGATACCCGCCGAGATGAGACGAAAACTCCCCCTCCTATATGCGCTGTCGCACAGAAACATCCCTGGCTGGCGGAGATAATGGGTTCCGACAGGAGGTTTCTACGATGAACGGCACCCGGTCCTTGTCCCACGTCACCGGCAGCAAGTTCGTGCACGGCAAGCGCGGCCTCCTCTCCCGCCCGTCGTCCGTCTTGCTGGGCGTCGTCGGTCTTGACGGCAAGCTCAAATCTCCCAACACGGCATGGACGAAAATCCTCGGACACTCTCCTCAAGAATTGCTGGACAGGCCGCTGCGTGAATTGATGCAGCATGAGCGCCCGGTCGCGGCCTCGCTGGTGGACCGGCTCCTGGTTCAGGACGATTCCGAACCCATGGAATTCGGCTTGCGGTGCAAGGACGGCTCGTGCAAGTGGTTCTTATGGCAGCGGCGGTTCGATCCGGAGAACCAGGCGACCTTCATCGCGGGGCATGACATCACCGAGCGGAAGAGCCGGGAGATCGCATCGATCCTTCGATCTTATGAACGACCGAATAGAGCCGACGCCGCGCTTTGAACCCGCCAGGGACGCCCGACAGACCCCCGATAAATATCGCCTTGTGTGCGGAAGCGCACAGAACTTATCGGAGCGGAAGGAGATGATTGAAGCGAGTGTATAGATCCTCCCTGATATACACTCGCAGTACCCGGCCCGGAACGGCAACCCCGTTCCGGGCTTTTTCTTTAACGACTGTCAAGCACGCGCACCGTCGTACATGTCCTTGACGAGTTCATAGCAGGAGCAGGCCGTGGCTTCGAGACCTCTCGAGTCCAGGATCTTGATCTTGCCGCGGCTGTAGTTGATCAATTTTCTTTCTTGCAGCGCGTGCGCGGCTTTGGTGACGCCGACCCGCCGCACTCCCAGCATATGTCCCAGAAATGCGTGCGTAAGACGGAACTCGGGCGACCCTACCCGGTCCCGCGTCATGAGCAGCCAACGGGCAAGGCGCGCCTCCACGACGTGGAAGCGGTTGCATGCGGCGGTCTGGGTGATCTGAGCCATCAGCGCACCCGTATAGCGGTCGACCTCATGTTGCAGCTGCGGGCTCTTCCGGAGTTCCTTGCAAAAGCGCGCCGCCTTCATTCGCATGGCCGCTCCCGCCCCCTGCACCAGCGCGCGAACCGGCGAAACGTGCGATCCCAGCGAGAGAGGGACACCGATCATGCCCTCACGGCCCACCATGCCGACTTCCAGTTCCAAATGACCTTCTACCACCGTCAGCAAAGAGATCAGGGAGTCGCTCGGAAAATAAACATGCCGGATCCGCTTCCCCGGTTCGTACAGCACTTCCCCGAAAATCAATGGGACCGATTCCAGACCGGCGAGTAGGCGTTGATACTGCTTGGGCGGCAAAGCGGCAAGCATGCTGTTGGCAATGGGCACTCGACTCGCAACCCGCATAAGGTTCTTTCTGGTTTGTTCGCCCTACCGGAGGCACGGGCAGGCTACGAGACTACGCGAACAAGCATGAAGAGTATGTGCGCCAACACACTGTGTACGCCAACACACGGAGAGCCACGACCACTCCAGGCCACGACCGCCGCACACGGCGGCCTATCATGGGCACGCTCAGCGCGCCCGGTGTTTATCTCGTCTTACGTCTTACGCGCGCCAGCGCACGGAGAAAGCCCTCGGCGTCGGTGATAATTTCGTCGTGCAAATGCAAACCGACAGGTCCCCTTCCCTGCTGCCGTGGATCACGACCACCGCCAGGACCCTGGCGAGTACGGCCGGATTTGCCGTCTTGATGGCATCGATGCCGCTCCTCCTCGGCGCTTCCAGAGATACGCTTCCCGTTTCCCAAATCGAGGACGCGGAGCCGGACGCCACGATCGACGCGGAGGCGCAACCGTTGCAAGGACTCGCGCGCCGCAACGTGAAGTGCCCGGAGTGCGGCTTGATCGAAGCGATCCGGGAAACGGAGACGGACTCCGGTATTGCCGCGTTCGTCTCCGCGGGCGGCCCGACGGCGGAAAACCAAGACCGCGCACCGGCGAGATCCGCCGGCCGCGAAATCACCGTTCGACTGCAGGACGGATCGAGCCGCGTGATGATCGACACGAATCCCGGCAGGTTCCGGCTCGGGGAACGAGTGAAAGTCATCGACGGACTCGCCGGCCCTGGAGCGTGAGTCCAACCCGGCCGACGTTCCAGCCGGCACCGATGTTCCACCCAGCAAGAAAGGAAACTCGAATGAATTGGGATCGCATTGAAGGCAACTGGAAGCAATTCAAGGGCACCGTCAAGCAGCAGTGGGGAAAGCTCACCGACGATCAGCTCGACGTGATCGGGGGCAAGCGCGACCAGCTCGCCGGAAAAATCCAGGAAACGTACGCGATCAGCAAGGACGAAACGGATAAGCAGCTTACCGACTGGCTCGGCCGCCAGAAGGAAGGGAAGACCCCCAAGTAGGGAGGCGCGGCCGAGCGCGATCGGGGTTCGGCCACGCCGCCACATTTGCAGAACACCCAGAATGCAAAGGAGACGGCAATGGAACGTGCAGGAGTTGAATTTAACCGCGCTAAAGACAAGATGGCTGACGATTTGAAGATGATCGTCAGCGACGGCGAAGATCTGCTCAAGGCAGCGGCAAACGCGTCCGGAAGGGGCTTCACGGCGGCGCGGGAGAAATTGGGCGAAAAAATGATGAGCGTCAAGGCCAAACTTGCGGACGTATCACAACCGCTGGTCGCTGGAGCCGGGCGAGCCGACGACTATGTGCACGGCAATCCATGGACCGCGATCGGCGCAGCCGCCGCCCTCGGCATGTTGATCGGCTTTCTGGCCGCGAAGCGCTGAGCCATCGCGCGAAAATTGCCCTGCTGCCCGGCGCCCGGAGTCTCGAAGGTAAACGGGTCCCGAGGTCATCCCCGGCAATGTAAACACGTATACGGGGGGGCCGTCGTCCTCCTGGAAACTCCACCCGAGGCTCAGTCTGTAGGTCAACGAACAGACGAGCATTGCCGGCCTCAGTACTCTTGAAAAGTTCGCCCTGTTGTTCGCAATTCGACAATCACCGGAGATGTTCAAATGAATGCAATTTTCAGAAAATCACGATTCCCTTTCGCAGTTGCCATGTTGACGGCGGGCGCTCTCGGCGCCGGCATCGGCACGTCGATTGCCGCTGAATCAAAGGTCATGTTGAACGGCACCCAGGAGGTTCCCTCGGTCAGCTCCGCGGCGTCAGCCAATGGCACCATCACCGTCCGAAGCGATCGGTCGGTCAGCGGCAGCGTGACCACTTCTGGAATCTCGGGCACCGGTGCGCACATTCACGAAGCCGCGGCGGGAAAGAACGGCCCTGTCGTCATTCCGCTCACCAAGACGTCCGACGGCGTGTGGTCCGTCCCAGCTGGCGCAAAATTGACCGACGCGCAATACAAGAGCTACGAGGCGGGCGACCTTTACGTCAACGTCCATAGCGATGCGTACAAGAACGGCGAGATCCGCGCCCAGATGAAACCGTAGGCATTCACTTGGTGGCGGGTACTGCGGAAGCAGTAAATGAAGGCCCCTGGTTTTCCAGGGGCCTTCTTGCGCCGGGGATCCCCGGCTGTCACCTGATCCAAATAGGAGCGCCGGCAAAGGCATTCCGCCGCCGGCAATGATGCCGGTGGTCTGTCCGTTCGAAGGCAAACCGAATCAGATATGAACGACGGCCTCGAGCGCAAGCGGGCTGCCGGTCTGGACCCGGTGAATTCTCACTTCGACTGCATGCTCCTTGCGATCATCGACCAGCGGAATGACGTCGTCCTGCTGCTCGACGCCGTCGACCGTTACGCCGGCCTTGTTGTCCGCGGTTTGAAAAACGACGATGTGGTAGACCGTCTCCCGGTAGCGATAATGCAGCTTGAACGTTTCCCAATCTGATGGAAGACATGGCGCAAAGCGCAGCTTGTCGACTTCCAGCTTCAATCCCAGCAGCGATTCCACGATGAGCCGGTACATCCAGCTGGCCGATCCCGTGTACCAGGTCCAGCCGCCGCGCCCGGTATGCGGCGGAACCGCATAGACGTCGGCCGCGACCACGTAAGGTTCCACTTTGTAGACGGCAATCGCCGCCTCGGAGCTCGCATGGTTGACCGGGTTGATCATTTCGAACAGTTCCCATGCGCGCCGGCTGTCGCCCAGGGCGGCGAAGGCCATCGCGGTCCAGACTGCCGCGTGCGTGTATTGGCCGCCGTTTTCGCGCACGCCCGGCACGTAGCCCTTGATATAGCCGGGGTTCAAAGCCGACTTGTCGAACGGCGGCTCCAGGAGCTGGATCAGCGCGTGGTCGCGACGCACCAGGCGCTTGTCGACCGCTTCCATCGCCATGCGCGAATGTCCTGCATCCCCCGCACCGGAGAGCACCGACCAGCTTTGCACAATCGAGTCGATCTGGCATTCGGCGTTCTGCGCCGACCCCAGCGGCGTGCCGTCGTCGAAGTAGGCGCGGCGGTACCACTTGCCGTCCCAGCCGTCGCGCTCGATATTCAGCCGCAGTTGCGCCGCCTCTCTCTGGCAGCGTTCGGCAAAAGGCACGTCGCCGCGCGTGCGTGCCAGCGCGGTGAATCGCGTCAACACTTCGTACAGAAAAAAACCGAGCCAGATGCTTTCGCCCTTACCCTGGGCGCCCACCAGGTTCATACCGTCGTTCCAGTCGCCTGAGCCCATCAGCGGCAGGCCGCGTTCGCCGAAGCGCAGGCCGTGCAGGATCGCGCGCACGCCATGGTCGTATAGTATGGCCGACTCTTCCGAGCGGCCCGGCAAGTCGTAGTAGGAATCCTCTTCAGGGTTCACCGCCCTGCCCTCGAGGAAAGGCATGGATTCATCCAGTACCCCGGTATCGCCGGTGCTCGAGACATATCGGCACATTGCCAACGGCAGCCACAGGTAGTCGTCCGAACAACGCGTGCGAACGCCTCGGTCCGACGTCGGATGCCACCAGTGCTGGACGTCGCCTTCCCGGAACTGATGCGCCGCGCAGCGCAGCAGATGCTCGCGCACGAGTCTGGGCTCGGCATGGACGAGCGCCATGACATCCTGCAACTGATCGCGGAATCCGAACGCACCGCCTGACTGGTAGTAGCCGCTGCGCGCCCACAGGCGGCAGGCCAGGGTTTGATACAGAAGCCACCCGTTGGTCAGCACGTTCAGGGACAGGTCGGGCGTCTCCACGCGCACTGCGCCCAGCGTGTGCTGCCAGTATTGCCGCACTTCCTCCAGCGCCCCGTGGGCCGCCGCCGGGCCGCGGTAGCGCTGCAGCAGCTTGCGTGCGTCGCCGAGATTGCGCCCGGCGCCTAGCCGGAAGATAAGCTCGCGCTCTTCCCCATCCGGCAGCTCGAACGCAACCTGGATAGCCGCGCATGGATCAAGAGCGGCACCTGTCTTGTTGGAAAGTTGCGACCTGCTCATGGCCGCAGGATTCCTCAGCGTTCCGTTGCGCCCGATGAACTCGGCGCGGTCTCCGCTGAAGGTCCGTGCCACGTCGCCAACGTCGAAGAACGCGATCCGGCCGGCAAACTCGATGTTGTATGCGTTGCGCGCACAGAGCGCACCGCTACCGGGATCGATCTCGGTAATCACGTGCATGGCCGATTTTGGCCGGAGGTCGCCCAGCACCCATTCCACGTAGCCGGTTGCCGAGAGCCGGCGCGCGCGGCCTGAGTCGTTGCGCACTTTCAACACGGAGAACTTGACCGCGGCCTCCAGCGCCACGTACATCGTGAGCTCCGAGTAGATGCTGCCTTCCGCGTGCTCGAAGCTGCTGTAACCGAAGCCGTGCCGGCTGACGTAAGGTGCGGCCCCGCGGCAGGGCGATGGCGTAGGCGACCAGAAATGCCCGCTTTCCTCGTCACGCAGGTAGAAAGCCTCGCCGCTCGCATCGCTTACCGGATCGTTGCTCCAGGGCGTCAGGCGGAACTCATGGGCGTTCTCGCTCCAGGTGTAGGCCATGCCGTTCTCGGAGACGACGGTTCCGAAGTGCGGGTTCGCGAGCACACTTACCCACGGTGCCGGCGTCATCTGCGCAGGCGAGGTCGTGATGACGTACTCGCGACCATCGGGTGTGAAGCCGCCTAGTCCGTTACCGAAGATCAGATGGCGATCCGGCAGCTCTCGGGTAACCGGAAGTGCGGGACGGTAGATTCTCGTCGGCACTAGGCGCGTAACTCGCTTCTCGCTATAGTCGCGACGGTCGATCTGCGAGACACGCTTCTCTATGAAGCTGCGACGGTTGATCTGTTCCGCCAATGTGCCGCGACTGTCGCTGATGATGGCACGTGCGACCGATTGGAGCAGAACCCGATCTTCATCCGATATCTGCTCCGCCCGCCGCACGAAGATTCCGCCGGGTCTGTCCATCACCTGGGCTTCGAGACCCGCGGCGATCAGTCCCATGATTTGATCTTGCAGCAGCTGCCGGTAGCCGGCGTGATCTTCATTCCAGATCACCAGGTCCACGGCGAGTCCCTTCAAGCGCCAGTAGGCGTGGGCCTGCACAAGTTGGCGCACCAGATCGATATGCGCCAGGTCGCCGATCTGCAGCAGCACGATCGGCAGGTCGCCGGAAATGGCATAGCCCCACAAGCCGGATTGGCCGCGACGGTACGTGCCGAGAACGCCCGCGTCGGCGCGCAGACCGGAATTGGCGTAGATGACGGAGCCCGCGAGACGGCCGTAGAGTTGCGCGTCGGCCTCGGTGGCATTGATCTGCCGCAGCACCACCTGGCTGTGGGTCCACGCCAGCTCGAAAACCCGGTCGGCAAGATGACGATCCTGGTATTTCGCGGCCAGGCTCAAGGCGGCGTCGCGGGTCGCGGCGATGCCAGAGAGCATGTCTATGGTCGCGGACTGTTCCGGCTCGAGGGTAATTCGATGCCGGATCGCGACGATCGGATCCAGCACCGAGCCTGCGCTGCCCGAGAGCGCCGCGGCCTCACTCATCGCCTGCGGCGCCGCGACGGTGCGCCCACGGCCGATGAAGCGCATGCGGTCTGTTTCGTACGACATCTCCCCGGCCCCTGCTCCGTGCACGGCCATCAGGTGGAACATCCACGGCGGCTGCTCGGCGAGCGAACGGGCCCGGCGCGTGCAGAGGATGGCCCGCCGCTCGCGGATGATCTCCGTCTGGACGAAAAGATTGCTGAACGCCGGGTGTAGTGCGTCCGCGGCGGGTGCGGCGAGAACGACCTCGGCGTAACTCGTGATTTCGATCGTGCGACGGCTTCGCGCACGGTTGGCGATGTGCACCCGGCGCAGCTCGATGTCGTCTTCCGGGGAAACGACGATTTCGGTATGCGTATCGTAATCGAGGTCGCGGCGCCGAAATTCTGCCCGTCCCTCCGAGAATATCGCTTCGTAGGCTTCGGCGTGCTTGAGCGTCGGCTGATGAGTGTTCGACCAGAACACTCCGCTCGTCACGTCGCGGATGTAGCAGAACGTGCCCCAGTTGTCGCAGGTCGTATCCTCGCGCCAGCGGGTAACGGCGAGGTCTTTCCAGCGGCTGTATCCGCCTCCCGCGTTTGTCACCATCACGTGGTATCTGCCGTTCGACAACAACTGCACTTCAGGTATCGGCGTGTCGGGGCTGTCGAGTACGCGCACCGGCATTTCCGATTCGCCGTCCGCGGCGCGGACGGGGGAGAACTCGGCGTCATGCAGCGGGAACACTCCGGTCTTCGGCACCCGCTCCTGAAGCAGCAACGCGGTCGCCTGGAATCGCGGATCCGACTCGAAGCGCTTCTGCATCGGACGGTCCAGAACCGCATGGGCGAGCGAAAGCAAGTTCATGCCCTGGTGGTGCGTCATGAACGACTGCACCACGGCGCTCGATTGCCCGCGCGGCAGGCGTGAGGGCGTGTAGTCGATCGCTTCGTAGAAACCGTATTTTCCTTCCAGCCCTTCGGCCGCGAGTCGCTGCAGATTCAGGCACGCCGCCTCGGGCGCTACCATCAGCGCGAGCGCCGAGGCATAGGGTGCAACGACCAGATCCTCGGTCAGTCCGCGCTTGAGCCCCAGGCCGGGCACGCCGAACGCGCGGTACTGGTAGTTGCGATGGACGTCGACCATGTTGTAGCCGGACTCCGAAATGCCCCACGGCACGCCGCGCTGCTTCCCGTATGCGATCTGTCGCCTCACCGCCGCCCGACACGTCTGGTCGAGCAGCGTATTTTCATACGTGGGCATTACCAGCAGCGGCATCAGGTACTCGAACATCGAGCCGCTCCACGACAGCAGAATCCGTTCGCCGCCGTTGGCCGTGATCAGGCGCCCCAGGGCAAACCAGCTCTCCTGCGGCAGTTGTCCCTGCGCAATCGCGACGAAACTCGACAACCTGGCTTCGGAGGCCAGCATGTCGTAGTAACTCGTGTCCAGGCGGCGTTCGCCGACGTTGTAGCCGATAGCGAGCAGGTGCCGCGCCTTGTCGTACAGGAAGTCATATTCCATTGCGGCCAGCTCGCCCGCCTGCAGAGCGAGGTGTTCGATCGCGGCGATCCGCTCCCGGGCGCGGCCACTTGCCGCGGCGATGTGCCGTCGCAGTTCATCCAGCCACTCGCGCTCCCCGGGCGTCGCACCAGGGCCCCGCTCGATTTCCGCCATCCACTGCAATTTGACGGTTGCCAGGTCGCGCAGTGTGGGGATTTCGGCCGCATCGAGGATCTTTCCGAGTCTGTCTGGCGCAGCCGGCAGCGCCAGCCACGGTGCGAGCAAGCTCAACTCATCGAGGGCGCTCTGGCATTGCCGGGTCAGCGCCCGCAGCCACCGCTGGGCGTCGCCCTCCGGCGCGGAAGCCGGCCATTTGTCCAGTCCGGCGGCCAACTGCGCGGCGGACTTCACAAGCCGGGCGAGCGAGCTTCGCGCCGCCGCGAGCGTGACCGGCGGGGAATCGCAGCAAGCCTGCAGATCATTCTGCAGCCGATCGAGCAGGACCCGCACAGCCGCCGGTGCTTCTGCCGCGGCCTCCATGAGCACTCTCAGCGTGTCGAACATCCCGGCGAACAATCGCGCCCCCAGGATCTTGTCATCGGGCAGCGCGAGCAGTCCCGGCTGCAATGTTAGCAAATGGCCGGCGAGATTCCCGCTGTCCACCGACGAAACATAAAGCGGGACCAGCGGCTGCAGCGATTGCGTGTCGTACCAGTTGTAAAAATGGCCTCGGTGCCGCGCCAGGCCCGCCATCGTTGCGAGCGCGTTCGCGGTGCGCTCGACGAGAGGCCCGGCCGCGATGTAGCCGAAGTCGTAGGCGGACAAACTCGCCAGCAAGCCCAGCCCCATGTTGGTCGGCGAGGTGCGGTGCGCAATCGCGGCAACCGGATGCTCCTGGAAGTTGTCCGGCGGCAACCAGTGATCTTCAGGGCCCACAAAGGTCTCGAAGAACGACCACGTCTTGCGCGAGATTTTCCGGAGAAAGACGACCTGCTCCGCCGTCAGCCGCGCGTCACGCCGCTCGATCGGCCGGCTGATCCACCAGACAATTGCAGGCGCGGCGAACCACAGGAACAAGATCGGCCCCGCCACCGCCAGCGCGGCCGGTGCCGACGCCGCCAGACAGCCTGCCGAGGCGATGGAGATGACGGGGGCACTCCACATCGCCCGGTAGGAAGCGACGAGGCTGGCACCCTCGTCGCGATCCGTGCCGCTGGAGTGTCCCGAGGGAGCCCATTCCAGAAGCTGTCTTCGCGTGATCAGTATCCGCCAATTGGTGCGTATGATCGCGTCCAGGCTATAACAGGCCTCGTAGGGCAAGCAGGCGAGCGCAAGCACCGCCTGCGCGAGGCGCTCCCCGGCCGAGCGCAATGCCGCGGCGCAATGCTGTCCGAGCAGGACGTCATCGCGCTTGCGAAACAGGTCGAGAATCGAGGCGATCAAGGGCGGAATCAGGATGGTGCCGATCACCACCAGGGCCCAGAACCAGGCCGGCGACAAGACCGTCCAGCCCAGCAGCAACAGGAGCGTCGATGCCGCGGGGACCAGACTGCGTCGCAGGTTATCGAGGATCTTCCATTGAGACAGCGCCGAAAGCGGATTTTGCTGGCGGCCGCCTTCGAGGCCATGCCCGCGGCCGGTATCGGAACGCTCGCGCCCGATAGGTACGCGCGACAGCAACCACGATGCGATCTGCCAATCCCCGCGTATCCAGCGGTGCCTGCGGCTCACATCCGCGCCGTAGCGGGACGGATTTTCCTCGTATAACTGCACATCGCTCAACAGCGCGGAACGCGCATAACAACCTTCCAGCAGGTCGTGGCTGAGTATCCGGTTTTCGGGAAAGCGCCCCTTGAGCGATCGCTCGAACGCATCGACGTCGTAGATTCCCTTTCCGATGAACGAGCCTTCGCCGAACACGTCCTGGTAAACGTCGGAGACAACCCGCGTATAGGGGTCGATGCCGGGCTCGCTTCCGAACAGTCGCGCATACCGCGATCGGTTGGTGCCGGGCAGGCTGACCGCCATGCGCGGCTGCATGATGCCGTGGCCCTCGGTCACCAGCCGCCGCTCTTCGTCGAAGTACGGGCGATTCAAGGGATGCGCCATCGCGCCCACGAGCTGACGCGCCGAATCCCGTGGCAACTGCGTATCCGTATCCAGGGTGATGACGTACTTGACGCCGGACAACACCTCGGTCGCACCGACGATCAGCGAGAAACCATTCCGCCCGCCGCCGCGCAGCAGCGAATTCAGCTCCCCTAGCTTCCCCCGCTTGCGCTCGTAACCCATCCACAGCCGCTCCCGGGGGTTCCAGTGCCGCGGCCGATGGAAAAGGAAGAAAACATCGCCTTGAACACCGCTTCCGGCGCCCCTGTATTTTTCGTTCAGCTCTTCGATCCGTTTCCTCGCCAGGAGTAACAGCGGCCCGTCCTCCGGCAGCGTTTCCTCCTGCGCATCCCGAAAATCGGTGAGCAGGCCGAAATGCAGGTGCTCGCCCCGATTCGCCAGAAACCGGACTTCAAGCGCCTCGCTCAGAACCTCGATGTTCTGGGCGCTGGTGAGCAAAGTCGGGACCACGACCAGCGTGCGGCACTCTGGTGGGATGCCCATGGAAAAGTCCAGACGCGGCAGCGGCCGAGGCGCCGCCACCAGGGTTGCCACCCAGTTGACCAGCGCGATGGCCAGATGACTGGTGCACAAGATCACGAGGACAGCCGTCAGCATGAGCATCCAGCCACCCGGCCCGTCGGCGTGCGCCTTTACCAGCAGGCTCCCGGTAAAGATCAGAGTCAGCAGCGCGATCGCGCCCAGATAGAAAAGCAGGGGAAACCGGCGGCCTGTCCGCTTCACGGCGTCCGTGATCGACAAACGCACCTCCGCCGCTCGTCTGAGTTGCGCCAGGCCCTTGTCGATCAGGTAATAGCCGACGTGCGAAGCCCGATCGCCGCCGGCACCGTCATGCGCACGCCCTTGAGTCTTCACGCTGGCGGCACTTTGCGCCAGTTGCATCGCTTTGCTTACGACCTCGCTCTCGGACAGAGGGCTCGCCCTCGCGATCTCCTCTACGGCGTGCCGGTAGCGGTCGCGGGTGGCGAAATCCATGGTGCCGTAGACTCCGCCCGGATCCTCCCGCAGTTTCTGCTCGACTCCGCTCATGGTTTCGACGAAGTCGCGCCAGTCCATCGCTCCCAGAAAGCGCAGACTGCCGATGCTGTTCGCGATCGAGACTTGGGCGGAGGCCTGTTTCTGGGTTTCCGACTGTACAAGGTGCTCGATCGTGAGGCCGGACTCGGAGAGCCGC
>JBGQKQ010000005.1:0-38526 GCA_041499655.1 Gammaproteobacteria bacterium
CACAGATCGGCGTCGCGAAAGCGGCGTACTTTCCGTCGCTCACCCTGTCCGGATCCTACGGCTCGCGCGCGGGCGACGCCGCGAGCTGGTTTACCGCGCCCAGCACCTTCTGGGCGTACGGGCCGGCGCTCGCGCAGTCGGTCTTCGACGCCGGCCTTCGGCGGGCGCAGACCGACCAGGCGATCGCAACCTACGACGCCACCGTCGCCCAGTACCGCCAGACCGTGCTCGCGGGATTCCAGGAAGTCGAGGACAACCTCGCCGCGCTGCGCATCCTCGAGGAGGAGGCGAAGGTCCAGGAGGAAGCGGTGCGCGCCGCGCGCGAATCCGTGACCCTGACGACCAACCAGTACAAGGCGGGCATCGTGAGCTACATCAACGTCGTGGCGGTGCAGACCGCGTGGCTGAACAACGAGCGGTCGGCGATGATCGTGCTCGGCCGGCGGCTCGTCGCCGCGGTGACGCTGCTCAAGGCGCTGGGTGGCGACTGGAGCACGGCCGATCTCCCCGAGGGCGAGGCGCTGCGGGAGCGCCCGGTACCCGCGTCGGCGACGCGCTAGGACGCCGAATGCCTCGTGGTAGTATTTTGATTTCGCAGACTTTGGAAGCGCCATGTTCCCCTCGAGGAGCAATCCCGCCCAGGCCGACCCGGAGCTCTGGGCTGCGATTCAGCAGGAAAACCAGCGCCAGGAAGACCACATCGAGCTGATCGCCTCGGAGAATTACGCGAGCCCCGCGGTGCTCGCGGCTCAAGGGTCGCAGCTCACCAACAAGTACGCGGAGGGCCTGCCCGGCAAGCGCTACTACGGCGGCTGCGAGTTCGTCGACATCGCGGAGCAGCTCGCGATCGACCGCGTCAGGAAGCTCTTCGGAGCGGACGCCGCCAACGTGCAGCCCAACTCGGGCTCTCAGGCGAACCAGGCGGTGTTCTTCGCCGCGATGAAGCCCGGCGACACTTTCCTCGGCATGTCGCTCGCGATGGGCGGCCACCTCACCCACGGGTCGCCGGTCAATATGAGCGGCAAGTGGTTCAACGTCCTGAGCTACGGGCTGAACGACAGGGAAGAAATCGACTACGAGGCGCTCGAACGCCTCGCGCGCGAGCACCGGCCCAAGCTCATCCTCGCCGGAGCGTCCGCGTATTCGCTGCGCATCGACTTCGAGCGGATCGGCCGGGCGGCGAGGGAGGCCGGCGCGTATTTCATGGTGGACATGGCCCATTACGCCGGCCTGATCGCGGCGGGCGAGTACCCGAGCCCGGTCGGGGTCGCCGATTTCGTCACCAGCACCACGCACAAGACGCTGCGCGGCCCGCGCGGCGGCTTCGTGCTGATGCGCGCCGAGCACGAGAAGATGATCAACTCCGCGGTGTTCCCCGGCCTGCAGGGCGGGCCGCTGATGCACGTGATCGCCGCCAAGGCGGTGGCGTTCAAGGAGGCCCTCGCTCCCGAATTCAAGGCCTATCAGAAGCAGGTCATCGTCAACGCGCGCAAGATGGCCGAAACGCTCGCTGCGCGCGGCTTGCGCATTGTGTCGGGACGCACGGAAAGCCACATGTTCCTGCTCGATCTGCGCGCCAAGAACATCACCGGCAAGGACGCCGAGGAGGCGCTCGGACGCGCGCATATCACCGTGAACAAGAACGCCATCCCCAACGATCCGCAGAAGCCTTTCGTTGCTAGCGGCATCCGCATCGGCTCGCCGGCCATGACCACGCGCGGCTTCCGCGAGACCGAGGCCGGGCAACTCGGCAATCTGATCGCCGATGTGCTGGAAGCGCCGCGCGACGAGAAAGTCACGAAACGCGTGGCGGCCGACGTGGCCGAGTTGTGCCGCCGCCATCCGGTGTACCGCGCGGCCGAGGGCGCCGGCGCGCATCGCGTCGCCGCCGTCTGAGCGGATGCGAAGAAACATGAGGGGCGCAGGGTGAAGTGCCCATACTGCAAGGCCGAGGATACCGCAGTCATCGACTCGCGCGAGTCCGACGACGGCGACAGCACGCGGCGGCGGCGCCAGTGCGAGTCCTGCGGCAAGCGCTTCACCACTTACGAGCGCGTCGAGCTGTCCATGCCCATGGTGGTCAAGTCCAGCGGAAACCGGGTTCCCTATGACCGCGAAAAGGTGCGCACCGGATTCATGCGCGCCCTTCACAAGCGGCCGGTGCCCACCGAATACGTAGACCAGGCGATCAGCCGTATCGAGCAGCGCGTTCTCGCCCTGGGCGAGCGCGAACTGGCGAGCCGCGTGATAGGCGAGATGGTGATGCGCGAGTTGAAGAAGATGGACGACGTCGCCTACATCCGCTTCGCCTCGGTGTACGAGGATTTCCAGCGCGTCGACGACTTCCACGACGCGATCCGCGAGGTCAAGAAGCCCGAGAAGCGCGCGCGCGGCGCCGCCAAGTAATGCCCGCCGCCGCCGACCGCGAGTTCATGCGGCAGGCGCTCGAGCTCGCCGAGCGTGGGCTTTACACAACGACCCCGAATCCGCACGTCGGGTGTGTCATCGCGAGGGACGGTGCGGTCGTCGCAAGCGGCTGGCACGAGAAAGCAGGCCTCCCTCATGCGGAAGCCCTGGCCCTGAAAGCGGCGGGCGAGCGTGCCCGCGGCGCGACGCTCTACCTCAACCTCGAACCCTGCAGCCATCACGGCCGCACGCCGCCCTGCGCCGACGCGATCGTCGCTTCCGGAATCAAGCGCGTCGTGGCGGCGATGCAGGATCCGAACCCCAAAGTCGCCGGCGCGGGCTTCGCGAAGCTGCGCGCCGCGGGGATCGAAGTCGAGCACGGGCTCATGGAACACGAGGCCCGCGAGCTCAACATAGGCTTCGTCGCCCGCATGACGCGCGGCCGTCCCTGGGTGCGCATGAAGATCGCCGCGAGCCTGGACGGCCGCACCGCGCTCGCCAACGGCAAGAGCCGGTGGATCACTGGCGAGGTTGCGAGGGCGGACGGCCATCGCTGGCGCGCGCGTGCCTGCGCGATCCTGACCGGCCACGGCACGGTGAGAGACGACGACCCGCAGCTCAACGTTCGCGGGATCGATACGCCGCGCCAGCCGCTCAGGATCGTCGTCGATTCGAGGTTCGAGACACCGCTTTCGGCACGTGTGCTGAAAGACGGGAAAACGCTGATCGCGGGCGCGGTGAACGAGACGGGAAGGATCGCTGCACTCGAGAAGGCCGGCGCCGAGGCCGTCGTCATCCCGAACGGCCGCGGCAAGGTGGAGCTCTTCAGGTTGATGGAAGAGCTCGCTCGGCGCGAGCTGAACGAGATCCACGTCGAGGGCGGGACGAGGCTGAACGGCTCGCTGCTCCAGGCCGGCGTGGTCGACGAACTCCTGGTCTACCTCGCGCCCAGCGTCATCGGCGACTCGGGGCGGGGGATGTTCGACATGCCCGAGCTCAATGAGCTGTCGCAGGCGAGGTCGCTCACGATTCGCGAGGTCGAGCGCATCGGGGCGGACGTGCGCATTCTTGCGAGGATCATCGCCTCCGAAACACAATGACCTGCTGCCAGGGCAACTCGCCCACCGTTCTCACCCACTCCAACGGGTGAAGCGCGGCCTCTTTTCTGACCTGCGCCTCAGTCATGGTGTGAAGCGCCTTGATCGGCACGCCCGGATCATTTGCGCGGAACTCGACGAACACGACTCGTCCGCCGGGCTTGAGGGCTTTCACGATGGCGGCGAGCATTTCGTACGGGTACTCGAACTCGTGGTAGACGTCCACCATCAATGCGAGGTCGAGCGTTCCCGCCGGCAGGCGCGGATCGGTCTCGGTGCATAGAACCGGTTTGACGTTGGTCACCCGGCGCTGCGACATCTGCAGCCGCAGGATATCGATCATCTCGGGTTGGATGTCGAGCGCGTACACGGTACCGCTGGAGCCCACGCGCTCGGCCATCCGCGAGGAGTAGTAGCCGCTGCCCGCGCCAACGTCGGCAACGATCATTCCGGGTTTGAGTTCCAGTTCGGCGAGCACGCGCTCCGGGTTTTCCTCCTCCTTGCGCTCCGGGCGCTCCAGCCAGTACGCGCCGGAATAACTCATCACTTTCGCGATCTCGCGACCCAGGTAGACCTTGCCGATGCCATCGGGACTCGCTCGAACGGTGGTGTAGCGGGAATCTGCGGCTTCGGTCGCGGCGCCGGCGAAGGCGGCCAACGAAATCAACAGGAACGCCTTGAGCCAAGTAAAATTCTTACCCATGTTCAGCGGCATCATAGCGGCAGTCGGCAGGATCGACCGGATCGAGCCGGGGAGAGGCGGCCTCCGGCTCGAAATCGGAGCCGGCAAGCTCGGCCTGCGCGACGTGGCCGCTGGCGACAGCATCAGCGTCAACGGGGCCTGCCTCACCGTGATCAAACGCGGGAGGAAGGGCTTCAGCGTCGATGTCTCGAGCGAGACCCTGCGCTGCACCGCTGGGCTCGACCGGGCGGGCGAGGTCAATCTCGAAAAAGCGCTCAGGCTCTCGGACCGGCTCGACGGTCATCTGGTGCTCGGCCACGTCGACGGCGTCGGCAAGGTGACGAAAGTCGAGCGGCTCGGTGAAAATCGCCTCCTGCGTGTGCGCACACCCGCTTCCCTGGCGCGTTACGTCGCACGCAAGGGCTCGATCGCGGTACACGGGGTGAGCCTCACGGTGAACGCGGTGCGCGGATCCGAGTTCGAGGTCAACCTGATCCCGCACACCCTCGCCGTGACGACGCTCAAAGATCTGCGCGCCGGCGACCGCGTCAACCTTGAAGTGGATCCGCTCGCGCGCTACGCGGAACGCCTGATCCGCCGCAAATGAGCGGCGGGTTCTGATGGCGTTTTCTCCGGTGGAGATCGAGCGCCGCCGGGCGCTCGCGCCGCGCCCCGAGTTTCCCCCCGAGCTCCCGATTTCCGCGAAACGCGAAGAGATCGCCGCTGCCGTCTCCGACCATCAAGTTGTTATCGTCTGTGGCGAGACGGGCTCGGGCAAGACGACCCAGCTTCCCAAGATTTGCCTTGCGCTCGGCCGCGGGATCGCGGGTCTGATCGGCCACACGCAGCCGCGCAGGATCGCCGCGCGCGCGACCGCCGCTCGCGTGGCGCAGGAGCTGAAGACGGAATTGGGCGCCGCGGTCGGCTACAAGATCCGCTTCACCGACAAGGTCGGAGCACGCTCCTACATCAAGATCATGACCGACGGGATCTTGCTCGCCGAGACGCAGGGCGACCGCGAATTGAGACAGTACGACACGCTGATCATCGACGAGGCCCACGAGCGCAGCCTCAACATCGATTTTCTCCTCGGCTATGTGAAGCAGCTGCTCCCGCGCCGGCGCGATCTCAAGCTGGTCATCACGTCCGCAACCATCGACGCGGAGCGATTCTCCAGGCATTTCGACGGCGCCCCCGTGATCGAGGTGTCGGGAAGGTTGTACCCGGTCGAGGTGCGCTACCACCCGTTCGAGGGACAGGATGACGACACCGACCTCAACGACGCGATCGGCGACGCCGTCGAAGACCTGGCGCGCCTAGGACAGGGCGACGTGCTGGTGTTCCTGCCCGGCGAGCGCGAGATCCGCGAGGCCGCCGAGGCGCTGCGCAAGCGCCATCCGCCGCATACCGAGATCCTGCCGCTGTTCGCGCGGTTGTCCGCGGAAGAGCAGGGGCGTGTGTTCAGGGCGCACGGGGGACGGCGCATCGTGCTCGCGACCAACGTCGCCGAGACCTCGTTGACCGTGCCCGGAGTTCGCTACGTAGTGGACTCGGGCCTGGCGCGCGTGAAGCGTTACAGCTACCGCAACAAGGTCGAGCAGCTGCGGGTGGAGAGTGTGTCACAGGCCTCGGCGAAGCAGCGCGCCGGCCGCTGCGGCCGGGTGGCGAGCGGCGTGTGCGTGCGTCTCTACGCCGAGGACGAGTTCCAGCGCCGGCCCGCGTTCACCGATCCGGAGGTGCTGCGCTCTTCGCTCGCCAACGTCATCCTGCGGATGAAGTCCCTGGGCTTGGGTGCCATCGAGGATTTTCCGTTCATCGATCCTCCGGTGCCGCGTGCGATCCAGGACGGCTATGCGCTGCTCGCCGAGCTGGGAGCCGTGGACGACGCGAACGAGCTCACCGAAACCGGACGCCAGCTCGCGAAGCTTCCGGTCGATCCGCGCATCGCTCGCATGGTGCTTGCCGCGAGGTCCGAGAATGCCTTGCGCGAAGTGCTGGTCATCGCGGCGGGCCTGTCGGTGCAGGATCCGCGCGAGCGGCCGGCCGAGCGCGCCGGCGCGGCCGACGAGGCGCAGAAGCGCTTCGACGACGAGAAATCGGACTTTCTTTCCTGGCTGAAGCTCTGGAAGTTCTTCGAGGAAGGGTTGCACGGCGGAAAGTCGGCCCGCAAGCTGCACCAGGCCTGCCGCGAGCACTTCCTGTCCTACAACCGCATGCGCGAGTGGCGGGATGTCCACGCGCAACTGAAGGAACTGGTCGCAGAGCTCGGGTGGAAGATTTCGGAGATGCCCGCCACCTACGCCCAGATCCACCGCGCGCTCCTCGCCGGCCTGCTCGGAAACGTCGGCATGAAAACGGAGGAGGGCAATTTCCTCGGGGCCCGCGGTATCCGCTTCTGGGTCCACCCGGGGTCGGGCGTGGGGAAGAAGGCCGGGCGCTGGGTCATGGCGGCCGAGGTCACCGAGACCACGCGCGTATATGCGCGCTGCGTCGCCAACATCGACGCCGAGTGGCTCGAGACGGTCGGCGCGCACCTTGTGAGGCGCCACCGTTACGAGCCGCATTGGGAGAAAAAGGCGGCGCACGTCGCCGCTTTCGAGCGCGGGACCCTCTATGGATTGCCGTTGTACACGGGCCGGCGCGTGCACTACGGCCCGATGGATCCGGCCGAATCGCGGAAAATCTTCATCCGCCAGGCGCTGGTCGAGGGGGACTACGAAACCCGCGCTCCCTTTTTCGCGCACAACCGCAGGCTGGTGCGCGAAATCGAGCAGCTCGAGCACAAGTCGCGCCGGCCCGACGTGCTGGTCGACGACGAGCTGATCTACGCCTTCTACGACAGCCTGGTCCCCAGCGACGAGAATGCGGGCATCCACAACGGCGCAGCGTTCGACAGGTGGCGCCGCGATGCCGAAGCTGCGAATACCAAGCTTCTCTTTCTGAAGCGCGAAGACTTGATGCGCCACGAGGCGGCGGGAATCACGACCGAGCAATTCCCGCATCAGATCGAGATGGCCGGCCGCAGCTTCGCCCTCGACTACCACCACGAGCCCGGTTCGTCCCGCGATGGAGTCACGCTCACCGTCCCGCTCCTCGCGCTCAACCAGATCGACGCCGCGAAATGCGACTGGCTGGTTCCGGGCCTGGTGCGGGAAAAGACCACCCGCCTGGCAAAGTCTTTGCCGCAGAAGCTGCGCCACCAGCTGGGGTCGCTGCCCGAGTTCGTCGACGCGTTCCTCGCGGCAAGCCAGCCTGCCGACGTGCCGCTCTCGCAGGCGCTCGCCCGATACGCGCGACACGAGCTCAACCTCGCCGTCACCCTCGACGCATTTCGCCCGGAAACCGTGCCCGCACATCTGTCGATGAATTTCCGCGTCGTCGACGAGCATGGCCGTCAGCTCGCGATGAGCCGCAACCTCGCGCAGCTGCGCAGCGAGCTGGGCCACGCGGCCGGCGAGCGGTTCGCCGAGCTCGCACAGGCCGAGACTCCCTCCGCAAGGGTCACGGGCTGGGCCTTCGGCGATCTCGAGGAGGTCGCCGAGATCCGCCGCGGTTCCCAGACGCTGATCGGCTACTCCGGCCTGGTGGATCATGGCGACGCGGTGAGCCTGGAGGTGTTCGATTCGGCCGGGAAGGCGCGCGACGCGCACCGCGCCGGCCTGCGGCGGCTGTTCATGCTCCAACTGAAGGAGCAGGCGCGTTATGTCGAGAAGAACCTTCCGGGTATGCAGGCGATGGCGATGCAGTTCACCGCCTTTGGCGGCGCCGATGAATTGCGCTCGCAGCTGCTGGCCGCGACTTTCGATCGGGCCTGCATGCAGGATCCCTGGCCGAGGACGCGCGCCGAGTTCGAGCGGCGGCTCGACGAGGCGAGGTCGCGGGTGACGCTGCTCGCGCAGGAGATCGCCCGTCTCGTCGGAGCAATTCTTTCGGAGCACGCGGCGCTGCAGAAGAAGCTGCAGCAGATGTCGAAGGCCTTTCCCGACGCGTGCCGTGACGTTCAGGAGAGTATCGGCCGCCTGCTTTCACGGGGGTTCATCGGGCAGACGCCTTATGAGCGCCTGCAACATTTTTCCCGCTACCTCAAGGCGGCGGGCCTCAGACTCGACAAGCTGCGCGCGGATCCCCGGCGCGATGCACGGCTCGTGGCGGAATTCGCGCCGCTGTTCGTGCAGTGGCAACGCGAGCATCTCAAACAGGCGAAGTCCGGCGAGCCCGATGCGCGGCTCGAGCAGTTCCGGTGGCTGCTGGAGGAGCTGCGGGTGCAGGTTTTCGCTCAGGAGTTGAAGACGCCCGTGCCGGTATCGGTCAAGCGACTCACGAAGATGTGGCAGACTACGGGCAGATGACATGGAAAGAGTTTCTGCCGCGCTGCTGAAAGGTCTCGCGAGCCTGCTGCACCCGAGGATGTTGTGGCTCATGGTGTGGCCGGTGCTCGTTGCGCTCGCGATCTGGGTGACCCTCGCGGCCCTGTATTGGAGCCAGGCTATCACCTGGGTCGACCTGGAACTGCACCAATGGTCGGCCTACCGGTGGGCAGTTTCGATTTGGCCTCTTGCGCTCCTCGCGACGTGGCTGGGGTGGCTGCTCCTGCTGTTCCTCTTCGTACCGGTCGTGTTGATCACGGCGGTGCTGATCATCAGCGTTGTCTCCATGCCGGCGATGGTGGCGCACGTGGGTGAGCGCGACTACCCTCGGCTCGCGCGGAGAAGAGGGGGGTCGCTCGCGGGAAGCCTCTGGAACGCGCTCGTGGCTCTCGTTTTCTTCGGGCTCTTTTTCGCGATAACCCTTCCCCTGTGGCTGCTCCCGCTGCTATGGCCGGTGCTGCCGATGGTCCTGTTCGGCTATTTCAATCAGCGGGTCTACCGTTACGATGCGCTCGCGGAGCACGGTACCGCGGCGGAAATCGCCGAGGTGATCGCGCGCAATCGAGGTGAGCTGTTTCTGCTTGGCGTTGTGCTGGCGCTCGTCGGGCATGTGCCTCTGATCGGCCTGGCGATGCCCGTGTACGGGGGGCTCGTCTTCATTCACTACGCGTTGGATCGCCTCGCCGCGTCGCGCAGCGAGCCCATCGAAGGCAGCGCGAGGCGGGTATGAGGGTCGGGGCGGTCATCGTCGGCGACGAGATCATCGTCGGCAAGCGCGCCGACAAGCATTTCGCCAAGCTGATCGAGATACTCGCCGCCCGGGGAATGAAGCTCTCGTGGTGCGAGTATCTCGGCGATATTCCCGAGCTGATCACGGCCACTCTGAAGCGCACGTTCGCTTCGGAAGACATCGTGTTCAGCTTCGGTGGTATCGGCGCGACGCCCGACGACCACACGCGGCAGTGCGCGGCCGATGCGCTCGGGGTCGGCCTCGAATTGCACCTCGACGCGGAGGCCGCGATTCGCTCGCGCACCGACATGGTGGTGACGCCCCAGCGCCTGAAGATGGGGGAGTTTCCGCGCGGTGCGCGGATCATTCCCAACTCCTACAACCGCATACCGGGATTTTCCGTCGGGGATCACCACTTCGTTCCAGGATTTCCTGTTATGGCGTGGCCCATGGCCGAGTGGGTGCTCGATACCTACTACTCATCCCTGTTCCATCGCGTCCCGGAATCGGAGGCGTCGATCGTCGTATACGGCCTCGCGGAATCGACCATCACGCCGCTCATGCTCGAGATCGAATCGAAATTCCTGAGGCTCAAGTCGTTCAGCCTTCCCAGCATGGGAGAGAGCGGGGTCCGTCGGCACATCGAACTCGGAGTCCGTGGCGCGCCCGACGAGGTGGCGCCTGCCATCGAGCGGATGAAAGAAGGCGTTACGGCGCTCGGCGGAAGGTGGGAGCCGATGAGGGAAGGTTGACCGAGCGGCGGTACGGGCCACAAACAAAAAGCCCTGGCTTGCGCCAGGGCTTTAGGGCGCCCACGGAGAGGAGGAGGAGAACCGGGGGCGCGGGGGGACGTTGAAGCGGGTCAGGCAACTGCCGCGTGCTTCTTTTCCTTGGGTGCCGCGGTTGCGGCGTGGAAGTTCGCTTCGGCCATTTCAGTGGCCTGCTTCGCGACCTTGTTGAAGCTGTCGTAGGCGGTGCTGGCTGCGGCGAGGGCGGACTTGACCGCGGCTACCGCGACGTCGGAACCGGCCGGGGCGTTCTTCGAAGCCTTGTCGAGGAGGCCGACGAGATTCTTGTTGATCTCGGCCGCCCGGGCTTCGAGAAACTTGACCATTTCTCCCTGGGTTTGCGCCGCGACTTCGTACACGCTGCGTGAATAAGCGATGGCTTTTTCCAGGGCAGGCTGGGAAGCCGCGGTGTTCAGGTTGAGGTACTCCTGGGGGTCTTTGGCGCTGAGCATTGCCTTGGTGCGGCCCAGACCTTCTTCGAATGCAGCCTTGGCGGCGTTGAAATTCAGAGCGGACAGGCGCTCGAAAGCGGCGAACTGGGAGCTGGCGAGGCCGAGGACAGCCTCGACGCCGGCCTTGTTGGCGCTGGCGATTTGTTCAGGGGTGAGGTACATGTTCATTCTCCAGAAAAGTCCGTTACGGGGGATCGGCTTTGTGGTCAGTGGCTGTCGGTCCAGAGTTATTGCACTGCAACAATCGCGATTCTACCCCTAGAAGAACCCTTGTCAAGAGAAATTTGGTGCGTTGCAATATCGGGCTAGCGCTCAATAGGAACAAATAAAGAATAAACAATGAGTTGCCGGGTGAAAGTCAGCGGACACTTACACCTAACCCATTGTTTTAACGCCCGACGCTAGCATCAAGCGGACTCTTCAGGGATCGTTCGTCTGCCGGGGATTCTGTCTGCCTGCCAGTTGGCTCGGGCCCAACTCCAGAGGGCTGCAATCCCTTCCGCTCTCAGTTCAGTTGGCGGCTCCTGGCCGAGGAAACGGAGGGCCCGCCAAAGCTGGAGGGGGCCCGCTGACGGTGCCAGCGGTGAGGCCAAGGTCTGTTTGCTGAGCTTTTCGCCGCTCCGATTTACCGCGATCGGGAGGTGCATGTACTGCGGAGTCGGATACCCCAATCGGCGTTGCAGCAGCATCTGCCTAGGCGTCGAGGCGAGCAGATCCGCCCCGCGCACGACATCGGTCACGCCCTGCTCGAAATCGTCCACCACCACCGCCAGCTGATAGGCAAAAACACCATCGGCGCGCCGCACTACGAAATCGCCAACTTCGTCGGCCAGGTTCTGCTCGCTCTTTCCCTGCAGGCGGTCTTCGAAAGCGATCACGGCATTGTCGACGCGTGCGCGGATGGCCCGCGCCCGGCGGCTGGCTGGAATTCCGCTTCGGCAGGTGCCCGGGTAGATGGGCTCGCCCGTCCCTCCAACAGCCGAGTCGGAGACCTCACGTCGGGTGCAGGCGCAGGGAAATACCGCGCCGTCGCGCTCCAAGTGCTCCAGCGCCGCGGCGTACGCCTCCCCGCGCAGGCTCTGCCGCACGACGCTCCCGTCCCACTCGAATCCATAGCTCTCGAGCGTCCGGAGAATCGCATCGGCGGCGCCTTCCGCCTCGCGCGGGCTGTCGAGATCCTCGATGCGCACGAGCCATGCGCCTCCGTTCCGGCGCGCGTCCAGGTAGCTGCCGGCCGCGGCGATCAGAGAACCGAAATGCAGCGGGCCCGTCGGTGAGGGCGCAAATCGTCCCCGGTAGGGCTTGGTCGAGTCATGCATAATCCGAGTCGAAAATCATAGCAGCCTTCCTTCCAGGGCTATTCTGAAAACAGTGAGTCGTTCACACCAGATCGTCATCGTCGGGGGCGGCGCGGGAGGCCTTGAGCTCGCGACCCGCGCCGGTGATCGCTTCGGACGCACCGGGCGCGCCGCGGTGACGCTGGTGGACAAGAACGAGACGCACCTGTGGAAGCCTCTGCTGCACGAGGTCGCCGCCGGCAGCATGGACATACATGCGCACCAGCTCGATTACCTCGCGCAGGCGCGCTGGCATCACTTCAATTTCTGGTGCGGTGCCCTGGAGGGACTCGACCGGAGACGCCGCGAGATCGCGGTGGCCCCCACGCTCGACGAGCGCGGCGCCGAAGTCATCCCGCGCCGCAGACTGCCCTACGACACGCTGGTGATTGCGATCGGCAGCGTCGCGAACACTTTCGGCGTTCCCGGGGTCGCCGAGCATGCCTACGCGCTGGAATCCGCGGTCGAGGCGGACCGGTTCCATCGTCGCCTCATCAACGCCTGCATTCAAGCCAACTACCGTTCGGAAAGCGCCCCGGCGCGGCTGCGCGTGGTCATCGTTGGAGGCGGGGCGACCGGCGTCGAGCTCGCGGCCGAGCTGCACAACACCACTCGCGTTCTGGCGGCCTACGGCCTCGAGAACATCGACCCGCAGCTGTTTCTCCAGATCACCCTCCTTGATGCAGGCCCGCGGGTCATGCCGATGCTTCCGGAACGCATCGCCAGGGCGGTGACAGGAGCGCTCGAGGACATCGGTGTGCGGGTCGCCTGCTCCGAACAGGTGGTCGAAGTCACGGCGAGCGAAGTGAAAACCCGCAGCGGAAATGTCTTTGCCGCCGACCTCACCGTTTGGGCCGCGGGAATCAAAGGGGCGGACCTCCTGAGAGGCCTCGACGGGCTCGAGACCAACCGGATCAATCAGCTCGTGGTCTTGCCGACGCTGCAGTCGACGCGCGATCCGGACATCTTTGCCTTGGGCGACTGCTCGGTGTTTCCCCGCGAGGGGACAGGCCCGGCCGTGCCCCCCGCGGCGCAGGCGGCGCACCAGCAGGCTTCGTATCTCCTGCGTTCGATAGGCCGGCGACTGGTCGGGCGGCCGCTCGAGCCCTTTCGCTACCGGGACTTCGGGTCGCTCGTATCGCTCGGCGAATACAGCACCATCGGATCCCTGATGGGGTTTCTTTCCGGCAGGAGCTATCGCGTCGAAGGCTGGTACGCACGCATCATGTACCTCTCGCTGTACAAAATGCACCTCTACGCATTGCACGGGCCAATCGGAGTGGTCCTGGATACGCTGGCGCGGTTCCTCAAGCGGGGCACTGAGCCGAGGGTCAAGCTGCACTGATGGTCGGGTCGGTCATCAAGATCGTCGCAGGCGTGGTGCTCGGCGTGCTCCTCCTCATTTGGCTTTTTCAGGAGCGCATGATTTTCTTCCCGCGCCCGCTCGAGCATCGGCCGGCACAGCGCCCCAACGTCGAAGAAATCACGATACCCGTCACGGACGGGGTCAAGCTCCGCGGCTGGCTCGTCAAAGGCAAGGGGACGCCCACGCCGCTCGTCATCTATTTCGGAGGGAACGCGGAGGAAGTGTCCTGGCTGGGCGAGGCCTCGGGAGACTTTGCCGGCTGGTCTCTGCTGCTCGTCAACTATCGTGGATACGGGGAGAGCGAGGGCAAGCCCGGCGAGCGGGAGCTTCTGGCGGACGCTGTCGCAATCTACGACTATGCGAGGCGGCGTTCCGACGTGAATCCCGGGCGCATCGTCGCCATGGGCCGCAGCCTGGGGAGCGGCGTAGCCGTACACCTCGCGGCGGAGCGGCCGCTGCGCGGGGTGATCCTGGTGTCGCCCTACGACAGCCTGGGCGCAGTGGCGAAGCGCCATTACCGTTTCCTGCCGATATCCCTGTTGCTTCGCCATCGCTTTGATTCGCTTGCCCGCGCGCCGCAAATCGACGCGCCCCTCCTTTGCCTGGTCGCCGCGGAGGACCGGATCATCCCGGCATCGCACTCGCGCGCTCTGTTCGGAGCCTGGCGCGGCCCGAAGGCGTGGCGCGAAGTCCCGCGCGCCGATCACGACAGCATCGCGGGTGAAGCCGAATACTGGAGCGCGATTGCCGATTTCCTGAAGTCGGTGCGCTGAGCTCTCCTGCCGGAGTCCCCTGCTATACTTCCCGCGCAAATTCCCGACTGAAGGGCCGGAGACTACCGCGTGGCGACCATCGCTTTGACGAAGGACAATTTCGAGGAGGTCGTGAACGGTAACGACATGGTCATCGTCGATTTCTGGGCGCCGTGGTGCGGCCCGTGCAAGGGATTTGCTCCCGTATTCGACTCGGCCTCGGAGAAGCATTCCGACATCGTTTTCGGGAAGGTGAACACCGACGACGAGCAGGAACTGGCGGCCTCCTTCGGCATCCGGTCAATACCGACTCTGATGCTTTTTCGGGAAAAGGTGATTCTCTTTTCACAGGCCGGCGCGCTGCCGGGTGCCGCGCTCGAGCAGGTCATCGCCAAAGGCAAAGAGCTCGATATGGCGACCGTGCACAAGGAGATTGCCGAGCGGGAAGCCGCCGCCCCGGAGAAGACCTAGGTGGGGCCAGGCAAATAAAAAAGGGCAGGGAAACCGCTCCTGCCCTTCCTTGCTGCGTCGAAAAGCCTTACTTCTTTGCTTCGTCTTTCTTCGCGCCGTCTTTCTTCGCGGCCTTCTTGTCGCTCTTCTTCGCTTTCTTCCCGTCGCTCTTCTTCGTCTCATCCTTCTTCATCGGCTGTGCACCGGTGTGGGACGCCGCGACAGCAAACCCACTCGATACCGCGAATACGGCGGCTACCAACAACGACAATAGCTTCTTCATGCAACGTCTCCTCTGAGCGTTATTAGAATGGTTCGGTCACCGGAAGCAGGTCAACCGCGGCGTATCCTAGCATATATGGCTGAAAAGGCGAATGATTCGCCGTACCTGGGGCATCGATCCCGGGTTCGTTTCCGTCCCAGCGGTCGCCCTGATATTGGGGTCTCCAAATGAACAAAGGGATCGCCTACGCCTTGCTGGGTGCGGCCCTTTTTGGTGCGAGCACCCCGATTGCCAAGCTCCTCGTAGGAGAAATCGGACCGCTCATGCTTGCCGGCCTTCTCTACGCAGGGTCGGGTGTGGGGCTGGGGTCGTGGCTGGTGCTGCGCCGGTGGATTCGGCCTGTTTCCGGCCGGCCCAGGCTCGCGGCTACCGACTACAAGTGGCTAGCCGGCGCCATCGTCTCGGGTGGCGTGGTCGGACCGGTATTGCTTATGCTCGCCCTCTCATTGGCTTCGGCGTCGACGGTGTCGCTCCTGCTGAATCTGGAAGGAGTGTTTACGGCACTCCTGGCCTGGTTCGTGTTCCAAGAGAACTTCGACCGCCGCGTGATGCTCGGGATGCTCCTGATCGTATGCGGCGGCTTGGTGCTGAGCTGGCCCTCGGCGGGGATTTCGACCTCGCTGCCCGCGCTGGCCGTTGCGGGCGCGTGCCTGTGCTGGGCCGTCGATAACAATCTCACGCGCAAGATTTCGGCCGGCGATCCGGTCCAGATCGCGGGAATCAAGGGGCTGGTTGCCGGTGCGGTCAACCTCTGCGTGTCGGCTTCGCTCGGCGCCACCCGGCCGGCGGCAGATGCCGTGCTGGCCGCAGCGGCAGTCGGCTTTTTGGGGTACGGGGTGAGCCTCGCGTTGTTCGTCGTGGCGCTTCGGTTGCTCGGCACGGCGCGAACCGGTGCGTATTTTGCAACCGCGCCTTTTATCGGTGCGGCGATGTCGTTCGCACTGCTCGGCGAAGTCCCAGACGCGCTCTTCTGGCTCGCGGCGGGACTGATCGCGGCGGGCGTCGCCCTACATCTCTCCGAACGCCATGGGCACCTGCACCGTCACGAAGCACTGGCGCACGCACATTCCCATTCGCACGACGAGCATCATTGTCACGAACACGATTTCGCTTGGGATGGCACAGAACCCCACTCGCACCCTCACGCCCACGTTCCCACAAGCCACAGCCATGAGCACTATCCGGACATACACCATCGGCACGGTCACTGATTGGCTCCGCGCCTTCGCGCTCGCGTCGCTCGCGGTCACCGCTTACGCCGCGCCTTACGTTCCTAAGGAAGATTCAATCGTGCTCGAGCATCTGCCTGTCAGGCCGGGTGATCCGGTTGCTCGCGAGCTGCGGCAGTTGCGCGCCGAGCTGGCGGCGAATCCGCGCAAGCGGGACACCGCGCTTCGGCTTGCAGAACGCTATTTCGCGCTGGCGAACTCGGAGGGCGATCCGCGTTACGTGGGGTACGCCCAGGCGGCCCTTAAACCATGGTGGGACCTGGCCTCGCCGCCGCTCGACGCGCTCGTCATGCGCGCGATCCTCAAGCAGTACAGCCACGATTTCTCGGGTGCGATGCAAGACCTCGCCGCCGCGACGCGTGAGGACCCGGAAGACGCCCGTGCGTGGTCCTGGCGCGCGGCGATAGACATGGTGCAGGCCAACTACGAGCAAGCGCGCAAGGACTGCCTGGCACTTAAGAACATCGAATCGGACCTCTACGCCGCCGGATGCCTCGCCTACCTGGATGGCACGACGGGTAAGGCCACCACCGCCTACCGCGCGCTTTCGGAAGCGTTCGCCCGGAGCGGCGACAATTCGCCGGAAATTAAAGTCTGGGTGCTCACTCGCCTTGCCGAGATGTCGCAGCGCATGGGCAACCCAAAGCAGGCCGAGGAGCACTTCCGCGCCGCCTACTTCGAGCCGATCAACGACCAGTTCCTGCTCGGGGCCTATGCCGATTTCCTGCTCGACCAGGGGCGGCCCGATGAAGTCATCCCGCTGGTGGTCGACTGGTTCAGGTCGGACATCTTGCTGCTGCGCCTTGCCCTGGCGGAGAAGGCGGTGAAAGCCCCGAAGGCGGCCGAGCACATCGAAGCCCTGCGATCCCGATTCGACGCCGCGGCGCTGCGAGGCGACAAGCTGCACCAGCAGGAGGAAGCTCGCTTCAACCTCTACCTCCTCGGGAACAAGGAGAAGGCCCTCGTATTGGCAAGGGAGAACTGGAAGCTGCAGCGCGAGCCGCGCGATGCGCGCCTCCTTCTCGAGGCAGCACTCGCGATGAGGGATCCGGCGGCCGCGCAGGACGCGCTCGACTGGCTCGAGCGTTCCAATCACGAGGATCCCGGTCTTCGCAAGACCGCTCAGCAACTCAAGGCCCTCAAGCCGTGAAGGCCGCCATGAGAGTCCTGATTGGCGCCGCGCTCGTGCTCGCCGCCTCGAGCGCTTTCGCGCACAAACCCAGCGACAGCTATCTCGCCATCAGCATCGAGGGCGCAGACGTAAGCGGGCAGTGGGACATCGCCCTGCGCGATCTCGATTTCGCCATTGGCCTGGACGACAACGGAGACGGCGATATCACCTGGGGCGAGGTCAAGGCCCATCAGGCCGACATCGCCGCGTATTCCCTGGCGAGACTGAAGCTGCGCTCGGGCGGAGCCGATTGCCCGGTGCACGCCACCGCGTTTCTCGCCGATGACCACAGCGACGGGGCCTACTCGGTGATGCGCTTCGAAGGCGCCTGCCAAACCGAGTCGCACGCCATCGAGATCAGCTACAGCTTGTTCGCCGACATCGATCCTCAGCACAAGGGCCTGTTGCGCCTCGAGCATGGCGGCGGAACGCGCACCGGGATCTTCAGCCCGGAAAGAGCCACGCAATCCTTCGAGCTGGAGAGGATCTCGGCGTTCACGCAGTTCTTCGACTACGCCCGCGAAGGCGTGTGGCATATCTGGATAGGTTTCGATCACATACTGTTCCTGCTGTCGCTGCTCCTGCCCGCGGTACTCGCGCTCGGGGGCGGGCGCTGGCGGGCGATCGAGAGCTTTCCTCCGGCCTTCTGGGACGTCTTCAAGATCGTTACGTCGTTTACAGTGGCCCACTCCATCACGCTGAGCCTCGCAGCCCTGGGCGTCATCTCGCTCCCCTCGCGACTGGTCGAATCGGCCATTGCGACCTCCGTCCTCCTCGCCGCGCTCAACAACGTGTTTCCGCTCGTTCACGGGCGGCGCTGGATGGTGGCCTTCTTCTTCGGCCTGATCCACGGTTTCGGCTTCGCGAGCGTGCTGAGGGATCTTGGCCTTCCCCAGAACGCGCTGCTCATCGCCCTGGTGGGATTCAACCTGGGCGTGGAAGGGGGGCAGCTCGCCATCGTGAGCGCGTTCCTGCCCGTGGCCTACTGGCTGCGCGCGACCTGGTTCTACCGCCGCCTGGTGTTCATCGGCGGCTCGCTGGCCATTACCACCGTCGCCGGTATCTGGCTCGTCGAGCGCGCCTTCAACATGAAAATCATCACCCCTTGAGGAAACGCCCGGGTAACCCCATATCGCCTGCTGGACAGGGGACTGCGCAATGATGGAAATCCGAAACAGCAAGGACCGCGGCCTCGCCGACCACGGCTGGCTGCGCTCGTACCACAGCTTCTCGTTCGCCGACTACCACGATCCCGAGCACATGGGCTTCGGCCATCTGCGGGTGATCAACGAGGACCGGATTCAGCCGGGCACAGGCTTCGGCACGCACGGCCACCGGGACATGGAGATCATCAGCTACGTGCTCGAAGGCGCTCTCGCCCACAAGGACAACATGGGAAACGGCTCGACCATCGTGCCTGGAGACGTCCAGCTCATGAGCGCCGGGAAAGGCGTCATGCACAGCGAGTTCAACCAGGCGAAGGATGGTGTCACGCACTTTCTCCAGATCTGGATCGAGCCCAACGTCACCGGCATCGCGCCGAGCTACGAGCAGAAGCACTTCGATACGGCTTCGAAGCGGGGAAAGCTCAGGCTTCTCGCCTCGCCCGACGGGCGCGACGACTCGGTGACGATCCATCAGGATGCGTACCTGTACGCGGCGCTTCTCGAAGGCACGGACCGGCTGGTCCACGTGCTGCGGCCGGGCCGGCGCGCCTACCTGCACGTCGCACGGGGCAAGGTGACGGCGAACGGTCAGCCGCTCGAAGCGGGCGACGCCTTGAAGGCCGTGGACACCTCCGAGCTCGTGCTCGAACAGGGCAAGGAGGCCGAAGTCCTCCTGTTCGACCTCGCCTGAGCGCCGGATCCGTGCCACGCAAGGGAAACAGGATGCCGGTCGTCTTCTTCGGGCACGGCAGCCCGATGAATTCGCTGGACCGCAATCAATACACGGAGGCTTGGCGGCGGATCGGAGAATCGATCCCCGCGCCCAAGGCGATCCTGTGCGTGTCCGCTCACTGGTATACCGAAGGCACCGCAGTGACGGCGATGAGCCGTCCGAAAACGATCCACGACTTCTACGGCTTTCCTCAGGCCCTGTTCGAGGTCCAGTACCCGGCGCTTGGGGAACCGAAGCTTGCGTCGCGGGTGCGCGAGCTGCTTGCGCCGCTCGACGTGGGTCTGGACGAGTCGTGGGGCCTGGATCACGGCACCTGGTCGGTGCTGAAACATGCGTATCCGAAGGCGGATGTCCCCGTGCTCCAGTTGAGCATCGACGGCACGCAGCCGCCTCAATTTCACTACGAGGCGGGCCGGCGGCTCGCCCCGCTGCGCGACGAAGGGATCCTCGTTGCGGGCAGCGGCAACGTCGTGCACAACCTGCGCCTGATGCGGCGCGAAGGCGGGCAGGCTTTCGATTGGGCGGTGCGGTTCAACGAAAGGATTCGCGAGGCGCTCGCCACCCGCGATCACCACACCTTGGTCGACTTCGAGAAGCTCGGAGAGGACGCGCGCCTGTCGGTGCCGACCCCGGAGCACTACCTTCCGCTTCTCTACATCGCCGGGCTCCAGGGCGCGGACGAATCCATGGATTTTCCCGTCGACGGCTATGACCTGGGCTCGATCAGCATGCTGACCGCCGTCGCCGGGCTGCCGAAGACATAAGAGACTCCTTCCGGAGGTACTCCGCCCTCCGAGTCGCTCGCGCATAATGCGAGCATCACCTCCTGCGGATCGTGCCATGCATTTCCTAGAACAAGCTGCCGTTTTTCTTCTCACCGCGGTGCTGCTTGTGCCGCTTTTTCAGCGCCTCAAGCTCGGCGCGGTTCTGGGCTATCTCGGCGCCGGCATGCTCATCGGTCCCTGGGGCCTGGGCATGATCGGCGAGGTCGAGTCCACTCTGGAGTTCGCGGAATTCGGCGTCGTGCTGCTGCTGTTCCTCGTCGGACTCGAGTTGCAGCCGAGCCGCCTGTGGGTGCTGCGGCGCCCCGTGTTCGGGCTCGGTGGAGCCCAGGTGGCCGTTACCGGTGCGGTGCTTGCGGTCCTGGCTCTCTGGTTCGGCCTGTCGTGGCAGGCCGCCCTGGTTGCCGGTTTCGGGCTGGCGATGTCTTCCACGGCTCTCGTGCTCGCCTCGCTCGCTGAACGCAAGCAGCTTGCGACGCGCCATGGGCGCGAGGCCTTCGCGGTGCTGCTGTTCCAGGATCTCTCGGTCATCCCCTTGCTCGCATTGCTGCCCCTGCTCAGCGGCTTCGGTGCCCAGGCCGCAGGCGGGTGGACTGCCGCGGTGAAGGCCGTAGCGGTCATCGCGGTGGTCATCGCCGCGAGCCGATTGGTCGTGCGCCCGGTGCTGAAGATCGTCGCGAGCTACGGCGGACGCGAGGTATTTACCGCGGCCGCGCTGCTGCTCGTGGTGGGCGCCGCGCTGATCATGCAGAGAATCGGCTTGTCGCCTTCGCTCGGGGCGTTTCTCGCCGGCGTGCTCCTTGCCGACTCCGAATTCCGGCACGAGCTCGAAGCGGATATCGAGCCCTTCAAGGGTCTGTTGCTCGGTCTATTCTTCATTGCGGTGGGCATGAGCGCCAATCTGCCGCTGCTGTGGAACCGGCCGGTGGCGGTCTTCGGTCTCGCGGCAGGGCTTACCGTCGCGAAATTCGCCCTGATGTACGGAATTGCGAGAGTCGGCCGCGCACCCAATGAGACTGCGCAGCGCCTGGCGCTGGCGGTATCGCAGGGCGGCGAGTTCGCGTTCATCCTCTTCGCGGCTGCGTGGGCGCTGGGCATATTCGAGCCCGGGACGGCGCAGCTGCTGGTCGTCGTTGTCACCGTCTCCATGCTGATCTCTCCTCCGGCATTTGCGCTTCAGGACAAGTTCCTCGCCCGCTGGTTCGAGCGTCACGCCGCGCCCGAGTTCGATACGATCACCGGCCCCGGCAATCCGGTGATCATCGCGGGCTATGGGCGCGTCGGGCAGATACTGTCGCGCGTGCTGCGCATGTGCGGCATTCCGTTTACTGCGCTCGAAGCGAGCTACCAGCAGGTGGATTTCGTCAGGCGCTTCGGCAGCAAGGTGTACTACGGTGACGCGTCGCGACTCGAGCTGCTCGAAGCGGCAAGAACCGGAGAAGCCAAGCTCTTCGTTCTTGCGATCGACGACGTCGAAGCTTCGGTCAAGACGGCGGAGGTCGTGCGCAAGCACTACCCGCACGTGCCGATACTCGCGCGCGCACGCAACCGCGTGCACCTGTTTCGCCTGCGCGACCTTGGCGTCGAGCTGATCTGGCGCGAGACGTTTGCGGCGAGCCTCGACATGGCGCGGCAGGCGCTGCTTTCCCTCGGATTTGATGGCGCGACGTCGGACCGCGCCGTGTCGCTGTTCAAGCAGCACGACGAGCAACGGCTCGACGCGCAGTACGCAGTTCAGTACGACGAGGCCCAGCTCATCCAGACGACCAAGGAGGCCGCGGCGCAGTTGCAGGAGCTTTTCGAGGCGGACATCCAGCAACCCCCTCCGGGGTTTCCGCAACCCGCCGCTGGTCGGAACGCTTAGAGACATGCCGCGCGCGTCCTCGCTGCTCCGGGCGCTGTACATTGTTTTCGCCTTTTCCTGCGCCGTAGCGATTGCGTTTCCCTCGCGCGCCGAAGTGCGCCAGGCCGAAGGCAGGTTCACGAAAGGGCTGCTCTGGCGCGTGTCCAAGGCGGGCACTGCACCGAGCCACGTATTTGGAACCATCCACGTGGCCGACCCGCGGGTGCTCGGCATCCCCGACGCGGTGAGCAAGGCCCTGGCCCGTTCCCGGAGTTATTACGCGGAGAGCTTCCAGGGCGAGCGCGAGGCGATGCGCTTCTTCGAGGCGGGGCAGTTCGAAGATGGGAGCCGGCTCGAGCCGCTGATCGGCGCCGAAGCCTACGCCAAGCTCGTCCGGATCCTGCACGAGCGGCAGGTGCCGGAGGACGTGGTCGCGCGGCTCAAGCCCTGGGCGGCGCTGGCCAACGTCACCGTCACGCCCGAGGACTACGAAGGGGTCACGCTCGACCAGAAGCTCGTAGAGCTTGCACGCGCCCGCAAGCTGCGCGTCCTGGGCCTGGAAGGGATCGAAGAGCAGATCTCCGTGTTCGATCGCATCCCGCTCGATACGCAGGTCGAGTTGCTGAAGCATGCGCTCAGCAACCGGGACGATCTCGCCGCGTTGATCGAGCCGACCATCCAGGCGTGGATGAACCGCGACCTCGCCGGAATACATTCCTCGAGCACCCGGGCCGCCGAACGCTATCCGGAGGTGGCCGGGCACTACCGCATCCTGTTCGAGCGCGTGGTGGAAAACCGCTCGATCGTGATGGCGCACCGCCTGTTCGTTCCGCTGCGCGAGGGTGGCGCCTTTGTCGCCGTCGGCGCGAACCATCTCTACGGTGCGAGCGGGATGCTCGCCCTGATCGAGAAGCAGGGCTACCGCGTCGAGAGGGTGTATTGAGCTCGAACGGTAGAATGAGCGCATGAAGAAGATCGTCATCCTGATCTCCGGCAGAGGCAGCAACATGGAAGCCATCGTCCGCGCTGGCCTTCCCGCCAAGGTCGCCGCCGTGATCAGCAACCGTCCCGACGCCGCCGGGCTGAAATTCAGCGCCCAAGCGGGCTTTTCCGCCCAAGTCGTGGACGATCGGGCGTTTCCCTCGCGCGAAGCGTTCGAGGCTGCGCTCGCGGACGCGATCGATCAACATTCCCCCGATCTGATCGCGCTCGCGGGGTTCATGCGCGTTCTCGGCGCCGATTTCGTGCGGCACTACTCCGGCCGGATGATCAACATTCACCCGTCGCTGCTGCCCGCGTTTCCCGGGCTGCACACGCACCGGCGCGCGCTCCAGGAGGGCGTGAAGCTCCATGGCTGCACGGTGCACTTCGTGACGCCTCAGGTCGATCACGGCCCCATCATCATCCAGGCCGCCGTGCCGGTGCGCGCCGGGGATACCGAAGCGACGCTCGCCGCGCGGGTGTTGCGTCAGGAGCACCGCATCTATCCGCTTGCGGTACGCTGGTTCGTCGAGGGCCGTCTGGTCGTCGAAAACGGGCTCGTTCGCGTTAGTGGGCCTGAAGCCAGCCAATCGATTCTCGCTGAAGAATGACTACGGGGTCTTGCGTCCTTCGCCGCGCCGCGCTTGTGGCTGCGCTCATCTGTTTCACGGCTCAAGCGGCACCGCCCGAACGAATCAAGCTGAGCTACGAAGTCAGCTACGGCACGATGCATGGCGATGTCGTCGAGACCCTTGAACACGACGGCCGCACCTACTCGATCGTCTCCGAGACCCGGGGACGGGGGATCTTGGCCGCGTTCGGCAACAAACGGACCGTGCGAGGCCGGATCTTCCCGCAGGGGCTTCGGCCCGACGAGTACCGGGACGAGCGTCCGTTTGGCTGGGTGGCGTCCGCGAAATTCGACTGGGAATCCCGCTCCGTGACCCAGGAGCGCAAGGGGAAGTCGGAAACGCTGCAAATGCAGGGTATCGTCCAAGACCCCTTGAGCCTCGCCTACACGTTTGCCTTCATGCCGCCGAGCGGCAAGGAGTACGACATCATCCGGGCCGACGGACGGGGACTGACCCCGTTCCGCTTCGCGGTCCTTGGCAACGAAAAGCTGGCCACGCCCGTCGGTGAGATGCAAACCCTGCATATCGCGAAGGTGCGGGACGGACCGGAAGACAAGGCGACCGACATCTGGTTCGCCGTGGACCGGGATTTTCTCCCGGTGCGCGTGCTGGTCGTCGACAAGGACGGCGCGCGCGTGGACCAGGTCGTCACGCGTATCGACAACTGATGTCCTTCTCGCGCCCGCTGCTCGACGCGTGCACGGCGGCGCTTGCGGCTGTTCTGCCGCTCAAAGAGCCCGCCGACACAGCGCTTTCCGCATTCTTTCGCGGCCATGAAAAAATCGGCCAGCGCGATCGTGCCACTATCGCCGACTCGGTTTATGCCGCGTTGCGCCGGAGGCGGCTGCTGGAGAGCCTCGCCGGAACGGCGAGCCCGCGGCGCCTGGCTCTCGCGACCTGGACCTTGTTGCTTGGCGCGAGCCTCCGCGAGCTCGAACCCTGGCTGCGTGGCGAGGAGCCGCAGTGGCTCGCTGAAGTCAAGCGGGCAGCTGCCGCAGCGCAGCCGTTCGAGGTGCAGTGCGAGCTCCCCGACTGGGTGATCGAGAAACTTCGCCGGCGCTTTGACGAGCCCGCTCTGCTCCAGTTGGCGAGAGGTCTGGCGCAGACTGCTTCGCTGGACCTGCGGGTCAATTCGATGAAAATGACGCGCGAGGCCGCCGCAAGAAGGCTCGCCGAGGATGGAATGCTCGCCTCGGCTACTCCGTACTCGCCCGACGGCTTGCGGCTCGACGGGCGGCCGGCGATCAACCGGCACCCGATTTTTCTCGAGGGTGCCGTCGAAGTGCAGGACGAGGGCAGCCAGCTGCTGTGCCATCTGGTTGCGCCGAGGCGCGGCGAGATGGTCGTCGATTTCTGCGCGGGAGCGGGGGGCAAGACACTGGCACTCGGAGCCCAGATGCGCTCGACCGGGCGGCTGTACGCATTCGACATTTCTCCGAAACGCCTTGCGGGGCTGAAGCCGAGACTTGCGCGCTCCGGGCTGTCGAACGTCCATCCCCAGCGCATCGACGGCGTCAACGATCCGCGCGTCAAGCGTCTCGCCGGCAAGATCGACCGCGTGCTGGTCGATGCGCCCTGCAGCGGATTGGGGACGCTGCGACGCAATCCCGACATGAAATGGCGCCAGACGCCGGAGGACATCGTCGAGCTGACCGGCAAGCAAGGGTCGCTGCTTGCGGCAGCGGCCAAGCTGGTCAAACCGGGTGGGCGGATCGTCTATGCGACATGCAGTATTCTCGAGGAGGAAAACCGCGGAGTCGCGGAAGTCTTCCTGGCCGGCCAGCCACAGTTCCGGCTCGTACCGGCTGTGGAGGTACTCAGCAAGGAGCGGATCGACCTCGAAATGGGTGATTTCTTCGAGGTCTGGCCCCATATACATGGTACCGACGGTTTTTTTGCCGCCGTTTTCGAGCGTGGCGGCTAGCGCGGATCGAGTGGGACGAATGGCCGCAGCGTTTCGCGATGCGGAACTGCTTGGGTGGTAAGTGTATGAAGCGGGGCGGGAAATAGGCATAGCCTGCCCTCGGCACTATGCCCTTGCCCTTTGCCCGGATTCACGTAGAATCCGTCGATTAACGGGAGGATCTTAATGGGGTCTAACATCTTGTTTTCAGGAGTTTTTGATCTTCCTTGGTGGGGTGTCGCCCTAGTCGCACTCGGGCTCACCCACATCACGATCGTGAGCGTCACGGTGTTCCTGCACAGGCACCAGGCGCATCGTGCCCTGGACTTGCATCCTCTGCCCAGCCACTTTTTCCGCTTCTGGCTGTGGCTCACGACCGGTATGGTGACCAAGGAGTGGGCCGCCATTCACCGCAAGCATCACGCCAAGTGCGAGACCGCCGAAGATCCGCACAGCCCGCAAATCTTGGGCATCAATCGCGTGCTCTGGCTCGGGGTGTTCCTCTACGTGAAGGAAGCCTACAACCGCGAGACCCTGGAGCGTTACGGCCATGGCACGCCGGATGACTGGGTGGAGCGCAACATCTATTCGCGCTTCGCGGTGCTGGGCCTGACCCTGATGGGGGTCCTGGACGTCGTTCTGCTCGGCATCGTACCCGGCGTGCTGGTGCTTGCCACGCAAATCGTGTGGATTCCCTTCTGGGCGGCAGGTGTCATCAACGGGATCGGCCACTTTTGGGGCTACCGCAACTGGGGGACCGAGGACGCGAGCACCAACATCGTTCCTTGGGGAATCATCATCGGCGGCGAGGAGTTGCACAACAACCACCACGCCTATGCGACCTCGGCCAAGCTCTCCAACAAGTGGTACGAGTTCGACATGGGCTGGATGTACATCTGCATCCTCGAAGCTCTCGGCCTCGCGCAAGTGAAGAAAGTCGCGCCTACGCCGCGCTTCACCGAGGCCAAGGCGGTGGACCTGGCAACGCTGCAGGCGGTCATCACCCACCGGTACGACGTGCTTGCAACGTATGCCAAGTCGCTCAAGCGGACCTACGCGGAGGAGCTGGGCAAGCTGCGCCGCTTCGCGCCGCACGACGCGCATGTTCTGCAAAGCCTGCAGCGCTGGCTGCACCGCGACGAAAAGACGCTGTGCGAGACCGAGCGGGCAGATCTCAACAAGGGGCTGTCCAAGTCGCGCGCCCTGCATACCGTGTACTCGATGCGCTCGGAGCTGGTTTCGCTGTGGGAGCGCTCCAGCGTTTCCCGCGAGCAGCTCGTCCGTCAGTTGCAAGACTGGTGCCACCGCGCCGAGGCCAGCGGTATCCGGCATCTGGAGGAGTTTTCGCGCCGGCTGCGCTGCTACGCCTGATCACCGCTCCTGCTTGAGGTTCTTTGAAAAACCCGCCCCTGGCGGGTTTTTTGTTGGCTCCGAGGGCAGCGTCCGGACGCGCTTCGCTGTAGCATAGTGGTGTTGTCGGGCGGTGCTCAACCGGGAACACAAGGAAAGGGGTATGACAAATGAAGAGTGTCATGGCAATCGCAGCGTCGTTGCTGATCGCATCACCGGTCTTCGCTCAGGTTAAGCCCTGTGAAGAGCTCAAGACCGAGATCGAGACGAAGATCAAGAACAACGGCGTGAAAGTCTTCACGTTAACTATCGTGGACAAGGACGCAGCCGAGGACGGCAAAGTCGTCGGAACGTGTGAAGGCGGAACGAAGAAGATCGTCTACAAACGGGGCGAGTAAGAGCCGTTCGAGAGAACAGGCATTGCCGTCTCCAGGATCGAGCTACTTGATCTTGGCTTCCTTATAGACCACGTGCCTGCGCGCCCTGGGATCGTATTTCCTGATCTCCATTTTCTCGGGCATGGTGCGCTTGTTCTTGGTCGTGGTGTAGAAATGGCCCGTTCCGGCGGTGGATTCCAGCTTGATCTTTTCTCTCATCGTCGGCCCCGTGATCAGATTTCGCCGCGCTCGCGCAGGTCTTTGAGCACGACGTCGATGCCCTTCTTGTCGATAATGCGCACTCCCGCATTGGAGATGCGCAGCCTCACCCAGCGTTTCTCGCTTTCCACCCAGAAGCGGCGGTACTGCAGATTCGGGTAGAAGCGGCGCTTGGTCTTGTTGTTGGCGTGGGACACGTGGTGCCCGACCTGAGGCGTTTTGCCCGTGATTTGGCAGACCCGTGCCATAGGAAACCCCGATCGCGAAAAAGGGCGAATTATAGGCGGAACCGGGGGCGCATTCAAGCCAAAGTGCCGAGTGGGGCCGTCTTACAGGAGCCCGCGCTCGGCGAACGACATCGTGCGGGTCCCGGCGACGATGAAGTGGTCCAGCACTCGGATATCGACCAGGGCCAGGGCACTTTTCAGGGAGCGCGTGAGAATTTCGTCCGCGTGGCTGGGTTCGGCGACTCCTGAAGGGTGATTGTGCGCGAAGATCACCGCCGCCGCGTTGTGCTTGAGTGCGCACTTGACGACTTCCCTGGGATAGACGCTGGTCTGTGTCAACGTGCCTTGGAACAGTTCCTCGCAGGCGATGACGCGATGCTGCGCATCGAGCAGCAGGATAACGAAGACCTCCTGCTCGCGTCCGGCGAGCACGAGGCGCAGGTAGTCGCGCACCGCGCGCGGCGAGCTGAGCGCGTCGCGGGAGGAGATCTCCTCCCTGAGTGCCCGCCGGGCCAGCTCAAGCGCAGCTCCCAGCTGGGCGAGCTTGGCGCTCCCCAGGCCCGGCATTTCCCGGACGCCCGAGGGGCATGCTTCGAGGAGCGCCGAGACCGAGCCGAAATGCCCGAGGAGTTGCCGCGCCAAGTCGACCGCGCTCTTCCCTTTGACGCCGGTGCGCAGGAGGATCGCTAGCAACTCGGCGTCGGCGAGCGATGCCGGACCCAGAGCCAGCAAGCGTTCGCGCGGTCGCTCCTGCCGGGGCCAATCGCTGATCGCCATGGAATTCGCTTAGAATCCTCGTTTTGCGGCTTAACGCACCGTCTCGAATAGAGATGACCGACCTCTCCGGGAAAAGGGTCCTGCTCGGCATCACCGGCGGCATCGCCGCCTACAAGGCGGCGGAGCTGACGCGCCTTTTCGTCAAGGCGGGCGCCGACGTGCGCGTGGTGATGACCGAGTCGGCCTGCCGGTTCATCACCCCCGTGACGCTGCAGGCGCTCTCGGGGAAGGCCGTGTTCACGGACATGTGGGATCCGCGAGTGCCCGACAGCATGGGCCACATCGAGCTTTCCCGCGATCGTGACGTCGTCGTGGTCGCTCCCGCGACGACCGATTTTCTCGCGAAGGTCGCAAACGGCCTCGGCGACGACCTGCTCTCGACACTGTGCCTCGCGCGACGCAGCCCTCTGTTGGTCGCTCCGGCCATGAACGTGGAGATGTGGCAGAACGCGGCGACGCAGCGAAATCTCGAACACCTGCGCGCCGACGGAGTCGCCATCCTCGGGCCGACGGAAGGCGATCACGCTGACCGCGAAGGCGGCATGGGGCGCATGCTCGAGCCGGAGGAGATCTTCGCCGCGGTCGCCGCCGCCGTCGGCCCCAAGGGGCTCATCAAAAAAAAAGTCCTGATCACGGCGGGTCCCACCTATGAGCCCATCGACACGGTGAGGGGGATCACGAATCAGAGCTCGGGCAAGATGGGCTACGCCGTGGCGCAGGCTGCGGCCGAGGCGGGGGCAGAGGTAACGCTGATCTCGGGCGCGACCTCGCTGATGGCTCCGGCAGGTGTGGAGCGCGTGGACGTGCTCACCGCGGCCGAAATGCACGATGCGGTGATGAAGCGGGCCAGGCGAGCCGACGTGTTCATCGCCGTCGCCGCCGTCGCCGACTACCGTCCCACCGATCCCAAGCCGCACAAGATCAAGCGTGGGAACGGCCACCTCAGCCTCGAACTTGCGCCGAACCCGGATATCCTCGCGGAGGTCGCGGCCCTGCCCAAGGGGCCGTTCTGCGTCGGCTTCGCCGCCGAGACCGAGGATCTGATGGCGAACGCGCAGGTGAAGCGCAAGAAGAAGGGTATTCCGCTGCTCGCGGCGAATCTCGCGCACGAGACCTTCGGCAAGGACACCAACGCGCTCACGCTCTTCGACGACGGTGGCGTGCACGAACTGCCCCGCGCTCCCAAGATCGTGCTCGCGCGTCAGCTGGTCGAGCACATCGCGAAGATGCTGCCGCGGCGCTAGCCGGCTCTTCGCTTGAAGACGCTCGACGTCAAGGTTCTCGATCCGCGGCTGCGCGAATCGTTGCCGCACTACGCGACCGCAGGCGCGGCCGGGCTCGACCTGCGCGCCTGCATCGACCAGCCCCTAACCCTCGCGCCGGGCGCCGCCGAGCTCATTCCGAGCGGCATGGCCATCCATCTCGCCGATCCCGGGCTTGCCGCGATCGTGGTGCCGCGCTCGGGACTCGGCCACAGGCACGGTATCGTCCTCGGCAACCTTGTCGGGCTGATCGATTCCGACTACCAGGGCCAGGTGATGGTTTCGGTCTGGAATCGTTCCGGCGCGACGTTCACGATTAATCCGATGGACCGCATCGCGCAGCTCGTCGTCGTGCCGGTGGTGCAGGTGGAATTAAACGTCGTGGAAGAGTTTGCCGCGAGCAAGCGGGGCGCTGGAGGTTTCGGGAGTACGGGCAAGAGCTGATTCGCGAAATGTGCGTGGCCTGGCGCTTGAAAAAGCGCCGCTTCAGTGTATATTCATCCAGTACGACATGCTCCCCTCCGACTTTCATCCTGTTCTCCAGCGCTGGTGGGAAACGCGCTTTCGCGATCCTTCCGGTGAGCGGGTGCTGCCGCCGACCGAGGCGCAGCTCGAGGGCTGGCGCGCGATCCGCTCCGGCAGCCACACGCTGATCGCGGCGCCGACCGGGTCGGGCAAGACGCTCGCCGCCTTCCTCACTTCGATCGACCAGCTGCTGCGCGAGAGTCTGGAGGCCGGGGGGTTGCCCGACGAGGTGCGCGTCGTCTACGTTTCGCCGCTCAAGGCGCTGTCGTCGGACATTCACAAGAACCTCGCCGAGCCGCGCAGCGAGATGAAGCGCATCGCCGAGGAGATGGGCTTCCCGCCCGTCAGGATCACCGCGGCGGTGCGCAGCGGCGACACCCCCCAGGCGGAGCGGGCGGCGATGCTGCGTACGCCGCCGCATATCCTGGTGACGACGCCGGAATCGCTGTATCTGCTTCTGACTGCCGAGCGCTCACGCAACATGCTCAGGACCGCCCGCGTTGTCATCGTCGACGAGATCCACGCGGTGCTCGAGTCGCGGCGCGGCGCCCACCTGGCGCTGTCGCTCGAGCGCCTCGATCACGTCTGCGGAAGGCGCCTGCAACGCCTCGGCCTTTCGGCGACGCAGAAGCCGATTGGGGAGGTGGCGCGCTTCCTGACCGGCTCGGAGAATTCCGGATGCGCCGTCATCGATCGCGGGCACCAGCGCAACATCGATCTCGCCATCGAGATGCCCGGCTCGCCGCTCGAGGCGGTGATGTCGGCGGAGGTGTGGGAGGAGATCTATGAGCGGCTGGTCGCGCTGATCGAGTCGCACCGCACCACGATCATCTTCGTGAACACGCGGCGGCTTGCCGAGCGCATGGCGCACCAGCTCTCCGAGCGGCTCGGCGCCGAGCATGTCGCCGCGCATCACGGCAGCCTCGCCAAGGAGGTGCGGCTCGCCGCCGAGGCGAACCTGAGGGAAGGGCAGCTGAGGGTGCTCGTCGCCACGGCATCGCTCGAGCTCGGCATCGACATCGGGCACGTCGACCTGGTGTGCCAAGTCTCCTCGCCGCACCGCATCGCGACCCTGCTGCAGCGCGTCGGCCGCTCCGGCCACACGGTGAGCGGCCTGCCGAAGGGTCGCCTTTTCCCGCTCACGCGGGACGATCTGGTGGAGTGCGCGGCGATGGTGCGCGCGGCGAGGGATGGCGAGCTCGACCGCGTCATCATCCCCGAGCGGCCGCTCGACGTGCTCGCGCAGCAGGTGGTCGCGGAAGCCGCGGCCGAGGAATGGGACGAGGCGGCGCTGCTCGATCTGTTCCGGCGCGCCTACCCCTACCGGGATCTGACCGAGGCGGACTTCGCCGACGTCATCGCGATGCTCGCGACGGGCTACGCGACCAAGCGGGGCCGGCGCGCCGCGCTGCTGCATTACGACGCGGTGCACCGCAAGCTGCGCGCCCGCAGCGGCTCGCGCATGACCGCGATCCTGTCGGGCGGCGCGATCCCCGAGGTGTTCGACTACCGCGTGCAGCTCGAACCCGAGGGAATGTTCATCGGGACGTTGAACGAGGATTTCGCCATTGAATCGCTGCCCGGCGACATCTTCCAGCTCGGCAACACCTCGTGGAGGATCCTGCAGATCGGCAACGGCGTGGTGCGGGTCGCGGATGCCCGGGGACAGCCGCCCTCGATGCCTTTCTGGCTGGGCGAGGCGCCTTCGCGCAGCGACGAGATGAGCGCGGCGGTCTCCAAGCTGCGCGCCGCCGCCGATGCGCGCCTTCCGGGGCCGGAGCAGGCCCGCAGGCCCGACGAGCTGGCGGCGGCGACGGCGTGGCTCGAGGAGGACTATGCGCTGTCCCGCCCGGCCGCGGAGCAGATCGCCGCGTATCTCGCCGAGGGGAAGCGCGCGCTCGGCGTCGTACCCACCGCGGACACGCCGGTGTTCGAGCGCTTCTTCGACGAAGCGGGCGGCATGCAGCTGGTTCTGCACGCGCCGCTTGGCAGTCGCGTCAACAAGGCCTGGGGCCTGGCGCTGAGGAAGAAGTTCTGCCAGAGCTTCAACTTCGAACTGCAGGCGGCCGCGACCGAGGAGGCGCTGGTGCTCTCACTCGGGCCCGCGCACTCGTTCGCCCTCGACGAGGTGTTCCGCTATCTCAATCCCAAGACGGTGCGCGAGACGCTGGTCCAGGCGGTGCTCGCCTCGCCGATTTTCGAGACGCGCTGGCGCTGGACCACGACGCTCGCCCTGGCCGTCCCGCGCAACCGCAACGGCGCGCGCGTCCCGGCGCAGATACAGCGCATGATCGCGGAGGAGCTGCTCGCCGCGATCTTTCCCGACGCCGCGGCTTGTCTCGACAACATCCAGGGCGCGCGCGAGGTTCCCGCGCACCCGCTGGTCGACCAGGCCATGCGCGACTGCCTCGAGCAGGCGATGGACCTGCCGCGGCTCGTCGGCTACTTGCAACGGATCTTCGCCGGCGAGCTGAAGTGCGTCGCCCGCGATACGCCCGAGCCCTCGGTGTTCTGCCACGAGATTCTGAACTCGGCCGCCTACACCTTCCTCGACGATGCACCGCTCGAGGAGCGGCGCGCGCGCGCGGTCTACACGCGTCGCACGGGCGAGCCGCGCAGCGCGGACGATCTCGGCGCGCTGGATGCCCAGGCGATCGAGCGCGTGCGCGAAGAAGTCTGGCCGGCCGCGAACACCGCCGATGAGCTGCACGACGCCTTGCTGCTTGCCGGATTTATCCGCGCCGAGGAAGCGGCGCCGCACTGGCGGACGCTTTTCGAGCAGCTGGTCTCGGCCGGACGTGCCTTCGACGCGAGCGGGTTCTGGATCCCGGTCGAGCGCTTCGACGAGCTGAATGCCGTCCTCCCGCAGAGGGCGGCGCCGGAGATCCCGGAGCGCTTGCGCAAGGCGTGGACCCCCGAAGACGCGTTGCGCGAGCTGATTCGCGGGCGGATGGAGGTGCTCGGTCCGATGACGGCGCGCGGGCTCGCCGATTCGTTCAGCTTGCCGGAGACCGCGCCCGTCGACGGCGCGCTCCTCGCGCTCGAAGGCGAGGGCAAGCTCCTGCGGGGCCGCTTCACGCCGGGGATCGAAGGTCTGGAGTGGTGCGACCGGCGGCTGCTCGCGCGCATCCATCGCTACACGCTCAACCGGCTGCGCGCCGAGATCGAGCCGGTCGGCGCCGCAGACTTCATGCGCTTCCTCCTCCATTGGCAGCACGCCGCGGGCGAGATGCGCGTAAAAGGCGCCGAGGGCCTCGCCGCGGTGATCGAGCAGCTCGACGGCTTCGAGCTTCCGGCGGGGGCCTGGGAAAAGGACGTGCTCGCGGCGCGCGTGCAGGACTACGAGCCCGATTTCATCGACCGGCTGTGCCTCTCCGGGCGCATGGCCTGGGGACGGATTACCCCCGCCAGCGGATCGGGCAAGGCGCCGCTCCGCAGCTCGCCGATCGCCCTGATGCCGCGCGAGCACGCCCCCCTGTGGCGCGCTGCGGCCGAGCCCGAAGCGGGTGAATGGAGCTCGGAAGCCCGCGCGGTTTACGAAGCCTTGCGCGTCCGCGGCGCCTCTTTCTTTCACGAGCTCGTCGCAGCGACCGGACTCCTACGCACGCAGGTGGAACGCGCCCTCGGCGAGCTCGCCGGCGCAGGTCTCGTCACCGCCGACAGCTTCAGCGGATTGCGCGCCCTGCTCGCGCCCTCGGAGAAGCACAAGAAGCGCTCGCGCCGCCGTGGCATGGGCAGCCAGGTCGACACGGCGGGGCGCTGGGCGCTGCTCCTGGGGGGCAACGCGATCGAGGAGGGCAAGCGCGTGGAGACCATCGCGCGCACGCTGCTCCAGCGTTACGGCGTGGTGTTCCGCGCGCTGCTTGCGCGCGAGCCCCGGCTGCCGACCTGGCGGGAGCTCGCAGCGGTGTATCGGCGCCTGGAAGCCCGGGGTGAAATCCGCGGAGGGCGCTTTGTCTCGGGGTTCGGCGGTGAGCAGTTCGCGCTCGCCGACGCGGTCGGACGGTTGCGCGCTGTGCGCAAGCAGGACAAGAACGGCGAGTGGGTTGCGCTCTCCGGCGCCGATCCCCTCAACCTCGTCGGTATCGTCACGCCGGAAGCGCGTGTCGCGGCGATCACCCCCAACCGTGTGCTGTTCCGCGACGGGCTCGCGATCGCGGCGCTCGAAGGCGGCGAGGTGCGCCGCCTCGCGGCATCGGAGTTCGACGATGCGACACTGAAGTCGCTGTTCTGGCCGCGCTCGAGAGCGGCCGGGCCCGATCTTCGTCCCCTGTCTCAAGCCGCGCGAAAGCGCTGGATCGAGCGCAGAGTGCGGGTGCCGATGCCTGGGTGATGGATAGGTCTGCTACCGCGCGGCACTTTCCCCGCAGCGCTTTTCCCTGGTAGTTCCGGAGTCCAGAGCTGTACGACGGCGCTGCGCGGGGCTCCTGATGCCGCGCGGTAGCAGATCTTGCTAGGGGAGAGGGGAGGTAACGGAGGGAGAGGGTTCTCCCTCTCCCTCCGTTCGTAACTTTCAGCTTGCGCAGAGCGTATTTGGGCGGACGCTGGGCCTTAGCCCAGCATGTCCGCCCAAATATTCTGCGCCCAGGCCTGCGCGTAAGCGCCTTCGAGTTCGCTGCGTGAGGCCGACACCCCTGCCGTCCCTGGCACGACCACCATGGTCTTCTGTGCGGGATCGTAGCGATGGACCGAAGCGACGTGGATCACCTCCTTGTCGCTCACGTAGCTGTAGCAGGTGTTCGCGATTACCGGCTGCGGATCGGGCTCGCGCCCGTTCATGAGCTCGATGATCGCCGCGGCGGCGAGCTTGGCGTGGTTGTTGGCCATATGTCCCGACTTGGGCATGGCGGGCGCGGAGAGCGTGGCATCGCCCAAGACGTGAATGCCCTTGTGCGCGAGCGATTCCATGCTGAGCCAGTCGACGCCGCACCAGCGCGTGCCGCCCGTCATCAGGCCGGCGTTGCGCGCGATGTCGGCGGCGCGCATCGGGGGCAGCACATTGAGCACGTCGCCCCTGATCGTGTCGAAATCGGTCTTCACCGCCAGGGTGCGCGCATCGAGCCCCCTGACCTCGGTATTGTTGCTGTACTCGATGGAGCCCTTGTAGAGATCGCTCCAGGCGGCCTTGAAAAGCGTCGGCTTGGAGACCAGGTCTTCGTTCGCGTCGAGCACGAGCACCTTGGAGCGCGGTTTCGCTTGCTTGAAGTAGAAGGCCGCCTGGCAGGCGCGCTCGTAGGGGCCCGGGGGGCAGCGGAAGGGAGCGAGCGGCACCGTGATGATGAACACGCCGCCATCGCGCATCGACTCGAGCTGCCGCCTGAGCGCGACGGTCTCGGGGCCCGCTTTCCAGGCGGTGAGCACCGTCTTGCGCGCGTCCGCGTCGTAGCCTTCGATCTCCCCGAACATGAGATCGACCGCGGGCGAGAGGACGAGCCGGTCGTACGGCAGATCCGCGCCGCGCCTCAGCGAGACTTTCTTGCCGTCGGCATCGATGCGCGTGGCCTCGTCGTGGATCACCTGAATGCCGTAGTCGCCCAGCTTCCCGTAGCTGCGCGTGATGTCCGCGAGCGTTCGCGTGCCCCCGAGTATCAGGTTCGAGGCTGGGCAGGAAACGAACTCGGCCTCGCGCTCGACCAGAATCACCTCGATCGCTCCGCCGCTCCACATGCGCAGGTACTTGGCCGCGGTGGCCCCACCGTAGCCGCCGCCGATCACGACGACGCGGCCGGCGGTTTTCTGCTGCGGCCCGGGTGAGCTGATGCATCCGGGCAGGAGGGACACGGCGGCCGCGGCGCCCGAGGATTTGAGGAATTCGCGTCGACTCGTGCGCGCCACCGCTTACCTCGGTTTCTGCGCGGAGAAGTACGCGGCGATCGCCTGGAGCTGTGCGTCGGTGTAGCCCCGGGCGATCTGGTGCATGACGGTGGCGGGGCGCTTGCCCGTCCTGAAATCTTGCATCTGCTGGAACAGGGACGAGGGTTCCCGCGCTGCGAGGCTCGGCATGCCGGGCTGGCTCTTGCCGTTCGTTCCGTGGCAGTTGGCGCAGGCTGCTGCGAGATTGCGTCCCGGCGCGGATCCTGAATCCTGCGCCCTGGCAGGCGAGGCGAGCCCGATGGCTAGGGCGAGCGCGACGAGAAACTGCGGTCGGATCATCCGGTCGAGGAACCGCCCCCGCGGCCCGCGGTTCAGGCTTCCGGGGTGGTTTCGGGGACTTTTTCTTCCAGGAACTTCAGCGTGATCTTGCCGGTGTCGTCGACGTCCACGGTGACTTTGCCGCCGTTCGCGAGTTTGCCGAAGAGAAGCTCGTCGGCGAGACCGCGCCGGATCGTGTCCTGAATGAGGCGCGCCATGGGCCGCGCGCCCATGAGCGGGTCGAAGCCGCGCTTGGCGAGGTATTCGCGCAAGGTGTCGGTGAATATCGCCTCGACCTTCTTCTCCTGAAGCTGGGCCTCCAGCTGCATCAGGAACTTGTCCACCACGCGCAGGATGATGTCATGGTCGAGCGAGCCGAACGAAATCGTCGCGTCCAGCCGGTTCCTGAACTCAGGCGAGAAGATGCGCTTGATTTCCGCGCTTTCGTCCCCGGGCTCCTTCTTGCCCGTGAAGCCCATCACCGGCTTGTTGAGCCCCTCGGCGCCGGCGTTGGTCGTCATGACGATGATGATGTTCCTGAAATCGGCCTTCCTGCCGTTGTTGTCGGTCAGGGTGCCGTGGTCCATCACCTGCAGCAGGATGTTGAAGATGTCCGGGTGCGCTTTTTCGATCTCGTCGAGGAGCAGAACCGCGTAAGGCTTCTTGGTGACTGCTTCGGTGAGCAGGCCACCCTGGTCGAAGCCGACGTACCCCGGCGGCGCGCCGATGAGGCGCGACACCGCGTGGCGCTCCATGTATTCGGACATGTCGAAGCGGTGCAGCTCGATTCCCATGCAGTAGGCGAGCTGGCGGGCCACCTCGGTCTTTCCGACTCCAGTGGGACCCGAGAAGAGGAAGCATCCGATGGGTTTTTGCGGATTGGCGAGACCCGAGCGCGCGGTGCGGATCGCGGACACCAGGGCCTCGATCGCCTTGTCCTGCCCGAACACGACGGCCTTCAGATCGCGGTCGAGATTCTTGAGGGCGGCGCGATCGTCCTGCGAAACCGAAGCCGGGGGTATGCGCGCGATCTTCGCGATGATCTCCTCGATCTCGGTCTTGCCCACGACCTTCTTCTGCTTGGACTTGGGCAGGATCTTCTGCGCCGCGCCGGCCTCGTCGATCACGTCGATCGCCTTGTCGGGAAGGTGCCGGTCGTTGATATAGCGCGCGGAGAGCTCGACCGCGCTGGTGAGCGCGTTGCCGCTGTACTTCACCCCGTGGTGCGCTTCGAAGCGGGACTTCAGGCCGCGCAGGATCTGCACGGTTTCCTCGATCGAAGGCTCCGGCACGTCGATTTTCTGGAAGCGCCGGGAGAGCGCATGGTCCTTTTCGAACACCCCGCGGTATTCGTTATAGGTGGTCGCGCCGATGCACTTGAGTGCGCCGGTCGACAGCGCAGGCTTGAGCAGGTTGGAGGCATCGAGCGTCCCGCCGGAGGCGGCGCCCGCGCCGATCAGCGTATGGATCTCGTCTATGAACAGGATGGCATTGGGGTTGTCGACGAGCTGCTTCAGCACGGCCTTGAGGCGCTGCTCGAAATCCCCGCGGTATTTCGTTCCCGCAAGGAGCGCGCCCATGTCGAGCGCATACACCTGGCAGCGCGCGAGGATCTCGGGGACCTGGCCTTCGACGATGCGCCGCGCCAGCCCTTCGGCTATGGCAGTCTTGCCGACGCCGGCCTCGCCGACGAGCAAGGGGTTGTTCTTCCGCCGCCGGCAGAGGGTCTGTATGACCCGCTCGATCTCGCGCTCGCGCCCGATCAAAGGATCGATCTTGCCGACCAGCGCCTGCGCGTTGAGGTTGAGGGTATAGGTCTCGAGGGCCCCGCCGGACTGCTGTTCCTCGCCGGCCGCTTCCTGTTCAGCCTCGCCGCTGGCCTTGGCCTCCTTGGAGGCGGGTGCCTTGGTGATGCCGTGCGAGATATAGTTGACCACGTCCAGCCGTGTCACGCCCTGCTGGTGAAGGAAATACACGGCGTGCGAGTCCTTTTCGCCGAAGATCGCAACGAGCACATTCGCGCCGGTCACTTCCTTCTTGCCCGAGGATTGGACGTGCAGTATCGCGCGCTGGATCACGCGCTGGAAGCCGAGCGTCGGCTGGGTATCGATCTCCTCGGTGCCCGCGACGGTCGGCGTGTGCGCGGTGATGAAATCCCCGAGCGCTTTTCGCAGCTCCTCGATGTTTGCCGCGCACGCGCGCAGCACTTCCGCAGCGGTCGGGTTGTCCAGCAGAGCGAGCAGCAGGTGCTCGACGGTGATGAACTCGTGCCGCTTCTGGCGTGCCTCCACGAACGCCATGTGGAGGCTGACTTCGAGTTCCTGTGCAATCATGTTTCGTCCGCGCTTCTCATCGAATCTCGCGAGGGGCCACGCCTCCGTTCGCTAGGTTTCCTCCATGACGCATTGTAGCGGGTGCTGGTGCTTGCGTGCGTAACCGACCACCTGCTCGACCTTGGTCGTTGCGACATCCCTGGGGTAGATCCCGCAGATGCCCATGCCTTCGCG
>JBGQKQ010000006.1:0-35093 GCA_041499655.1 Gammaproteobacteria bacterium
GATCGACTTCACCACGATTTCCTGGTTGCTGCCCACCATGTCGTCCACGTGCAGGGCGATCGAGTTGGTGCCGCTGCGCAGATAAAGGGTGGGAGAGAAGCGCTTCTGATCGGCAACCGCTTCGGACACTCCGAGCAGGTGCGGAAGATAGTGGAACGGATAGTGCCGATCCTGCCATTGCGTCTGGCGCGAGGAATACGCCGCGACCAGTTGCTCCTGCCGGAGCTGCAGCACCTGCTCGACCATCACCGAAGGAATCGCGTAGGTCTTGATGCCCGCCCGCACCAGCACCGTCTGCGTCACCGCCAGCGTGAGGGGCAGGTAGATCTCAAACCGGGTTCCCTGGCCGCGTGTGAAACGCATTTCCACGCGCCCGCCCAGCGCGGCGACCTCGTTGCGTACCACGTCCATGCCGACGCCGCGCCCCGCAACCTGCGAAATCACTTCCGCGGTGGAAAAACCCGCGTTGAAGATGAAATCGGCGATCTCCGACTCGGTGAGCGTGGAGTTTGCCTCCATCAGGCCCTTTTCGATCGCCTTCTCGCGGATCCGCTCGATGTTCAGGCCGGCGCCGTCATCCGACAAGACGAGCTGCACCTCGTTGCCTTCCTGTTTGAGCTCCAGGTGGATTTCGCCGATGTCGGGCTTGCCCGCGGCACGGCGCGCCTCCGGCGCCTCGATGCCGTGGGACACCGCGTTACGCAGCAAGTGCTCGAACGGCCCGGTGATGCGCTCGAGCACCGAGCGATCGAGCTCGACCTGGACACCCTTGATTTCCAGATTGGCGCGCTTGCCCACTTCCTTCGCAGTCTGGCGCACGATGCGATAGAGACGCTCCTGCAGGCTGCCGAACGGGACCATGCGCACGCGCATCAGGTCCTGCTGCAGGTCGCGGTTCAGCCGCGCCTGGGCGAGCAGCGCCTTCTCGGTCTCGGCTACCGTATTGACGAGGTTTGCGTGCACCGTCGACACGTCGCTGACGCTTTCGGCCATCAGCCGCGTCACTTCCTGAAAGCGCGTGAACCGGTCGAACTCGAGCGGGTCGAAATTGCGCTGCGTTTCCTTGGCGAGCTCGAGGCGCGACTGCATCTGCGACTCGGCCTGGATCTCGATCTCGCGGAGCTGCGCGCGAAGGCGAACGACGTTGTCGGTCAGTTCCTGCATGGCTCCCTTGAGCGTGCGCATCTCGCCTTCGATCCGGCTGCGCGCGATCGCGACTTCGCCGGCCTCGTTGACCAGCCGGTCGACGACGTCGGCGCGCACCCGCAGCAGCGCCTTGGGCTGGATCTCGCGCTCGGAGGGCGGGACCGGCTTCGGTGCCACGGCGGCCGGCTTGGTCTCGGCGAGCGCAGTCGGGGCCGGAGCCACAACCGCCGCCGGTTCCAGGGCTGGGGCAGCCGGAGGCGTTTCCGTGGCGGGGGCGCCAACATCGACTCCGCCGGACTTCTGCAACCGATCGAACAGCACGCCCATGCGATCCCAGGACGTTACCAGGTCCTCGAACAAGGCCGCGGGGAGCGTCTTCACCCCCAAGGCGTTCTCGACGCGCGTTTCCATGTGGTGGGTGAGCTCGCCCATCGCCATGGCGCCGGCCATGCGCGAGCTTCCCTTCAAGGTGTGCAGAACGCGCTGGAGCGCTTGGCCGAGGGCCGGGTTGCCCGGGCTGTCGCGCCAATCGCGCAGCGCGGCGCCGACAGAAGGCACCAGCTCGTGGGCCTCGTCGAGGAAGATCTGCATGAGCTCGGGATCGAGGTCGTCGTCGAGGCGCCGCTGGCGGCGCTCGAGCGTCATTTCAAGATCGAGATCGTCGAGCACGTTCTCGGGCGCCGCGGGCTCGCCCGCCGGCGTTTCCGGGTCCTCTTCGCGAACATAGGAGGACGCGGCCTGGCTCGCTTTTTCGTCCCGAGCCGTGGCGCCCGGTGCGAAGCCCGCACCTTCGCTGACACGCTCGAGCAGTGCGATCAGCGCGGGGACCGGCTGCGGCACCCGCAGCTCGATCACCCCGGCGACCATAGCCTCGATCGTGTCGATCGCTTCGCCAACCAGCAGCTGCTCCGCTTCCGAAAGCTCGCTCGTGGCGAGCACCTGCAGCGCGCGCTCGAGCGCGTAGCCCAGATCGGACAGCGCCGAGATCTTGACCGTTCCCGAAGTGCCGGCGAGGGTGTGCACGGCCCGGAGGAGAGCATCGCTTACGACGCCGTGCTGGCGCAGCGTCTCGTGTTCTTCCTTGATTACCTCGATATGCGCGCGAGCTTCGCCGCTGAAAATGGTGAACAGGGTGGTCGACACCCGGTGCCCCCCGAGCTGGACGGATCCCTCGGGCTCCGCCGGTGCGTCGGCGGTTAAAGCGTCGAGGCTCAGGGTCAGCTCGCCCCCCTGAGCGTCCGCGGCTGCGGGAGCTGCCTCGGTCGCCGCCGGCGCCCGCTCCGGGGCTTCTCCCCGGCGGACACGCTCGGCTGCGGCGACGAGCGCCCGCTCGTCGCTCGTGCTCTCGCCCGCCTTCAGGCGCTTCACGTTGTCGAAAAAGTATTCGTGCGCGAGTCCGATCAGCTGCAGAAGGGACGGAGTCGCGGCCCGCTCTTCCTGCAACCAGGCGTTCATCGTCTGCTCGATCGCCCAGGCCGCTTCGCCCAGGCGCATGAGACCCACCATGCGTCCGCTGCCCTTCAGCGTGTGGAATCCCCTGCGAATGGTGACGAGCGCCTCCTTGTTGCCGTGCTGCTCGCGGACGATCTCGAGTTGCCCGTGAATCGTCGCCAGTACTTCGTCCGATTCCTCCAGATAGACACCGAGGAGCTCGGCATCGACCGCTTCGGCGCTTGCGTCGATGAGCTTCGCGGCCTCGGCAGACGGGGACAGCGCGGCGGTGGAGGTGGCTTTCTCGATCGCCTCTTTCAGGAACGGGGTGAGCGGCATGGTGGCCGTCTTGTCGAGGGCCTTCAGCGCTTCGGCGGCGGAGGCTTCCAGTTTCTGGTCCGCGACCAGGCCCGCGTCCTTTTGCAGGGCCGCGAGGTTCTTCTTCAGCTCGGCCCGGAGATTCGCGTCTTCGGGCTTGCCTTTCCATTCCTCGTACAGGTCCGCCGTTTCGCGCTGCTGCTCTGCGATATGAGCTTCGACGGTCGGGGCCTGGGCAGCCGCATCGCCTTCCCCTTTCTCCGGTGCGGAGATCGGGCGCATCGCGGCGTCGAAATCCGCGTTGCCGTGAGCCAGGCCCTCTATGTAGAAACCCAGGCCCGAGAGCGTCTGCGCGATACGCTCGAATTCCTGCGGGGCCGCGCCGTAACCGGCGCTCGAGAAACGGCGGATTTCCTCGACGGCGGCCGCGAGCGCTTCCTGGGCGCGCTTCTCGCCCAGCATTTCCAGGGCACCGAGCAGCTGGCGCATCGGCTTGTCGAGCGCCGCGAGCTCGTCCCGCTTCGCGGGATCGCGGAAGAAGCCGTCGAGCACCTGTTCGATGGTGCGCAGGTTGGCCTGCATCTCCGAGACCACCTGGTCCATGAGCAGGCGTTCCTGCGCTTTTCGCGACATCTCGTCGAGCAGGGGGATGTCCGGGGCCGTGCGCCGGAGCTTGCCCTGCATGCCGTCCTGCAGCCTCGCGCGCAGCACCCGAGCCTGCTGGGCGAATTCGTCCGAGAGATCCGTCCCGGCGAGGGCGTTCTCCAGGAGCAGGAGCACCGTGGCGACCTCGAGCGCGATCGCCTCGCTCATGCCCCGGGCGTTCGAACCCAGCCACACGGCGACCTCCGCGACTGCGCCCGCGAGAGCCGCGAGATCCTCGTTTCCGACTTGTGCCGCGCTTTCCTTCAGCGCGTTTGAGCTGTCGCGGAAAGCTGCCAGAGCCGCGGAATTTCCAGAAGCGAACTTGTTCCAGGCGTCCTTTGCGTGGGCAAGGTGCTCGCGCGCAGCCTTCAGTGCCGGCGAATCCTCGACTGCCGCCTCCTGGCCCTCTGTCTGCGGGATGCTCTGCGCCAGGTGGTAAGCCTCCTGCACCTCGCGAACCAGGTCGCTCGCGGGTTTTGCCCGCGCCACGTAGTACAGGACCTCGCGCATCGACCGCTCGGCCACGGTGGGCGAGCCTTCCACCAGGCGCTTGAGCTGCTGTTCGATGCGGTTGCAGAGTCGCTTCGCGTCCAGATCCGGGGGCAGCGCGCCCTGCGCAAGCGCATCGAAGAACGCGAGCGATACCCACCAGAATGCGCGCTGGGCGCCGGGACCTTGCATGGCTTCGACCGCCTCGACGGCCCCGCGCATGTCCTCCGCGCCGCTCGGGTCTTTTTTCAGCCACTTCAGGAGTCCGCGCTGGTAGCGACCGCGCTGCTCCCGCAGGTATTTCTCGGACTCCCCGGCCTTCATCACACCGCTGCCCTTGTCGCGCTTCGGCAGACGGAACGAGAGATTCGGGTAGTACAGATCAGTCGGATCGGCCTGCCCCCCCCGCGCGCTGACCACGTCGCGGTACAGGGGGAAAAGCCTCAGCGGCTGATTGGCCCTGCCCGCCATCAGTTGATCGAGGTAAACGCGGATTCCGCCCAGGGCGCGCTCGACAAGCCCGAAGACCTCGGTTTTTCTGAGCGGAACCTCTTTCTCAATGGAGCCGAGCAGGCCCTCGAGCTCTTCGGATACGCGGGTGATTCCTTCCAGGCCGACGATCGAGAGCGCGCCGTGCGCCTGGTGCAGGTGCGACTGGCTCGACTTCAGCTGCGCCGCGTCGGCGCTATTCGCGGCAAACGCGCGCAGCGCCTCCTGGGCGTGCTCGATGGCGTGGTCGATCTCCCCCTTGACCCAGGAGAGAGGTCCAACGTCGAATTCGGCGCGTGCGCTCATCGCTGCCGGCCTTGCTCACCGCATCAGGCTATCTTGAAGCCCGACACCGAGCCCTTCAGCTCTTTGGCGAGCTCGGCGAGCTGGCCGATCGACACGGCGGTGCGCTTGGTCCCCTCGGTAGTCTGCTGCGTGATGTTGAGGATGTCCTGCATGCTGGTCGCCACATCGTTTGCGGACTTCGCCTGTTGCTCGGTAGTCGTGGTGATGCCCTCGATCAGCTGTGCGAGCTGGCGCGACACCGATCCGATCTCCGAGAGCGCCTGACCCGCGGCGTCCGAGAGTTTCGCGCCCTCGACCACGCCCTGGGTGCTCTTCTCCATGGCTGACACCGCATCCTGGGTATCCGTCTGAATGGTCTTGACGATGGCGCCGATCTGCTTGGTCGCTTCCGCCGAACGCTCCGCGAGACGCTGCACTTCTTCCGCCACCACCGTGAACCCGCGACCGGCTTCACCCGCCGACGCCGCCTGAATCGCGGCGTTCAGAGCCAGAACGTTCGTCTGCTCGGTAATGTCCGAGATCAACTCGACGATCTCGCCGATTTCCTGCGACGACTCGCCCAGGCGCTTGATGCGCTTCGACGTTTCCTGGATCTGCTCCCGAATTTCGTTCATGCCCGATATCGAGTTCTGCACCGCCTGCGTGCCCTTCTGGGCTGCGGCCAGCGACTGCCGCGCCACGCTCGCGGATTGCGAAGCGCTTTCCGACATGTCGTTCATCGCCCTGGCCATGCTCAGCACCGACGCGCTGGTCTGGCGAATTTCCACGGACTGCTTTTCGGCTGCGGCGAGGAGCTGCACGGAAGTCTGTTGCGCGGACTCCGTGGCGGTCGTCACTTGCGCGGCCGCGGCGTTGATCCGGCCGACGAGACCTCTGAGCTCGTCGATCGTGAAATTCACCGAGTCCGCGATGGCGCCGGTGATCTCCTCGGTGACGGTCGCCTTGACGGTAAGGTCGCCTTCCGCGAGGTTCCCCATCTCGTTCATCAGCCGCAGGATCGCGTCCTGATTCGAACGGTTGGTGCGCTCGGTCTCGGCGCGCTGGCGCTCGGCCTCATCGGCACGCCGCCGGGCGTCGCCGAGGTACACCAGCACGAGGAGCGCGATGACGGCGATCGCCGCTAGAGTCAAGCCACCAAGAACCAAGAAGTTGGTTGTGCGTCCGCTGAGTTCAAGCTGGTAAGCGTCGGCGAGCTTTTGCGACGCAGCGAGCAGCGGTTCGGAGTCGTCCACCACCCTGCGTCCGGCCTGCTTCGCGTTCACCAGCGCCTGGAGGTTGCCGAGGATCGTGGCCACCGCGCCCTGGAATTCCTGGTACGCCTTGTCGAGCTCTCCGAGTTTCGCCTGCTGCTCGGCGTCCTTGGCTGCCGCAACGCGCAGCACGTCGCTGCCCTTGGTCAAGCCTTGGAGCAATTCGCGGAAAGTGGTGGTGTCCTTGCCCATCAGGAACGCTACTTCCGGGTCGATCACATCCGCGCCCAGCATGGCGTTGGCGTTCCGCGCCAGCCGCTGGGTCAGCATGACCAGCTGACCCGAGAGCGAGACTTCGCGCGCGGGCGCCTGGGATTGCAATTTCAGCGCCTGGATCTGCTCGGCTAGATCGAGCAGCAGGGGGTTGTTCTCGTTGATCTTCCGCACCGCGGTGGCGAGTCCGATCAGGTTCTTGCTCTGCTGGAGCACCAGCTGAACACTCTTGTCGGTCTTTTCCCACTCCTTGGTGACCGCGTCCAGTTGCGGCTTGACCATCTCGGAGGTAGGCGGCACGGTGACATCACCGGACTGGCCACCCTGGCTCAGGAGCTTGAGGGCGGCGTTGAACTCGTTGCGCGACTGCTCCAGCTGCTTGAACGCATCCGGGCTGCCAATGAGGCCGGTCTGCGCCGCCTTGGCGATCCGCTGGGTCAGCATCCGCATCTGTCCGGATGTGGATACGTAGACCGTGCCGTTGGTCGCTTCGACGTTGTCCTTGTACACGACGATCGCCGCGGCCACGAAAAGCACGGCCAGGATCGCGCCGAAGATGATGTACTGCTGGCCGACGCGCAAGGAGCCCAGTCCCATGAGCCGCCGCTTCGGGCCCTCTACCACGGTAGTCGGGCCGGGGACCGGCTTGATCAAAGCCTTGGGCACGGCCTTAGGGACTGCGGGGACCGCGCGCGCGGGGGCCGGAGCCGCAGGTGCCGCTGCCTTCTTTGTCGCCATCGCCGTTTTGGTCGGCAGTCTCAGAAATGCCATGGTCCCTCCTGTGTTACTCGGTTTGCCGTGGATGCGCCTTAGGCGCCCACGTGAAGAAAATCCTCGTGTGCCACCAGGGCGCCGATATTCAATTCATGCCACAAGCGCCCTTCTTCGTCCCGGAAAGCGCCGGCGATCCAAGGCCGGGCGGCCGGTTCCTGCACCGGCTGCATCGTTTGCACGTTCTTCAGGCCCAGCATCCGGCTGATCACCAGGCCGCTGAACGACTGGAATCGCTCCGCGATCAGCAGGAGCCGGCAATCCGGCGTGCGCACGGTCGCCTCGCCCCCGGAAAATGCTGAGAAATCCACTACGCTCGAGAGCACTCCGCGGATGTTCGCCAGGCCCATGTACCAGGGTCGGGTGAGCGGAACGCTCGAAATCTCCGGAAGCGGGAGCATCTCGCCCGCATCGTCGAGCTTGAGCAACCAGTTGCCGCTGCCGGCCTGGACGCCCAGGCGCGAGGTAGGCTCGGCCTCCGCTTGGGCCTCGCGAAGCCTTTGCGCGAGTCCCTGCTGGAATTCGCGCAGGCTGATCTGTTTTGCCACTGTGACGCCCTATTTGATCGCCGCAATCTTCGCCATCAGTTCCTTGGCGTCGATCGGCTTCACCAGGTAGTCCTTCGCGCCTTGGCGCATGCCCCAGACGCGATCGGTTTCCTGATTCTTGCTGGTGACGACGATCACCGGGATGTGCTTGGTGGCTTCGTCGCGCGTAATGGCGCGCGTCGCCTGGAACCCGTTGGTGCCCGGCATCACGACATCCATGAGAATCAGATCCGGCTTTTCCGACTTCGACTTGGCAATCGCCTCGTCCCCGCTCTCCGCGGTAACGCACTGGAACCCGTTCTTGGACAGGGTTTCCATGAAGAATTGCCGGTCAGTCGGCGAATCATCGACTATCAGGATCTTCTTTACGGCCATGGCAAACCTCCTAGGTGCGTACAGGCGCGTGCGCGCCCACAGTTTTTAAAAGGCTGTCCTTGGTAAAAGGCTTGGTCAGGTACTCGTCCGAACCCACCATTCGGCCGCGCGCCCGATCGAACAATCCGTCCTTCGAGGAGAGCATGATCACGGGCGTCCCCGCAAAGCGCGCATTCTTCTTGATGAGCGCGCAGGTTTGATACCCGTCCAGGCGAGGCATCAGGATGTCCACGAATATGACGTCGGGTTGGTGATCCGAGATCTTCGCGAGCGCGTCAAAGCCGTCCTCCGCCAGGATCACCTTGCATCCGGCTTGAACGAGAAAAATCTCGGCGCTGCGACGAATCGTGTTCGAATCGTCGATGACCATGACTTTGACGCCGGCCAGATTCGCTGCCTCGCTCACGCACTCTCCCTCTGCCCTGTGCCTATCCCGACAACTTCGTCGGACCTCCGATATGACGGCGTGCTAGTTCTGCCCTCGTCGCCTTTTTACACTATACAACCAAATCCAGTCAAAACAAAGCCTTGTAGGGCGTACTTCAGAAGACCCCTCAGGATCACCGGCCCTCTGGGGATTTAGGGGATCCTCCGTCCTCCTTTGGTATAGCAGAAGGCATGCCCGGAGCTAGAACTCGACCATCTCGAAGTCCTCCTTTCGGGCACCACACTCCGGGCAAGTCCAATTCATGGGTACGTCCTCCCAGCGTGTCCCTGCCGGGAGTCCTTCCTCCGGGAGACCCTCCGCCTCGCTGTATATGAAGCCGCAGATCAAGCACATCCAAGTTTTGAATTCTTGCTTTTCCATCATCAGGTTGGGATGAGTTACAATGAGCCGCTGCATCATAACCCGAGCGGCGAGCCGCCTGCCACCCATCGCCGGTACTTCGCTGCCATGCCCTCCCCTCCCATAGTCCTGGCATTCGCCGCGGCAGATCCGACCGGCGGCGCGGGCGTCCAGGCAGACCTCCTTACGCTCGCCGCCATGGGATGCCACGGCCTATCGGTAATTACGGCAATTACCGTCCAGGACACAGCCGGGGTCGAAAACCTGCAGGCCATCGATTCGGACTGGGTGGTCGATCAGGCCCGGCTTGTCCTGGAGGACATGCCGGTCGCCGCATTCAAGATCGGCGTCGTGGGCAGTATCGAGAACATCGCGGCGATCGCCGAGGTGGTTTCGGACTATCCCGACGTTCCGCTCATTTTTGATCCGGTACTCGCTTCGGGACGGGGCGACGAGCTCGCCACCGAGGACATGATCTCCACGATGCGTGAGCTGCTGCTTCCGCAGACGACGATCCTCACGCCGAATAGCCGTGAGGCCCGGCGCCTCGCTCAGTCCGACGAGGACGACGACGAGATCCCGCTAGCGGGTGCGGCCGAGAGACTCATCGGGCTGGGATGCGAGTATGTGCTGATCACGGGCACGCACGAAAACACGCCCCAAGTGGTGAACACACTTTACGGCGCAGAAGGCGTGCTGCGCTCCGACAGCTGGGAGAGGCTTCCGGAGACGTACCACGGCTCGGGTTGCACGCTCGCTGCGGCGATCGCAGCGACGCTCGCCAACGGCCTGGAACTGCCCGAAGGGGTGCGGGAGGCCCAGGAATACACGTGGCAATCCCTCAATGCCGGGTTTCGCCCCGGCATGGGACAGTACATTCCCGACCGGTTTTTTTGGGCGAGGGATATGGATGAACCGGGTGCCGGCAAGCGCTGACCGGCAGCCGGCCTGGCCTGCGGGATTCAGCGGTCTGTACGCGATTACCCCGGACGAGAACGATACCGGGAGTCTTGTGCGCAAGGTGCGCATGGCGCTCGCTGGCGGAGCCCGCGCGGTGCAGTACCGGAACAAGCCTGCGAGCCCCGCGCTGCGCCGCGACCAGAGCTCGGCCTTGCTTGCGGTTTGCAGGGCGGCGCGCGTTCCGCTCGTCATCAACGACGATCTCGATCTGGCCGAAACGCTCGGCGCCGACGGCGTGCACCTTGGCCGCGAGGACGTGCCGATCGCCGGGGCGCGCGCGCGGCTCGGCCCGGGCAAGCTCCTGGGAGCTTCATGTTACGACCGCCTCGATCTTGCGGTAGAGGCATGCAACGCCGGGGCCGACTACGTCGCCTTCGGCAGTGCCTTTCCCTCCCGCACCAAGCCCAGCGCGACGCGAGCGCCGCTTTCCCTGTTCCGCGAAGCCAGGGCGCGACTGACTTGCCCCATCGTCGCGATCGGGGGGATTACAAGCGGGAACGCGCAGGCCGTAATCGACGCGGGAGCCGATGCGGTCGCCGTGATCAGCGCCCTGTTCGACGCGCCGGATGTCGAGCGCAGCGCGCGGGAATTCGCAAAGCTATTCAGTAACCATGACCTCGAAAAACGATCTGCTGTTTGAGCGTTCGCAAAAGACGATCCCCGGTGGGGTCAACTCGCCGGTGCGCGCGTTTCGTGCAGTAGGCGGCACGCCCCGCTTCATCGAGCGCGGCGAAGGAAGCCGTATCTGGGACGCCGATGGCCGCGAGTACATCGACTACGTCGGCTCCTGGGGGCCTCTCGTGCTCGGCCACGCTGATCCGGAGGTCGTGGCAGCCGTGCGCTCCGCGGCGGGGCGCGGACTCTCCTTCGGCGCGCCGACCGAGGCCGAAGCCGAGCTGGCGGAGATGCTTGCGCGCCTTGTTCCGGGGCTGGAGCTGGTGCGGGTGGTCAGCTCGGGGACCGAAGCGACCATGTCGGCGCTGCGGCTCGCGCGCGGGGCGACCGGCCGCAGTCGTATCGTGAAATTCGAGGGCTGCTATCACGGCCATGCGGACAGCTTGCTTGTAAAGGCCGGCTCAGGCGCTCTCACGCTGGGCAATCCGAGCTCGGCCGGCGTCACGGCCGAAACTGCGGCGCAGACGCTCGTCCTCGACTACAACGATGCAGCGGCGCTGGAGACGGCATTTGCCGAGCATGGCCATTCGATCGCCTGCGTGATCGTAGAGCCGGTCGCCGGCAACATGAACCTCATCGCCCCGCGGGAGGGATTCCTGCAGCGCTTGCGCGACCTGTGCACGCGGCACGGCGCCCTGCTGATATTCGATGAAGTGATGACCGGCTTTCGCGTCGGGCTGAAGGGCGCGCAGGGCCTGTATGAAGTGCGGGCGGACCTGATCACGCTCGGCAAGGTGATCGGCGGCGGGATGCCTTTGGGCGCGTTCGGCGGCCGCCGCGACATCATGGAAAAAATCGCGCCCCTTGGCCCGGTGTATCAGGCGGGCACGCTTTCGGGCAATCCGGTCGCGGTAGCCGCTGGCCTCGCGACCTTGCGCAAGCTGCAGGTCCCCGGTTTCTACGAGCGCCTTGCGGCGAGCACGCGCGCCCTCTGCGAAGGTCTGGTTTCGGTGGCCCGCCGGCGCGGCGTGGCCTTCTCGGCGCAATCGGTGGGAGGCATGTTCGGGCTCTATTTCCGCAGTACGCCTCCTGAGACCTATTCCGAGGTCATGCAGTGCGACACCGACGCTTTCAAGCGCTTCTTCCACGCGATGCTCGAGCGCGGCATCTACCTCGCGCCCTCCGCCTACGAGGCGGGTTTCGTGTCGTCGGCGCATTCGGACGCGGACATCGCGGCCACCGTTTCCGCCGCAGAGGCAGCGTTCGGCACGCAGTCCTAGCTCCGCCCGATCGTCCCGATACGATCCGTCACACCAGAAAAAGCGTCGCCAGCCCCAGGAAGATGAAGAACCCGCCGCTGTCGGTGATAGCGGTGATCAACACCGACGAGCCGAGCGCCGGGTCGCGTCCAAAGCGCGCCATGGTGAGCGGGATGAGCACGCCGGCGGTCGCCGCCAGCGTCAGGTTCAAGGTCATCGCCGCGGTCATCACCAGCCCGAGCGACACCTTGTTGTAAAGCCAGTAGGCGATCAGGCCGAGCGCGCTGCCCCAGATCAGCCCGTTGAGGAGCGAGACCCCGAGCTCCTTCGCGAGCAGTTTCTTCGCGTGGTCTCTTTGCACCTGGCCGAGGGCTATCGAGCGCACGATCATCGTGATGGTCTGGTTTCCGGAATTTCCGCCGATGCCGGCCACGATGGGCATGAGCGCCGCGAGCGCAACGAGTTTTTCGATCGAGTGCTCGAAGGCCCCGATCACCCGCGAAGCTATGAAGGCGGTGACCAGATTGATCGCCAGCCAGGACCAGCGATTCTTCACGCTGGCCCACACCGACGAAAACACGTCCTCTTCCTCGCGCAAGCCGGCTTGCGTGAGGAGCTCGCTCTCGCTTTCGCTTCGGATGAAGTCGACGACCTTGTCGACCGTCACGCGACCGACGAGCTTGCCTTGCTCGTCGACGACGGGGGCCGACACCAGGTCGTAGCGCTCGAAGGCCTTCGCGGCCTCCTGCGCCTTGTCGCGAGGCTGCATCGTAACGACGTCGGTGACCATGACCTGAGCGACGCTGTGCTCGAGCTCGGAGACGATCAGCTTGGAGAGCGGCAGCACTCCCTTGAGCCGTTCATCGCGGTCGACGACGAAGATCTGGTCGGTGTGGTGCGGCAGTGAGTCGAAGCGCCGCAGATAGCGCGTGACCGTCTCGACCTTCGTGTCCTCGCGCACGCTGACGACGTCGAAATCCATGAGAGCTCCCGCCGCGTCCTCGGGATAGGACATCGCCGAACGCAGCTGCTCTCGTTCTTCGGTGGGCAGAGCCTGAAACACGTCATGGATGACCTCCTCCGGCAGGTCCGGGGCAAGGTCGGCGATTTCATCGGCTTCGAGCTGCTCGGCCGCGGCGACCAGCTCCTGCGAGTCCATGCTGCGGATGAGCGTTTCGCGCACCGCATCGGACGCTTCGAGCAGGATTTCGCCGTCGCGATCGGCTTTGACCAGGTTCCATACGACGAGCCGCTCCTCCAGCGGGAGCGACTCCAGGACATAGGCGATGTCCGCCGGGTGCATCGAGTCGAGCTTGGCGCGCAGCTCGGCGACGTTCTGCCTGTGCACGAGAGATTCCACCAGCTCGTGCTTCGGCATTTCCTGGCGTTCAACGAGTTTTTCGACAAGGCGGTGGCGTCGCAGGATCTCCTGGACCTCGCGCAGGTCGCCTTTGAGGTCCTCGAGGTCTTTCTTCGGGCTGAGAGTTTCGATCATGCCCGCCAGCCGTTCGCCATGGGTGGACCGAGCGACGTGCGGAGCGCCGCGCGGCTGCGGCGATTTTAGCAGCCGCCTATGCGATGCCGATAGAAAAATCTGGGCCGACGCCGGCGGATCGCCGAGTGCCCCCGGCAATCGCGGAAGCAGCGGCCGCCTACGGAATCTGGGCGGCGTCCATCTGCACCAGGATACTGTCGCTGTAGCTGGTCAGATAGGGCGACTCGCGATTGCGGTCGTAATAGCGCGGTCGGGGAAGCATCGCAGCAAGGCGCGCCGCCTGCACCGAATCGAGAGCGGCGGCATCGACGCCGAAGTAGTACCGCGCAGCGGCGCCGGCGCCAAACACGTTCTCCCCCCATTCCACGACGTTGAGATAGATCTCGAAGATGCGGCGCTTGCTCATGGTCGCCTCGAGCATCGAAGCAAGAATCGCCTCCTGGCCCTTGCGCATCAGGCTGCGCTCGCCCGAGAGAAACAGGTTCTTCGCCAGCTGCTGGGTGATGGTCGAGCCTCCGGCGACGATCTTGCCGCGCCGCTGGTTCTTTTCCAGCGCGCGCTGGATGCCTTCCCAGTCGAAGCCGTCGTGCTCGACGAACTTGGCGTCCTCGGCGACGATGATCGCCCGCTTCAGCTCGTTCGAGATCCGCTGATAGGGCACCCATTTCTGTTCGAGTGCAGCTTTCGGGTCTTTTTGCCGCAGCGCCTCCAGGCGCGCGTCCATGACCTTCGTCGTCGCCGGATTGTGGTCGACCCAGTAGAGGATCTGCGCGAGAAACCAGAACTCGTAGATCGCCACGCCCACCACCGCGGTCCCGGCGGCGTAGCAGAACATCTTCCAAAGCGAGACGAGCAACCTCATTTTGCGAGGGCGGCGGTCTCGGCGCCCACGGCCCGACCGGCGCGCAACCGGCAGGCGGCGGCCGCGTCTCCCTCAGTCGCTGAAAACCTTGTCACCCCGCGCAAAGTGCCAGGTGCGGGTGATGACCAGAATGTCGGTTTCCTTGCGGATATCGGGAGGAAACTTGGCATAAGGCGCGGCCAGCCGCACGATCTGCTGTGCGGCGGCGTCGAGGATCTTGTACCCGGAAGATCGCTCGAGATCCATTGCCGCGAGCGTGCCGTCGGAGTTGATCGACACCGTGAGCCTCAGGCTCCCGTAGACCCGGCCGCGCGCGCTTTCGGGATAGTTCAGATTGCCGATGCGCTCGATCTTCTGGCGCCAGTCTTCGACGTAGAGCGCGTAGCGAACCTCGGCGGTCCGCGCGCCTATGAAGTGCTTGCGCGGACGCTTGTTGTATTCCTCGATCTGGCGCGCGATCTGCGCCTCCATCCGCGCGATGATCAGCGCGCTTTCTGCGAGATCCGCGCCCGAAACCTGGGATTTCACCTCCGCTTGCGGCTCGGGCTCGGCCGAAGCGATTTCCTTGCGCGACTGCAACTGCGAGAGCAGCTGCCGCTGGCGCGCTTCCATTTCCTGCACCCGGCGCGCTTCCTGTTTCAGGTCCGCCCCTCGCTCGGTCGGCTGCAGCACGGGGAGAGGCGATTTCGCCCGGCGATCGAGCTCGGTGTCCCCGCCGCCATCGAGGTTCGATTGCGCGAGGGCGTCAGGCTGGGCCGGCCTCGTTCGGGTCTTCGAATTCACCAGGACGACGTCGAGCTGCGAGGGTGTGATGCCCCGAAGAGCGTCGGGATGCTTGAAATGGATCGACAACACGACCGCGTGGAAGACGATCGAGATCGAGAGCGCCATCGCGAGCGCTCTCGAATCGGGGTCCAGCCGGGCGAAAGGCTCCGGCCACGATCCCCAGGGGAGGGTAGCAACGGCCAGTCTCATACACCCCTAAAAGCGTTGAGAATCATAAGAGTCTAGGATATTTTTCGAGCTTTGTCTCATGTTTGTTCATGACCGGACTTCGAACGCTTCCTTGCGGCGGCGAAACACGCACCTGATCTCGGCCTCGACGAGGTCGACGTCGGCCACCGCGATTTCGACGCCCGTACCCGGATCGAGTTCCGGCAGGGACGGTACCCTGGCGTAGAGTGGCAGGCCGTCGAATTTCACCAGATTCTCGCGCACCACCTCGGCCCCCGCAATCTCCACCCTCTCCTGCTGCAGCCACCTCAGGCACCAGTAATGCTCCATGCGCCGCTGGAACTCGTCGTAGGCCGCGTACGTCGCTTCGAAATCGTGTATGGCCGAGAGCATCAAGTCCGACGTCCGGGAAAACGGCGGCGTCTCGCCGCGCAGCAGCGCGATCAGCTGCCATTGATTCACCAGGTCCACGTACCGGCGCAAAGGCGAGCTCGTCCAGGCGTAGTGCGTTATTCCGAGCCCTTGATGCGCCATGGCCGAGGTGGTCATTCGCACCTTTCCCGTCGATTGCACCCGGTAAACAGCCGCGACATCGCGGTCGTCCAGCAGTTTTCCCCAGGTGTTGTTCACGGCGATCATCAGCTCGGCGACCAGCTTGTCGAGCGGTGTGCCGCGGCGGCGTTCGGTGATCGCGACGCGCGCGCCGTCGCCGCTTCCCTCAATCTTGAAGTTGTAGTCGGGGCGTTCGGTCGCCTTGGCGGGCTTCCCGCGCGCCTGCTCCAGGCCGAGCGCGAACTTCCAAAGTGTGCCCAGTTCGGCGGAATAAGCGATGTCCTGCCGCGAGGTCCCTTCCGGAAAGGCCGCGTCGAGCGGCTCGACCTCGTGATGGCGCAGGTTCCTGGCGACCGGGACGCGCTCCAGCCGGGTTTCCCGACGTTCGATCTCCCCATCGTCGGCGCGCACGTCCAGATACAGCGAGCAGGCTGCGCGCTCGGCGCCTTCGGTCAGGGAAAAGCGCTCGATCGCCTCGGGCGGCAGCATGGTGATCTTGCGGCCCGGCATGTAGACGGTCGACAGCCGCTCGCGCGCGACCGCGTCGAGCGGCGATCCGGGGGCGAATCCGAGAGCGGGGGCCGCAATGTGAATGCCGACGCGAAAGCGACCGCTCGAAAGAGGCATCAGCGAGAAGGCGTCGTCGATCTCGGTGGTGGTCGCGTCGTCGAGGCTGAACGCGCTGACGTCCGCAAGGGGCAGCTCCAGGGAGCTATCCAGGTTGAAACGCGATTGGAAAGCCGTCCCCTTCGGAAAATACTCGTACAGGAAGCGGCCGAGGTGGAAATCGTGACTGGAGGGCAGCGCTCCGCAGCGCTCCAGCAACTTTGCCGGCGAGAGGCCGGTACTCGCACTGGCTTCCTCGAGCGCTTTGGATTCCGGGCGATTGCCGTCGGGGCGGTACAGCAGCTGATCCCGTAGCGGCCGGAATTCCTCGGGAAACACGCCGCGCGCAAGCTGCCCGGCCCAAACCGCCACCTGTGCCTGCTGCTTCTTCTTCTTTTCGATGCCTGCGAGCGCGGCACGCAAGGTCTCTGCAGGTGCGGCGCGGTAGCGCCCCCTGCCCTTGCGGTAGAAGTACACGGGTACCGAGTGCAGCTTCACCAGGATCCCCGCCGCCTCCACCGCCGAGGGCAGGCGGCCGCAATACTCGCGCGCGAGGTCGGCAAAACCGAACTCCTCGGCACCGCAGCACTCCCACAGGAAGTCCGTATCGAGGCCGCCCGCCATCGCTTCCGCTTGAGGGAGAAGCTCGGCAGCGCCCGGCTCCGAAAACCGCAGCAGCACGTCCTTCGACTTGATCTTGGTCCGCCTCCCATGCGGCGCCTCGACCTGAACGGAATGTTCGCCTTCGGCGAGCACCGTGGCGACTTTGAACGTGCCGCTGTCTTCGTAGAGAACGTTCACCGAGGGAACCAATGCCGAGAAGGCCGCGTCGCGCCGGCCCGTTGATGCGATAATTATATCGCAGCAGCGCCCCGTTCCCGCCCCCAAGAGCATCCAACAATGCCCACCATCGAGTCGATCGCCGTTGCAACGGCGCGGATCCCTCTGGACAACGTCACCAGTTTCGCTACACGCACGGTATCGGCCCGCAACTACGGCCTGGTCAAGGTGCGCGCCGGGGGGATCGAGGGGATCGGATTTTGCTACGCGGGATCATCGGGAGGAACGCTGGTTGCGCACGCGGTAGAGCATTTGCTGGCGCCGCTTCTGCTCGGTCGCGACAGCCTGCTCATCGAAGGACTTTGGCAGCGCATGTTCGAGGAAACCGTGCTGCACGGACGCGCCGGCAGCGTCATGCGAGCGATCTCGATACTCGATTGCGCGCTTTGGGACGTGAATTCGCGTGCAGCCAAGCTTCCCCTTTACAAATATCTCGGTGCGGCGGTCGAGCGCGCGGTGCCGGCCTACGCGAGCGGCGGGTACTACCTCGATGGCAAGACGCCGAAAAAGCTCGGGCAGGAAATGGCGGGCTACGCCAAGGCCGGCTTTCGCGCGGTGAAAATGAAAGTCGGACGCCTGTCACCGAAAGAGGAGGAAGCCCGCGTGAAAGCAGCGCGAGAAGCAATCGGCCCCGAAGTGGAGCTGATGCTGGACGCGAACAATGCCTGGCGCGATCTGCCCACTGCGATGCGCTACATGGAGCGCTTCGAGCCCTATGATCCCTACTGGATCGAGGAGCCGTTCTTCCCCGACGACATCGACAACCACGCGCGCCTGGCGAGGCTCACGCGTGTCACGGTCGCCACGGGCGAGATCGGAACCGGGCGCTGGCATTTCAAGGAGATCCTGGACAAGGGCGCGGCGCAGATCCTGCAGACCGATGCGCTGGTTTGCGGTGGAATCTCCGAATGGAAAAGAATCGCCGCGACCGCGGCGAGCTACGGCGTCACCGTCTGCCCTCATTGGTTTCACGACCTGCACGCCCACCTCGTCGCCGCGACGCCGAACGCGCGCTACGTGGAATTCTTCCCCGACGACCAGGTGCTCAACTTCCGGCGCCTGGTCGACAAGCAGCTCAAGGCGGAGAAGGGAATGCTGATCCTGCCGACCACTCCGGGCCTCGGATTCGGCTTCGATGAAAGGGCCGTTGCACGGTACGCGCGCAAGGACGGAAGCGCCGTCTGGAAGGTGCTGAAGTAGTCACGCCATCCCGGCGAATTTCAATATCAGGGGGACGTGCTCGGGAAAGCTCGCGAGGCTGTGGTCTCCGCCCTGCACGACGACCTGCTCGGCCCCCAGATATTTCCTGACTGCGACCCGGTAGTTCAGCACCTCGTCCCCGGTTTCGACCAGGAGCAGATAGCGCTCCGGATGCAGTCGGGTGAGAAAGAGCGCCTGCCACTCGCGCAGGTGCTGCTCCGTGAGCTCGTAGCTTTCCCCGCCATGAAAAGGCCGCTGGATCCCGAGGTAGGCCCTCAGGCCCAGGTGCGGATCGACCGCCGGGTTGATGAGCACGGCACGCAGGGCATGGTTCTCCGCGAGCCAGGTTGCATAGAGTCCTCCGAGCGAGCTCCCGAGGAGGGTTATTCTTTCTCGCGGCGCCTTCGCTATTTCAGCCTCCGCGACGGCGATCGCCAGGTTCGGCCGGTGGGGGAGTTGCGGGCAGGCGAACTCACCGCCCCTGCCCCGCCCTTCCAGATAACGCTTCAGGTACTGTGCCTTGGCCGATTGGGGGGAGCTGTTGAAGCCGTGAAGGTAGAGGATCATGCCCGGGCCGCCGGGGCCCTTCGTGACGAGAGCGATTCGAGCAGCGATTGGTGAATACCGCCGAATCCGCCGTTTGACATGACGAGCACCTGATCGCCGGGCCGTGCTTCGTCGAGAATGGCGTCGACGAGCTTTTGCAGGTCGTTCTCCACGCGGGCGCGGGCGCCGAGCGGAGCGAGCGCGGCGCCCGCGTCCCAGCCCAGATTGGCGCCGTAGCAGAACACCCGGTCGGCGCCCTCGAGACTCGGGGCCAAACGATCCTTCATCACCCCCGCCTTCATGGTGTTGGATCGCGGCTCGAGCACGGCCAGGATGCGGGCGCTTCCCACGTGCTCTCTCAGGCCCGAAATCGTGGTGGCAATGGCCGTCGGATGATGGGCGAAATCGTCCCACACCGCCACTCCGTCTGCGGTCCCGCGCAGTTCCATTCGACGCTGGACGCTCCTGAAACGCTCGAGCGCGTCTATGGCCTCACCCGCCGCCACCCCGGACGCGTGCGCCGCCGCGATCGCGGCCATCGCATTCTGGAGATTGTGTTCACCTTGAAGCGCAAAACTCAAGGTTCCCAGCCGCTCATCTCCGCGAAGCACCTGAAAGCGTCGTCCCGCGACAGGCACGGCCCTCCAGCCATCGCGCACGCCGAACTTCTCGATCGGGGTCCAGCAGCCGCGGGCCAGCACTCGTTCGACCGCCGGATCGGTCCCGTTGACGACCAATTTTCCGGCACCGGGTATGGTTCTGACAAAATGATGAAATTGCGTCTCGATCGCTGCAAGATCGTGGAAGATGTCTGCATGATCGAACTCGATGTTGTTCAGGATTGCGACCCTGGGGCGGTAGTGCACCATCTTGGATCGCTTGTCGAAGAACGCGGTGTCGTACTCGTCCGCCTCGATGACGAAGTGGCGTCCCTTTCCCAATCGCGCGGACGCGCCGAAATTCACGGGCACACCGCCGATGAGGAACCCGGGCGCAAGTCCGGCGTCTTCGAGGATCCAGGCGAGCATCGAAGAGGTCGTCGTCTTGCCATGCGTTCCCGACACCGCGAGCACCTGCCTGCCCGGCAGCGTGTTCTCGGCGAGCCACTGCGGGCCGGAGACGTATCGATCACCCCGATCCAGTATCGCTTCCATGAGCGCGTTCCCGCGGGTGACGACGTTTCCCACGACCCACATCTCGGGCTTCAGCGCAATTTGATCGGCGCCGTAGCCCTGAATGAGCTCGATGCCCTCAGACTCGAGCTGAGTGCTCATCGGGGGATAGACATTGAGATCGCACCCGGTCACGCGGTGGCCCGCGGCCTTGGCGATCGCGGCGATGCCGCCCATGAACGTGCCGCAGATGCCGAGGATGTGGATATGCACGGGATGCGCAGGGCGCGCGGGGACGAGAAAGCGCGCCATGAAAAGAGCAGGATTCTAGCCTACTTCGCGGCGTTTTCCGGCTGCGGTATGATGATTCGAGTCCGGCCCGCTCGTTCTCATGCCGAAAGACAGCAAGTCCAAGCAGCAGCAGATGCGCGCGCGCATTGCGGCTGCGGCCGCCCGGTTGATGGCCGAAGACGGGCTCGAGGATTTTGCGCTGGCGAAGCGCAAAGCTGCGCGACAGCTCGGCGCGGAAGACACCCAGTCGCTGCCCGGGAACGACGAGATCGAGGCCGAGCTGCGCGCCTACCAATCGCTCTACCAGGGCGAAGAGCAGCGCGAGCGCATCCAGTACCTTCGCCAGTGCGCGCTCGAGGCCATGCGCCTGCTCGAGCGCTTTCGCCCCTATCTCGCCGGTCCCGTGCTGAGCGGGACGGCCGGGCGCTACAGCGATATCGACTTGCAGCTGTTCACCGACGACGGGAAGGCTGTCGAGCACTTTCTTCTCGGCCGGAACATCGCGTACGACATCTCGGACGAGCGTCGCTTCGCCGGCGATCAGGTCCGCGCCGTGTCAGTGCTGAAGGTCGACTGGCAGGGGGTTCCGGTCAACCTCGCCATCTACACCTTGAAGGAAGAGCGCGGTATCGTGAAAGCGACCGTAGCCGGGCGCCCCATCGAGCGCGCCGGCATCCAGGCGGTCACGCAACTCCTTTCTGCCCCCCTATAGCCCAAAAACGCGCTGAGGCCCGCGAAGGTCGGGAAAACGCGATTTTTACGGTCCTTAAGAGACCTTATCGTGAGTCGATCTCACGGTAAAATTCTCAATAAGCTCCGAAATGACGCTATCTGAAGCTTTAGCTCCTGATGCGAAATCTGCCTCTGGAACGCTCGCGCACCTGCCGGGGCCGAGGGGTGGTCTTGGTCCGTGAAAATGCGACCAATCCTGGACAAGTTCTGACATCTACGGCAAACTCGCGGCCATGTCCAAGATCGGGCGCAAGGGGAGCCGACGCTCGCGGACACCCGGCAGAATCCTGGTTGCGTTTCGGCGCCGTCCTACTCTTCCGACCTCGCGCTGCAGTTTTGCGCTGCAATCGAGCTGAAGCTCCCGTCAATCTGAATTTCGGGCACGCGACCGGACCCGAAGGAGGCCAGCATGGACCTGCGTAAGCTGAAAAAGCTGATCGACCTCGTGGAGGATTCGGGGATCGCCGAGCTGGAGGTCACGGAGGGCGAAGAGAAGGTCAAGATCGTCAAAGGTGGGGTCGTGCTCTCGCCGCCGGCCGTTCCCGTGAGCGTTCCGCCTGCACAGACCATTGCCGCTGCACCCGCAGCAGCGCCCGCGGCGGCCTCGCCGGCGGCCGCTTCGGAGGCGCCCACGTCCCTCGAGGGACACATCGTGAAGTCTCCGATGGTCGGCACCTTCTACCGTGCCGGTGCGCCGGGAGCGAAGCCGTTCGTCGAAGTGGGGGACACGGTGAAAGTCGGCCAGACCGTATGCGTCATCGAGGCGATGAAGCTGATGAACGAGATCGAAGCCGACAAAGACGGCGTCATCAAGGCCATCATGGTCGAGAACGGCCAGCCGGTCGAATACGGCGAACCCCTGATGATGATCGGCTAGCGCTCGCAACAGCGGCTCATGTTCGAGAAGATCCTGATCGCCAACCGGGGGGAAATCGCGCTGCGGATCCAGCGCGCGTGCCGGGACATGGGAATCAAGACCGTCGTCGTCCACTCCGAAGCCGACGCCGAGGCGAAATACGTCAAGCTCGCCGATGAATCGGTATGCATCGGCCCGCCGCCGTCCGCCGCCAGCTATCTCAACATTCCAGCCATCATCAGCGCCGCGGAGGTCACCGACTCCGAGGCGATTCACCCCGGCTACGGGTTTCTCGCCGAAAACGCGGACTTCGCCGAACGCGTGGACAAGAGCGGTTTCGTGTTCATCGGTCCGACAGCGGAGACCATCCGCCTGATGGGCGATAAGGTGAACGCGAAGCACGCCATGGAGAAGGCCGGGGTGCCGTGCGTGCCGGGTTCAGGCGGCGCGCTCCCGGAAGCACCCGAGGAGGCGCTCAAGATCGCGCGAAAAGTCGGCTATCCGGTAATCGTGAAATCGGCCGGCGGAGGCGGCGGGCGCGGAATGCGCGTCGTCCACACCGAGGCCGCGCTCAAGAGCGCGATCAGCGTCACCCGCGCGGAAGCCGGTGCGGCCTTCGGCAACTCGACGGTCTACCTGGAGAAGTACCTGGAGAATCCGCGGCACATCGAAGTGCAGGTACTGGCGGACACGCATCGCAATGTGATTTATCTCGGCGAGCGCGACTGCTCGATGCAGCGGCGACACCAGAAAGTAATGGAAGAGGCGCCCGCGCCCGAGATGACGTCGAAAATGCGGGTCCGCCTCGGCGAGCGTTGCGTGGAGGCCTGCCGCAAGATCGGGTACCGCGGCGCCGGCACGTTCGAGTACCTCTACGAGGACGGGGAGTTCTATTTCATCGAGATGAATACGCGCATCCAGGTCGAGCATCCCGTGACCGAGATGGTCACCGGGGTCGACATTGTCCAGGAACAGATCCGCGTGGCGGCCGGGGAGAGACTGTCCGTCCGGCAGAAGGACATCGAGATTCGCGGCCACGCCATAGAGTGCCGCATCAACGCCGAGGATCCCTTCCGGTTCACGCCGTCGCCCGGGCGGATCACTTCCTACCACGCCCCGGGAGGTCCGGGCATCCGGGTCGATTCGCACATCTACCAGGGGTATTCCGTACCGCCCAACTACGATTCGCTGATCTGCAAGGTCATCGCCTATGGGGCGAACCGCGACCAGGCGATCCGGCGCATGCGCATCGCGCTTTCGGAAATGGTCGTCGAGGGCATCCAGACCAATATCCCTCTTCACCAGGAACTGCTGCTCGACAGCCGGGTCATCAGGGGGGGGGTCAATATCCACTACCTCGAGCAGAAGCTTGCCCAGCAAAAAAAGCGCGACCCCGCGAGATGAAGGAGCGGGCGCGTAATGCTTACCGCGCTCGTCCTCGATCTGCCCGGAAGGGAAGCCGACGGCCTTTCCGATGCGCTGCTCGAAGCAGGGGCGCTGTCGGTGTCCTGCGAAGAAGTGCCTCCGGCCGCCGGGGCGGCGGATCCTGCCGAACCCCGCGAGCCCGCCTCCTGGCTGCGGGTACGCCTCACGGCGCTGTGCGCGAGCGGGCAAACCCCCGAGCTGCTGCTGCGTCGAGCCTGCGAAACGTCGGGTATCGCGGTAAGGGAGCACGGCCTGAGCAGCATCCCCGACGAAGACTGGGTCGCCAAGTCGCGGGGCGCGTTCGGCCCGATCGGCGTATCGCGCCGGCTGTGGATCGTCCCGAGCTGGTCGATGCCACCCGAGGCCGGCGCGGTAAACCTGATACTCGATCCCGGCCTGGCGTTCGGTACGGGAAGCCACGCGACTACGCGCCTCTGCCTGCGCTGGCTCGAGAACCGGATTCGGGGCGGGGAAACGGTCCTCGACTACGGCTGCGGGTCGGGTATATTGGCCATCGCCGCACTCAAGCTCGGGGCGAGCCGGGCGGTCGGCATCGATATCGACTCGGACGCCGTCGCGGTAGCCAAGGCGAACGCAACACGCAACGGCGTCGCAGGCGAATTCTTGGAGAGCAGCTCGCCCCTTACGTTCACGGCTGACCTCGTGGTCGCAAATATCCTCACGAATCCCCTGAAGGTGCTCGCTCCGCTGCTCGCGGAGCGATGCCGCCGCGGCGGCCACATCGCGCTTTCAGGAATCCTCGCCGGGCAGGCCGGAGAGGTCCAGGGATGCTACGCACCCTGGATCAGTTTCACGGCGCCGGAGGAAGAGGATGGCTGGGTATGCCTCTCCGGGACCAGGCACGGGCCATGATGACCCGTTGCCCGACTTGCGGTACGGCGTTTCGCGTGACCGAGCAGCAGCTTGGCGCACGCGCGGGGCAGGTACGCTGCGGACGCTGCGATACCCTGTTCGATGCGGCCGCCGCCCTCAGTCCCGACCCGGTAACCCGTCCGCGGGACCAGCCTCCGCCGACGACAGGCAGCATGGCGGTCCTGCTCGGGACCGAGAAGGACTCTTCCTTCGATTTCGGACCCCACACAGCGCGGCCGCCGAGCCGCGGGTGGTGGATCGGGAGCCTGCTGTTGCTGCTCGCTCTCCTGGTTCAGGGCGCCTATCGCTACCGGGGCGAGATCGCGGTGCTGGTTCCTGAAGCAAAACCGCTCCTCGAGCGCGCCTGCGTCGAGCTCGGGTGCGACCTACCCCTGCCGCGCCGCGCCGAGCTGCTGAGCATCGAGTCTTCCGACTTGCAGGCCGACGGAAACCACTCCAGCGTGATGGTGCTGACCGCGACGCTCAGGAACCGCGCGGCCTTCCTCCAGGCGTTTCCGGCCCTGGAATTGAGCCTGACCAGCGCCGAAGGTCAGACGGTCGCAAGACGCGTGCTGTTGCCCAAGGACTATGTCGCGCAGCCTGCACGATGGGACGCGGGCTTCGCCGCCGGAAGCGAGCTTCAGGTCAGGGTCTACATCGAAGCCGCCGCGCTCAAGCCGACCGGCTACCGGCTGTATCTCTTCTACGCGTAGGAACTCATGCAAATTCTGATCTGCGGCTCGATAGCGTACGACAACATCATGGTGTTTCCGGGCCGCTTCAAGGAACACATCCTGCCGGAGCAGATCCACATACTGAATGTGGCGTTCCTCGTTCCCGAGCTCAGACGCGAGTTCGGCGGTTGCGCCGGCAATATCGCCTACAACCTGAAGCTCCTGGGCTCGGACCCCCTGGTCATGGGCACCGTGGGAGAGGATTCGCCGCTGTACTTCGAGCGCCTCAAGCGGCTCGGAATCAACCTCGCCGGCGTGCGCCAGGCGCCCGGGACACTCACCGCCCAGGCCTTCATCACCACCGATCTGGACGACAACCAGATCACGGCATTCCATCCCGGGGCGATGAACCATTCGCACGAAAACAGGATTACGCGGGACCTGGGGGCGGGCCTCGCGATCGTCGCGCCCGACGGAAAGGACGGCATGCTGCAGCACGCGCGCGAGCTCGCCGGCCTCGGCATTCCGTTCATGTTCGATCCCGGCCAGGGCTTGCCCATGTTTTCGGGCGTGGAGTTGCTCGCGTTCGTGGAGCAGGCCGCGTACGTGGCGGTGAACGACTACGAAGGCCGGCTTCTGGAAGAGCGCACCGGGCGCAAGCTCGAGGATCTTGCGCCCAAGCTGAAGGCGCTCATCCTCACGCGCGGCGCCCAGGGATCGGTCATTTACGCGAACGGCAAGCGCTTCGACATTCCCTGCGCCAGGGCGGAGGCGGTCGTGGACCCCACCGGGTGCGGCGATGCCTACCGCGCCGGTCTGCTCTACGGCATCGCTTCGGGTTTCGACTGGCTGAAGACCGGGAGGCTCGCTTCCTTGATGGGGGCGATCAAGGTCGCTTCGCGCGGCGGGCAGAACCATTCCGTGACCCGGGACGAAATCGGGCGCCTGTTCCGCAGCAATTTCGGGTCGGACCTTTGAGGGAAGCGCAGCCCGCCTCAACGGAAAACCCCTAGGCCCGATGGCGGCCGGGCGAACTCCGGTTTTTCTGCGTCTGTTCCGACTGGCGAGGGTCTTGCTCCACCTGCTGCGCGGCCTCGCCGTCGCATCGGTGATGTTTCCGTGGCTCCCGAAAGCTGCGCGCGACGTGCGAAAGCGCCGCTGGTCGAGAAAGCTGCTTTCCATCCTGTCGGTGTCCGTGCGGGAAAGAAATGCACCGGAAAAACTCTCCGACCGCTGCATGCTGGTGCTCAACCACATCTCCTGGCTGGACATCTTCGTGATCAACGCACGCTCCCCGGCGACATTCATCGCGAAATCTGAAATCCGGAATTGGCCCCTCGTCGGCTGGCTGTGCACTCTCGTCGGAACGCTCTACATCGAACGCGGCAAACCCTCCGCCGCCAGGCAAGCGAGCAGGGTGATCGTCGCCGAGCTCGAGCGCGGCGTGCTGATAGCGGTGTTCCCCGAGGGCACCACGACCTTCGGCCGGAGTCTCGAGCCCTTTCATGCCGCGTTGTTCCAGCCGGCCCTGGACGCGGAGGCGACGCTGCAACCCGTCGCCCTGCGCTATCTGGACGCCGCGGGAAGGCACACCGATGCCGCGGGCTATGTCGGCGAGACCTCGTTCCTGGAAACGGTATGGACCATCGTGTCGACGCGCCACATCGTCGCCGAGCTCAACCTGCTCGCCCCGCTTTCGGTGCGCCACCAGACGCGGCGCTCGCTGGCGGAAAAGGCCGAAGCGGCTATCGCCGCTGCGCTAGAGGTGCCGGCGCCCGCCCATTCGCGTGCACGCCACAGGCAACCTGATAAAGACGCCGGTCCTCCAGCCGGATAGCGCTCAGCTGCCCTCCCCAGACGCAGCCCGAGTCGAGCGCGAGAAGGTTGGGCGCGAGCCGCAATCCCAACGCGGACCAATGCCCGCAGATGATCGTGCTCGAGGCGCTTTTCCTGTCCGGAACATCGAACCACGGCAGATAGCCCCGGGGGGCGCGCGTGGTCTCGCCCTTGGTCTCGAACTCCATGACACCTTCCGGCGTGCAAAAGCGCATTCGCGTCATCGCGTTCACGATGACCCGCAGCCTGTCGGCTCCGCTCAGGTCGTCGGTCCATCTGTCCGGCCTCGAGCCGTAGAGCGTCTCGAGAAATTTCGAGTATCGCGGGCCGCGGAGCTCGGCTTCGACTTCGCGCGCGAGCGATTGGGCGGCGGCGATGTCCCACTGCGGCAGGAGGCCGGCGTGAACCAGGGTGGTGTCTCCTGCGACGTGGATCATCGGGCGGCGCCGCAGCCAGTCGAGCAGCTCGCCCCGATCGGGCGCAGCGAGCATTTCCTCGAGCGTGTCGTCCTTGCGGCTCCTGACGTGGCCCTGGGCGAGCGCCAGCAGATGCAGATCGTGGTTGCCGAGCACGACCACGGCGCGATCGCCGAGATCGCGCACGAAACGCACGGTCGCGAGCGAGGCCGGGCCGCGGTTGACCAGGTCGCCCACGAACCACAGGCGGTCGCTTGCGCGATCGAAACCGAAAGCCCCGAGCAGCGCCTGCAGTTCGTCGAAACAGCCCTGAACGTCGCCGATCGCGTAGGTTGCCATCCGTGGTGCTTCGGATTCCGGGACCCCGCCTATTCCTCCTGGACGATACCGTTGCGGCGGAAGAACGCCGCCCAGCCGTCCCGCTCCTTTTTCAGATCCGTGCCGCCTCCCGGCGACGAAGGAACGATGAGCTTGACCGGCCGTGCCGGCCAGGCGTCCTGCGCCGCGCCGGGAAGCGCGAGCGCGGCGAGCGCGAACGCGGATGCGGATGCGGATGCGGGGACGAGCTTCGCTAGTTTCATCGGTTCATCCTCTCAGCGCCGCATTCCGGGGCGTTGTAATAGAATGCGGCATAACCTTTCCAGAGCTCCCATGGCCGAGAAGCGCTCGAAGTCGATCCTCAGCGGCTTGAAGAACATGCTGCACCGGGACTCCGGGAAATCCTCCGAGCCCGCTCCCAAGTCCTCCGCTTCGGCACGCAAGAAACCCGCCGCCCCCGTCGCGGCGAAACCTGCGCCGGCAAAGCAGAGCGCGAAAGAGCAACCGTCCGCCGACGTGCCAGGGGATCAACAGCCGGCCCCGGACGCAAAAACGGAGAAGAAGGTCAAGGATCAGCCCTGGTACCGGCATCGCCAGCGCTGGTAGCGCCCGGCTCCGCATCAGACGGCCTCGAACGCCTTGTCCTTCATCGACGCGGCGAATCCGTAGAAGGCCTCGTGCACCTTTCCCCAGTTCTTCAGTGATTTCATCCGGTCCAGCCAGCGGCTGACGTTCGGGTACGCCGAGTAGTTCGCCCGCACGATCTCGCCGAGCGCGACAAACGGGCCGCCGAAATAGTCGGCGATGGTGATCTGATCCCCGCACAGGTATTTCTTTTTCGGGCCGAGCAGGCTCTCGTCGAGCACCTTCAGCCACCCTTGCGCCTTCTCCTTGCCCCAGGCGATTGTTCCCGCGTGCGCTTCGTCGCTGCGCCGCTTGTGCGTGGGGAAGATCTGGGGATAGACGAGACCGTACGCGAACTCGCGGCAGACCTGCGTGTTGACCCAGTCCATCATCTCGTTGACCTTCGCCCGCGCCTTGAGCTCCTTGGGATACGTCGGAGAGCCGATTTTCTCCGCCAGGTACTTGAGGATCGCCGAGCTCTCGGTCAGGCGAAAATCGCCGTCTTCGATCATCGGCACCATGCGGTTGGGATTCTTCGCTACGTACGGCGGCTGGTAGTGCTCGCCTTTCATGAGGTCGACGACCTGCAGCTCGCAATCGATGCCGTTTTCGGCGATGAAGAGCCAGACGGGACGGCTGGTCGTCGAGACCGGATGGTAATAGAGTTTCACGGGAGTTCCTCCTTTGCGGATAACCGGGAATACGGGCGACGTGCAATGATACCGAAGCTGGAATTATCGGGAGGACAGAAGGTGCAACGCAAGACGTCGAAGACGCTGGACGGCCCCGCAGCGGACTGGCCCGGCGCGATCCATCGCGCGCTCCGGTCGCACCGGGTCGGGCAGGTTTCCTACGTCCCGGACGCGGGTCACAAGCGCCTGATCGAGCTTTGCCATGCCGACAAGAGCATGACGGCCGTGCCGCTCACCACCGAGGAGGAAGGGATCGGCCTGGCCGCCGGTGCCTGGCTCGGCGGGGAGCGCGCCGCGCTCCTGATGCAGTCGAGCGGCGTCGGCAATTGCATCAATGCGCTGACGCTTGCGTCGAACTGCGGTTTTCCGCTGCTGATGGTCGTGACCCTGCGCGGCGAGTGGGGAGAGTTCAATCCCTGGCAGATTCCGATGGGGCAGGCCACGCCCGACGCGCTGCGCCTCAGCGGCGTGCGCAGCTTGCGCCTCGAGCGGGCGGAGGACGCGCTCGAAACAACGGTCGCGGCGGCGAAGCTCGCGTTCGAAGGATACGCCGCAGTCGCGGTGCTGATCGCCCAGCGCCTGATCGGCTCGAAATCGTTCGGAGACAAACCGTGAGCGACGCGAAGCTCGACCGCCGCAAGGTGGTGCGTGCGCTGCTCGATCGGCGCGGAGACCTCCTCGTCGTGGCGGGACTGGGCTCGAGCGCCTGGGACTGCACCGCAGCGGGCGACCATCCGCTCACGTTTCCGCTGTGGGGCGCGATGGGTTCGGCCTGCATGATCGGGTTGGGGCTCGCGCTGGCGCAGCCGCGCCGGCGCGTGCTCGTCGTCACCGGCGACGGAGAAATGCTGATGGGGCTGGGCAGCCTCGCCACGATCGCGGCGCAGCGCCCGGGAAATCTCGCGATCGTCGTGCTCGACAACGAGCGCTACGGCGAAACGGGAATGCAGAAGACGCACACGGCGTACGGAACCGATCTCGCGGCAGTCGCCGCCGCTTGCGGATTCGCCAGGGCGGAAATCGTCCGCAGTTCCCCGCAGATTGCCGGCGTGCGCTCGGGCATCCATCGCGCCAGGGGACCGCTCTTCTACCAGGTGAAGGTCGCGAGCGATCCGGCGCCGCTCGTCCTGCCGCCACGCGACGGCGCCTATCTGAAGCAGCGATTCCGCGAAGCCCTGATCGGCAAGACGGCCGCGGCGGAGTGACCCTCGCTCACTGTTCCATCGAGCTCGCGGCGAACACCTCCTCGAGCGCGAGCAGGCGCGGCGTCAGCCCTTGCTCGTGCGAGTAGCGCGCCGCGGTCTCGAGCACGTTCCGGTTGGCCACGATGCCGTGGCGCACCAGCGGTGCCCGCAGCGCGTCCCCCGCCTCGCGCGTCAGCAGGCCCGCGGCGCGGTAGTACTCGGCGTGCTCCACGCGCTCGCGGTCGGCCATCTCGTTCGCGCGCGCGAACGCCTTGTAGAGATTCAACACGACCCACGGATGTTTTTCGGCGATTTCCCTGCGGATCACCATCCCGTGGTTGATCGGGAAGATGCCGGTCTTGCGGTAGTAGCGGACGCCCTCGGCCAGGGGATCGGGAAAGAGCGGCTTCACGTCCGGATGGTTCCACAGGTCGGCGGTGCTCCTGTCGACTAGATTGGGATTCACGATGTAGTGGATCACCGCCTGGAGCTCTCCCGAGAGCATCATGCTGCCGATGCTTTTTTCCGCGGGTATCTGCCTGATCGTGACCCCCGGCGGCGGGGTGAATCCGGTCGCCGCGCGATGGCTGTGCGAGGGCGTGCGCTCCATCCAGAACTCCATGTCCCTGGGCGCGACGCCGAACTCGTGCTCGAGCACGCCGCGCGTCCACAAGGCGGCGGTCTGCTGGTACTCGGGAACGCCGACCCGCTTCCCCTTCAGGTCGGCCGGCTTCCCGATCCCGGAATCCGTCCTCACCAGGATTTCGGCGTGGAAGAATTTCCGGGTGGTGAAAATGGGCAGGCCCACCCAGCGGTCGTCGCCTTTGGCTTTCGCCATCAGCAGGGAGGAAAAGGACATCTCGGATACGTCGAAGTCGGCAAAGCGCAATTGCCTCCAGAAAAGCTCCGACGGATGCACCGCGCTGGGTATCAGCGTGATCCCGTCCGGCTCGACTTTCCCGTCGAAAATCGGCCAGGTTCGCGGATTGGAAACCATCGCGATGCTGATGGGTATATTCATGGTCCTCCCGGATGGGCAAAGTGTAACCCAGGGCTGACACGGGTCCGGGCGCTGCCCTAGAATGAACGTCCCCTGGAACGGGATAGCGCATGGCGGACCTGAGCAACTGGGCGTTTCCGCCCGAGATGCAGCCCAAGGCCGAGGAAGCCCGCTTCGACCTCGAGTCGGCGCTCGACTCGATGGTGTTGCTGCGCGCCGAAGTCCCCGAAGACGCCTTCACGGCAGGGATCCTCGGCACCGAGCGCATCGGCAACGGCGTCGTCATCCGGGACGACGGCCTGGTTCTCACTATCGGCTATCTCATCACCGAAGCGACCACCGTCTGGCTGAACACGAACGCGGGCAAGGCCGTCGCGGGCTATCCCCTCGCATACGATCAGCCGAGCGGCTTCGGACTGGTGCAGCCCCTGGGCAAGCTGGACGCGCCCGCGCTCGCGCGCGGCACCGCCGCCTCGTGCCGGGTGGGCGACGACGTCCTCGTGGCCGGACACGGCGGCCGCAGGCACGCCCTCAAGGCCAAGCTCATCGCCAAGCGGGAATTCGCCGGCTATTGGGAGTACGTGCTCGATGAAGCGCTGTTCACCGCTCCGGCGCATCCTCATTGGAGCGGCGCGGCATTGATCGGCGGGGAAGGGCGCCTGCTCGGCGTAGGCTCCCTGATGGTTCAGGAGGAGCTGGGCGGGCGGACCGTGCAGGGGAACATGATCGTGCCGATCGACCTGCTCGAGCCGATCCTCGATGAGCTGCTGAAGCTCGGGCGCACCCAGCGGCCCGCGCGCCCCTGGCTCGGAGTGTATGCGACGGAAGTGAAGGGACACGTCGTGGTTTCGGGGCTCGCGGAGGGCGGCCCGGCGGAGCGGGCGGGGATACAGGCCGGTGACATCGTGATCGAAGTCGCGGGGGATCGCGTCGGAGGACTGGCCGACCTGTTCCGGAGAATCTGGAGCGTCGGCGCAGCCGGCGTCGAAGTGCCCATGACCCTGGTGCGCGAAGGCTCCGTGTCCCGCCTTCGCGTGCCCTCGGCGGACCGCCAGGATCTCCTCAAGAAACCCTCCTTGCACTGACGGCCGCCCGGGCAACCTTGTCCGGGTTCGCAGGTCCAAGATCGACAAGGGCGTTCAATCCGCGTGCGCCAGGGAGCCCCTGCGATGGAGAACCGGCAGCACGAGTTGATGCGCCAGCAGATGATCGCCGAGGTGGTGGCGGACGCGGTATTTCTCACCCGGCAACTCGGCAAGTCCGCCTTCGATCCGCGCGTCATCGAGGTGATGGGCAGGACTCCGCGGCACGAATTCGTCCCGGCCGAGCTCCAGCCTTACTCGTACATCAACTCGCCGCTGCCAGTCGGCTACGGCAAGACCGTGTCCCAGCCTTTCATCGTCGCGCTCATGACCGATCTGCTCGAGCCGCAGGCCGGCGACGCGGTGCTCGAGGTGGGGGCCGGAGTCGGCTACCAGGCGGCGATCCTGTCGGGGCTGGTGAAGCAGGTCTACAGCATCGACATCATCGAGGAGCTCGCGCTCGAGACCCGAAGGCGCCTCAAGCGCCTCGGCTACCGCAACATCGAGATCGGGGTCGGCAACGGCTACTACGGCTGGAGCGCGCGCGCTCCCTTCGACAAGATCATCGTCACCGCCGCGCCCGATCTGATCCCCCCGCCCCTGATCGCGCAGCTGAAAGCCGGAGGAAAAATGGTGATTCCGACGGGAATCCCCGACCGGCAGCAATTGATGGTCCTGGAAAAATCCGCGGAGGGCAGGCTCGCGACGCGCGAAGTGCTGCCGGTGCGATTCTCCGAGCTGGAGGAAGGCGAAGATACCGCCGGCGCGGCCTGACGTGGGTCGCTACTTCTTCTTCGGCGCCAGCCCGTTGTAGACGATCTCGACGAAGGCCTCGGGCTTCCTGAACTTGCCCCATTCCTCGTCGAACTCGCGCGTGGGTTTCGCGTCGATCACCTGTTGCAGCGTCTTGCCCGATTTCACCATCGGTTCGATCTTCGCGATCACCGCCGCAACCATCTTGCGGTAGGCGAGGACGTCCTTCTTCGAGGACAGCCCGCCGTGTCCCGGGATGAGCTTGGTGTTGTCGTCGATCATCGGCAGCATCCGGTCGATCGCGGCGAGGATGCCTTTTACCGATCCGCCGCTCTCCACGTCGATAAAGGGATAGCGGTACGCGGCGAAGACATCGCCGGTGTGGATCACGTTCGCCTTGGCGAAGCGCACGAAGGAGTCGCCGTCGGTGTGCGCTGGCGGCAGGTGGGTCGAGGTGACGTTGTCGCCGTTCAGGTGGAAGGTCGCCGACTGGCTGAAGCTGATGACGGGCAGCGCCGCCTTCGGATAGGGCGCGTAGTTCTGCTTGAGCAACGTGATGGCGCCGCCGACCGACATGCGCTTGTACACGTTGTCGTGCGCGACGATGACGGTTCCCGCCTTGCCGAAATTCTCGTTGCCGCCGACGTGGTCGCCGTGCCAGTGGGTGTTCATCAGGAAGCGGATCGGCTTCTCCGAGATCGCCTTCACCGCGCCCATGATCTTCTGGCTGAGCGGCGCGAACTCGTCGTCGATCAGGAAGACGCCGTCCTCGCCCGCCGAGACGCCGATGTTGCCGCCTTCGCCCTCGAGCATGTAAATCCCGGGAGCGACCTGGGTGGTCTTCATCTCCACCGTGTCGAAATTGCGCTGCTGCGCGACCGCGCTGAAGCTCAGCGCGGCGGCCGCGAGTGCGAGCAGCGTTTTCTTCCTCATGCTGCCTCCTTTTCCTCGTCCCAGGCCTTCTCCGGAAGCGGCAGGCCTGCGAGGTCTGCCGCCGTCAATCTGCGTTCGGGTTCGATGTTGAGCGATTCGAGAACCAGCATCAGCTGGCGCGTGTGCTGCGTCGGATGCCACACGGTCCGCTCGAGCACCAGGTGAAGCGGTTGCTTGCCGAAGTAGGTGTCCATCAGTTGCGAGCAACCGCGGTCCGGGAACGCGGCCCACCATTTCTGGAAGCGCGCCAGGATGCTTTCGCCGAAGCTCGCGATGGCCTCGCCGTTCCGTAGGTTCGGCGCCTCCTGCATGATCCGCTCGTAGGTCAGCTCGCGGCCGTCCTGCATCGACTCGAGAAACCCCTCCACGATCCGGAACACGTGGTGGCACAGGACGCGGATCGGCCGGTTGCGGTTGCGGAAAGGCTTCTCGAACTGGCCGTCCGGGATCTGGCGGATGTAGCGGCAAGCTGCCGGGAGCACGATCTCGAGCTTCCTGACCAGTTCCTCGGGGCTCAGCCGCTGCTGCTGTTTCACTTTCAGGTCGAGGAACTGGATGACGTCGGCCAGGCTCTGCGCGAACACGAACCGGCCGCCGCGCGAGACGACCGGAACGCTGCGCGCTCCGAGCTTGTGCAGCTCCGCCATGCCGGCGGCGTTGCCGTGGACGTTGATCGACTCGTAGTCCACGCCGCTCTTGGTGAGAAATTCCTTGGTCCGGAGGCAGCTCGTGCATCCCGGCTGCCAGAAGACTTTGACCCGTTCGGTTTCGAGCATGTCGGAGCTCCTCCGCTTCTGCCGCAAACGTAAACACGAGGATAGCGCGCCTATTCCGGCAAAGCCATAAGCGTTCCGGATAGCGGACCGGGCCGTGCTACGATTCCCGCCCGAGGAGGAAAGCATGGACAAGCGATGGATTCTCCCGCTCGCGATCGCCGCGTCGGCGGCGTCGGCGCAGGATTTCCCGGCTCACCCGGTGAAGATCGTCGTGCCCTGGCCGGCGAGCGGCAACGTGGACATCACGGCGCGCACGGTCGCGCCCGCCCTGTCGGAGGCGCTCGGCCAGCAGGTCATCGTCGAGAACCGCGCGGGCGCGGCGGGCAGGATAGGAACGACCGCGGTCGCCAAGTCGCCCGCCGACGGCTATGCGCTCCTGCTCGGCTCGAGCGGCACCATCACCGCCGGCCCCGCCGTGTTCAAGAATCTCTCCTACGATCCGGTGAAGGACTTCGTCGCGATCGGGCCGATCCAGTCCGTCCCCATCGTGCTCACCGCGGCGCCCAAGACCCCGGTGTCGACCTACAAGGAGTTCGTCGCGCTCGCCAACTCGAAACCCGGAGGGCTGACGATCGCCTCCGCCGGCAGCGGCTCCTCGAACCATCTCGCGATCGAGCTGCTGATGCGCCAGGCGAACCTCAAGCTGGTGCACGTTCCCTACAAGGGCAGCGGCCCGGCGATCACCGACCTCCTGGGCAGCCAGGTCGAGACCATGATGGACCAGCTCACCGCCTCCATCGAGCACATCCGCAGCGGTCGGATCAAGGCGCTCGCGGTCAGCTCGAAGACGCGGTCTCCGCTGCTGCCGAACGTGCCGACGCTCGACGAGTCGGGGGTGCCCGGATACGAGGCGAGCACC